>JABAAV010000016.1 GCA_014238595.1 Myxococcales bacterium | reverse complement strand
GATTGCATCAAACTTTTTGATGCAGATTCTGATACTCATGCAATCTTTTTAATTGGAGAGATTGGTGGCACTTCAGAAGAAGCAGCCGCCGAATATATTTCAAAACATATCAGAAAACCTGTTGCAGCATTTATCGCAGGTCAAACCGCCCCACCTGGAAAACGTATGGGGCATGCAGGTGCCATTATCATGGGCTCAACGGGTACAGCAGCAAACAAAATAGAAGCATTACAAAAAGCTAACATTTCAGTGGCACTAAGCCCTGCCGATATGGGAAACACATTAAAAGCACTTTTATAAGGAATTACTCATGAGTCTAGAACAAACATTATCTATCGTTAAACCTGATGCTGTCAAAGCAAATGTCATTGGCGGTATTGTTGATAAATTAGAACGAGGCGGACTTCGTATCGTTGCACAAAAAATGATTCGTCTTACAGAAACTCAAGCACAATCTTTCTATGCCGAACATAAAGACCGTCCTTTTTTCTCTGATCTTATCAAGTTCATGATTGAAGGTCCTGTTGTTGTTCAAATTCTTGAAGGCGACTCTGCTATTTCTACAAATCGTGACATTATGGGAGCAACCAATTCGAAAGAAGCAGCTTCTGGTACCATTCGTCATGCATTTGGCACCGATATCGAGCGCAATGCAGTTCATGGCTCTGATTCACAGCAAGCCGCTGAACGAGAAATCGCATTCTTTTTCTCACAAGCCGAGCGTGTTGCCCTATCGTAAATAAGCGACTTTAGTTTTATAACCTAATAAACAAAGATCATGATTACCATCGGAATTTTAAAAGAAATTGTTCACAAGGAACGGCGCGTCGCACTCATTCCTGCCATGATCCCAAAACTTCTCAAACAACAGTTTTCTATTTGTGTTGAAACAGGGTCAGGTGTTGATGCAGGTTTTTCTGATGATGATTATCGAAAAAACAATGCCTCAATAGAATCACGCAAAGATGTGTTAGACAAATCAGATGTCATTCTTCAAGTTCATGCCCCTACCATCGCTTGGGATGATAACGATACCATTAAACCCAATCAAACGTTCATTGGTTTTTCTGATCCATTAGGCAATCCAAAGAAGATCGAACAAATCGCCAACAAAGGCCTCTCATTATTGTCTATGGAAATGATGCCTCGTATTACAAGAGCGCAATCCATGGATGCTTTATCGTCAATGGCAACCATTGCAGGATACAAAGCGGTTCTTTTAGCTGCATCAAAATTGCCTCGTATGTTTCCTATGTTAATGACGGCCGCTGGCACGATCAAACCTGCCAAAGTATTTGTCATTGGTGCTGGTGTGGCAGGATTGCAAGCTATTGCTACAGCAAAACGTCTAGGAGCGAAAGTTGAAGCCTATGATGTACGACCACAAGTTAAAGAACAAATCGAGAGTTTGGGTGCTAAATTTATCGAACTCAATATCAAAACGGAAGACACCGAAGATGCTGGTGGCTATGCTAAGGCGGGAACAGAAGATTTTTATAATCAACAACGCCAAGAGCTTGCACGAGTCATAGCACATAACGACATTGTCATTACAACAGCAGCCATTCCTGGACGCAAAGCACCTTTGCTTGTCACTCATGAAGCAGTTTCTGGAATGACACCGGGCTCAGTGATTGTCGATCTGGCATCAGAAACTGGTGGAAATTGTGCATTGACTCAATCAGGGGAAACTGTCGTTACAGACAATCACGTTTCGATCATTGATTCAGCCCATATCACATCAACAGTTGCTTATCATGCCAGTCAGATGTATTCACAAAACATTACAACCTTTTTATTGCATATCTTTGGTGGTGAAACAAAATCTATAGATCTAAACGATGAAATCATCCAAGGCACTTTGCTTATTCATGAAGGCACTGTTAAACATCCCCGAATCATCGATCTTCTTAAAACGAATTAATCTCTCTGGAAAATTGTCATGGAAATATTGATCGCATCCTTCACTGTTTTTGTTTTGTCAGTCTTCATCGGCTTTGAAATCATTCAAAAAGTACCACCAACATTACATACACCATTGATGTCAGGATCAAATGCTATTTCAGGGATCGCTATCATTGGTGCCCTTCTTGTTTCTGGAGGGAACTATACTCCTTGGAGCAATTATTTAGGCATTGCTGCCGTCATTATGGCAACTATAAATCTCGTTGGTGGTTTTTTAGTCACACATCGTATGCTCTCTATGTTTAAAAAAAGAAAATAACACTCATCAATTGATACAAGTATAAAACATATCTTTACATTTATTTATGAACACTCTTGATACACAATCTTTTTCTTCATTACTCAATATTGCTTATTTGTTATCGGCCATTTTGTTTATTTTTGGTCTTAAAGGATTAACACATCCCAAAACTGCAATCCGCGGCAATTTGCTCGGTGCTTTAGGTATGGCGATTGCAACCATCACATGCCTCTTTGATCAAAACATCGTATCTTTTCAAGGCATCATTATTGGTATCGGTATTGGAACATTGATTGGCATTATATGTGCAGTCAAAATACAAATGACAGGTATGCCGCAACTCGTTGCCACATTCAACGGTCTTGGTGGAGCAGCATCAGCACTCATCGCCTTGGGTGAGTTTTTTGGAAAAACATCAACCAATGCCACACTATCTGTTCCTGTCCTAATAGCAATTATCTTTTCTGCTTACATAGGTACGGTAACATTGTGGGGCAGTCTGCTTGCCTTTGGCAAACTACAAGGCTTAGTCCGTGATCGTAATATTCCAGGACTTCCTGTGATTAATTTATTATTGACTATTGGTGTTTTAGTGCTTGGCACCATGCTTGTTATCACACCAACAACTTCAATCATGCTTGCTTTGATCGGAGCAGCAACTTTAATTGGAGTTCTATTTGTACTACCTATTGGCGGCGCAGATATGCCTGTCGTTATTGCTTTGCTTAACGCTTTATCCGGTCTTGCTGCTTCAACAACAGGTTTTGTTTTATCAAACAACATTCTTATTATTGCAGGGTCATTGGTTGGAGCATCAGGATTGATTCTAACATTCATCATGTGTAAGGCTATGAATCGTTCTCTTGCGAACGTTTTGTTTGCTGGAACACAATCTAGTCAAAACAACATCGATAGTGATGATGTCTATCAAGGAAAAATCACAGAAACATCGGCGGAAGAAGTTGCTATGTTACTCGATGGAGTACAACAAGTATTGATTGTTCCAGGGTATGGATTAGCAGTAGCACAAGCTCAACACAATGTTCGTGATTTAGCCAACTGTCTTGAAAAAAACGATGTCAATGTTGAATATGGCATTCATCCTGTTGCAGGTCGGATGCCTGGACATATGAATGTTTTGCTTGCTGAAGCTGATATTCCTTATGAAAAACTCATCGAGATGGATACTATTAACACACGAATGGAAGCTGTCGATGTTGCCATTATCATTGGGGCAAACGATGTTGTTAATCCTTTTGCCAATACTGACCCTAACAGTCCCATTGCAGGTATGCCTATTATTGATGTGTCGAAGGCACGCACTATTGTTGTGATTAAGCGCAGTCTGAGTCCTGGATTTGCAGGTATTCCTAATCCATTATTTGCAGCCGACAACACGTTGATGTTTTTTGGTGATGGCAAAAAAGCTCTCGTCGAGCTGGTTGCAGCTGTTAAAGATCAATAAAGATTGGATGATGATTCTTCTTTGATGGAGAGCGGCACAATATTGTCCTGTTTTTTGCTCTCGGCTAAAGCAAGCTGACCGCAAGCAGCATCAATGTCTTCACCGCGTGGCACACGAATCGTTGCTTGCATACCGTGATCTAAAATATAACGTTGAAATGTTTCAATTTGCTCATTGCTAGAGCGTTTGTAATCACTGTTAGGGTGAGGATTCCATGGAATTAAATTCAATTTACAAGGAAGTTTCGTGAGAAGTTTTAACAATTTATCCGCTTGTTTAATTGAATCTGTAATACCTGCTAACATGATCCATTCAAATGTAATACGTCGCCTTGCATCCAATGGATATTCACTAAGTACATCAATGAGCATAGCTAAATTGTATGTTTTGTTGATAGGCATAGTTTTGCTTCGAATGTCATCAGAAGCACCATTGAGTGAAACAGCTAAGTTGACTTGAAAGGATTCTTTTCCAAGTTTACGAATGGCAGGCACTAAGCCTGATGTAGACAATGTAATTTTTCGATGCGAAAAATTAATGCCTTCAGGATCAATTAAAATTTTGATTGATCGAACGACATGATCATAATTATGCAGTGGCTCACCCATCCCCATATATACCAAATTCCCAATACGCCTTGTGTCCTTTCTATTATCTAAAAAAGTCCGTGCACGATATACTTGATCAACAATTTCTCCAGCCGTTAAATGACGAATCAACCCCATTTTAGCTGTAGCACAAAACTTACATCCCATAGCACAACCTACTTGTGATGAAATACATTGTGTATATTTTCCACGACTAGGAATCAAAACACTCTCAATCGATGTGTGATCTGAAGTCTCAAATCTGATTTTATAAGTACCATCGGAGGAACATTGCACTTCTTTGAGATCTAGCGTTGTCAATGTTGCTTTGTCGTTTAAATCATTGCGTATAGATTTGGGCAGATTATTCATATCATCAATAGATCTAACCCGATGCTTATGTCCCCAATCCCATATTTGTTTCGCACGATACATCGGTACGTTAAATTCTTTTTGAACAAAATCAACAAGCTCTACACGAAGACACGAGCGTAGATCTATCTTATCGGATGCAGTAACAAGCATGAGCCTGTTTGTATCATGAAAAAGATTTTATGCATCCTGATTGTTTTCAAACCTAACCTATCTTTTCTCTCTGGTGCTTGGCAGAAAAAAAAGGTATAGGGTGTGATGATGAGCCATATAATAAAAGACAACAATCACAAGGATATACCTCAAACCCAGTACCGCACTGAGACAGATACTATGGGTGCTATCGATGTTCCCTCAGATCGTTATTGGGGTGCTCAAACACAACGTTCCATTCAAAATTTTCCAATCGGTACTGAAATTATGCCGATTGAAATCATTCATGCCATGGCTATCGTCAAATGGAGTGCTGCACAGGTCAACCATTCTTATGATAACCTTGATGCCAATATCGCTCAAACGATACAGCGTGTTGCCGAATCCATCACTCAAGGTGTCTTAGATGATCACTTCCCCCTAGTAGTATGGCAAACAGGAAGTGGCACGCAAACTAACATGAATGTCAATGAAGTGATTGCCAACAAATCCATTGAATTGCTCGGTGGGGTCATTGGCAGTAAAAATCCAGTTCACCCCAATGATCATGTCAACATGTCGCAATCGTCAAATGACACATTCCCAACAGCGATGTCTATTGCATTAGTCATCGCTATCCAAGACACATTAATTCCAAATCTTATCAAACTTAAAACATCACTCAATGACAAAGCATCGCAGTGGAAACATATCGTCAAAATTGGACGAACACATTTAATGGATGCTACCCCACTCACACTCGGTCAAGAATTTTCAGGCTATGTGGCACAGCTTGATTATGCGATACAAAGCATCCAACGATCCTTGCCCCATCTGCAAGAATTAGCCATCGGAGGAACTGCGGTAGGAACAGGAATTAACGCACCTCAAGGCTGGTCAGAAAAAATGGCACAAGCCATTAGCACCATCACAAAACATACATTTATATCAGCACCGAACAAATTCGAAGCATTAGCAGCACATGATGCCATTGTTGATGCCAGTGGCGCATTAAAAACAACCGCATGTGTATTAATGAAAATTGCTGATGATATTAGATGGCTTGGTTCTGGTCCTCGTTGTGGTATTGGGGAAATTTCTTTACCATCCAATGAACCTGGAAGTTCCATTATGCCTGGTAAAGTCAATCCAACACAGTCAGAAGCCATGCGTATGGTATGTACGCGTGTCATTGGCAATGACACAACGATTGCCATGGCAGGTACAGCAGGTAATTTTGAGCTCAATGTCTTTAAACCTGTTATGGTTTATTCTGCATTACAATCAATCCGTCTTTTGGCAGATGCCTCTGTCGCGTTTTCCGACAATTGTGTTACAGGCTTAATAGCCAATGAGACTCAAATAAAAACACATCTCAACCGATCACTCATGTTAGTGACCGCGTTGGCACCAACCATTGGTTATGACAAAGCAGCCATGGTTGCCAAACAAGCACTACATGAAAACAAGACGTTGCGTGAGGTTGTTTTAGAGTTAGGACTGATTTCAGGTGAGATGTTTGATAAAATCGTCAATCCCAATGATATGCTCTAATATCATTGGATTCATGCATGTTTATTTTTTATCTAAATCATAGATTGAATCAATACTACCATTCATCAAAGACTGTCTGGCTATTTTGCCTTGCTTATTAGGCATCATTTCTGAAACATCCATCACAAAATAAGAAATACTCCAAAGCTCTTTAGCGGTCAAAGTCTCTCCCCAAGCAGGCATAGCTGTTCCCGGAATACCTGACGCAATCACTCGATAAAAATCTTTAGGATCATAGCGAAGAGCACCTTTGTCATCTTGATAATGCTGTGGAGAACGCACTCGATGTCGAAGGAAATCAGGTGGCATCAATACGGTTTTATATTCACGACTGTATTTAGGTGTAGAATCAAATGGATATTGATCTCTAGGGTTACCACCCCATTGTTTTATTTGTTTCGCACTACCATAGGATGCATGACATAGATGACATCCTAGTTTGTGATAATTTTTAGCACCTTCTTGAACCGCTTCATCGTATTTTTGTTGTGCTTCAAGACGTTTGTTTTTTTTCCAACGATCCATCATATCAGATTTGATGTTTTTGCTCTGCTGCATTGCCCATTGATCAAAGACATGATCATTCCAACGCGCATCAAATGGTATGACTTCATAAGGATTATCTTTATATGTTACCTTCTTCAATTTTTTACATGTTTGAGGTTCGCCTGGTTTGCGACATTTACGATAACCTCTTTTTTCTGATGAAAATGTTTTCATATACTGAATCGTTAGCCAGAGTTCTTCTTCGGAAATATCCCATGGCAACATAGCTGTGCCATCCAATCCAACACGAACCAATCGTTCTAATTCTTCATCAGAAGGAAGGCTTCCTGATGCAACCCCTGCAAACTTAAACAAAGCTTTTCGAAAATCACGCGGTGGTGGATAATATGAGTACGAGGCAGGACCTTTACCGTCACCCAATTCACCATGACATGCAAAACAATAATGCGTATAGGCCGTATAACCTGCATTCAATACATCAGGCTGTATCCATTCACCACCTAACAATTGTGGTTCGGTAAATTTCTCTGGATCTGGGACGCTACAAGCAACAACAAAACCAACCCACATCATCATAAAAAAATAAGAAATTCGTTTCATAGAAAACACCGTCTTACTAAGATAAAAACAACAACACAAACATTGGAATCCAAACAACACCAACAAAATGCCAATACATTGACCACAACCTGACAGGCAAATGAGATTCTTGGGTATATCGACCTCTATAGGCATTAATCGTCAAGGCTAGCAGTCCACCAATGCCTACAACAACATGAATCACATGGATCACTGTAAACATGTAAAACAAACCACCGTAATGACTATCAGAAAGATTAAGTCCTAACCCACTCATTTCATTCCATAACCAAGCTTGTGTTACTACAAACATGATACCAAGAATGGTGGCAATCAAAAGAGCATGCACTGTAGCTCGCTCATTTCCTTTACGGAGATAATGCATAGCAACCATCAACAAAACACTGCTTGACAGTAAAATACCTGTATTGATCGCCGGTAGTGCAATTGGTAGATTGATCACATTTACAGGAGGCCATGCCTCAGATCCTAGACGGAGTAATCCAAATGCGAAAAACAATCCTCCAAACAGCATCGCCCATGAAGCAATGAATGCAACCATTCCAATCATTGCCGATGATGATCGAATCATCATCGCTTGAACAGGTGACACAGTGTTTGTTAACGAGGTCATGAATCATCCTGTTTACTGAAAGAAAATTTTTCTGTCTGAGCAAGCCAATCTTTGCCCAACGCTTTTTTGACCTCAGGATTACTGTATTCATGTGGCCCATGAAAGACAGTGGGTATTGTGTCAAAGTTATGATGATGTGGTGGAGAAGGCACTGTCCATTCTAATGTTCCGACTTCCCATGGATTGTCGATGTTTTCATCGTGACCTCTTCGAAATACGTTCCAGAAGAAATTAACCACAAAAACCAGTGAGCTCACGCCTAAAAAGAATGCAAAATAAGTCGTCCATTCGTTAAGAGGTTGCAGATGTTTAATGAATGTATATTCATACGGATCATATAGTCGACGATGTTGTCCTGCATAACCCACAATTAATTGACCAGTAAAAACACCGTTAATACCAATAAACGATGTCCAAAAATGAATCTTACCTAAACGTTGATTCATATGACGACCAAACATTTTAGGAAACCAAAAATAAATACCTGCAAACACTGCCAAAAAGGTAGCCGCAGCTAATGTAAAATGAAAATGCCCCACAACAAACATGGTGTCATGAAGATATAGATCAGTAGAAATCGTACCTAAATGAATACCAGTTAATCCTCCAAGAGCGAATACAAATACAAATCCCAATGAAAAAAGCATTGGTACGGTTAATCGAATAGATCCTTTCCATATTGTATGTAACCAATTGAGGAATAATAGTTCAGCAGGAATACTAATGGCTAATGTTAAAAGCATGAATGATTTGCCAAGCATAGGACTCATTCCAGCAACAAACATATGATGTCCATAAACAAGCGCACTTAAGATACTGATGGTGACTAATGCCCATACTGACCCTTTGTAAAAATACGAAGGTTTACGAGAAAAGAACGATAAAAAATCAGCAATCACGCCCCATGCGGGTAAAATCAAAATATACACTTCGGGATGACCAAATAACCAAAATAAATGCTGAAACAAAATGGGATCACCATTACCAGAAGCACCTGCAATAAAAAATTGCGTGTCAAAAAGGCGATCAAACAGTAGTAATAATCCTGCTGAACCAAGGACAGGAACAAATAATAGATTCAAGATAGATGCTAACCATAATCCCCAAATTGATAAAGGCATTTTAAAATAACCCATGCCTGGCGCACGGAATCCAATAATCGTTACGATATAGTTAATGGCACCCATAATGGTTGAAATGCCAACGACAAATAACGCCATCACCATTAGTGTTTGTCCAAGACCAGGTGTTGCAATGTTGGTTGACAATGGTGGATACGTTGTCCATCCAGCAGCGGCAGCACCCAGAGGTACAACAAGTGATGCCAAGACTAAAAGTTGTGACAATACAAAAACCCAAAACGATGCCATATTGAGACGAGGGAAAGCCATATCTCTTGCACCGATTTGTAACGGAATTAAAAGATTACCAAAGAAACCAATTAATAACGGTGTAATAGCAAAGAAAATCATGATCAAACCATGATTGGTGAATAATTTGGTGTAACCCGAAGGTGTAATGCTTCCATCAGAGCTGGGAAACATTCCTTGTCCAACAAAAGGAACCGCTTCACCAGGAAATGCCCATTGCCAACGAATCAACATCGCCAAAAAACCACCTAATGCGAGAAACAAAAGTCCTGCCCAAAGAAATTGCTTAGCAATAACTTTGTGATCTGTTGAAAAAATATGCTTCTTTATAAAAGAAGTTGGTGCTGCATGAATCGGTTGTAGTTCACTCATAATTAATTATTCTTCTTCTATTGTCCGTCTCTCCATCAAAGACTTTTTTTCCAAGGCCAACCCCACTGAGTTTCTTGAAAACGTTTCTCATGAATACCACCCTCTTTAACAGCTGTTTCATATAGACGAACCGAGTCTATTGATTGTTGACGAATCCATTCTTGAAACACATCAGAGTTTTGTACTGTAAGTTGTGCCTTCATAAGATAATGATTAACACCGCAATGTTGGGCACAAGCAATATCAAAATCACCTAATTCTGTTGCTTGAAACCACAAATGTGTAATTCGACCAGGAACAACATCTTGTTTGACACGAAGATTCGGCAGATAAAAACTATGAATCACATCAACCGAAGCAAGCTGAAATAAAATAGGGGCATCTTTGGGGACATTGATCTGATTTAATGTAACAACATCATCTTTGGTATTAAATTGTCCATCAGGTCCCGCATACCGTGCGTCCCATGCCCATTGATGTGCATTAATTTCAATACGCACAAGATCTGGTTTTTTCTCAACACCAGCAAAGTCCCAAAACACATAATCTATATCAATCATCGAGTTAACAAATAAATTTCCATCGACGATTAAAAATACCAATGCAGAAACTGTCAATGATGCAATAAAAGTATGTTTTGATTCACCGTGATCATAGTCCGATGTATGTTTTTTGCCATGTTTGATGCATGCAATCAGTATCCACAGACACACCATTATGAACAGAATTGTTACGAAAAGATTGGTCACTCCAAGCAACCAATCAATACGATGTCCATCGACTGAGATATCTTTAGGTAGCCCTATTCCTGTTTCCATTTTTGGGGCAGCTAAAGCTGTCGTGCCATGCCATAACCCCACGATCAGCACTGAGAGTGCCGTAACCAACACACCGATAATTCGTTTAAATTGATTGTTTGATTTAGTCATTGCTTATACTCGATTGATGTCAATCATTGCGTTATTTTTATGTCGTCGAATGATCCGAACGATCACCGAAAGTGTGATACCAAAAATTAAAAAAGGAACGGCTATCATAGAGCCAATGACAACACCACGACTCATGCCAGCATCATAACGACCTGCACAGTAAGGACAGGCATAAGCCCAAGCAGGCATCAAAAATATCAACACACTCATTGCAGCAATCGTTATTTTTGTTATCATTCTAAATAGCTCCGTTGTTTGCACTTTCACAAATGAGTGCGATGGCAAATAATACAGGGATTAAAAATGGTATAACAATGCTATTACGTAAATGAACGGTTTCATAACGAATATGCATAAACACAAGTCCCACTAAAGCAATTTTGGCAATAGCTAATGCAATAATACCAATCACTGCATAAATTCTAGGTATCGGAAATTGAGCTAATCCAACACCAAGCAATGTTAATACACCTAGCCAAATAAAAGCGATAATATAATTTCTGGGGTTTGGAGATGCCATAATAGTCTATGTTGCTGGAATTAAATAGTTGCTGGAATTAAATAGACAAACGCGAAGACGAGAATCCAAACGAGATCAACGAAGTGCCAAAACAAACCCACTTGTTCAATCGCTGTATG
Organism: Myxococcales bacterium; assembly: GCA_014238595.1. Lineage (GTDB taxonomy): Bacteria > Myxococcota_A > Polyangia > Haliangiales > J016 > JABAAV01. The sequence goes on along the minus strand of JABAAV010000016.1, from coordinate 9,986 downwards.
GTTACCATCCTTATATTTACCTTTGATTAGGTTAATAAATATCACAATGAGATAAATCACACCAGTAAGCACATGTGCACCATGAAAGCTCGTGATCAAATAAAATGTACTGGCGTATCGAGATTCTCCGACTAAAGAATTACCAAAGATAAGACCTTCACCAATCAGATGTGTGTATTCATAGACCTGTCCACCTAAGAAAAACAAACCACCTAAAATCGTTAGTCCTAACCAACGAACTGTTTTTGCATGATTTTTATGAACACAAGCATCATGAGCTAAGACCATAGAAACACTAGAACAAATCAAAACGAACGTCATGACCGCTGTGAAAGGGATCCCTAGTTTCGGTAAATAATCAGGAATCCATTCAGGGGTTTGGATATAAAAAACACCATACGTCAAAAGCAATCCAAAAAAAGAAAATGCATCTGACAAAAGAAACGCCCAGATACCGAGTTTCCCTGGAGTTGTTGGACCATAATGAGGTTCACGAACAACGCGCATATTCAAATGATCTGTGGCAGAGGTACTCATTTAAATAGTTTCCTCATTATTATTATGATAGTCAATTAGCATAATCATACACACAAACAAACATAGAGTCGCACATTTATCATAAAAGATGTATGAACAACAATATCTTGTAATTCATTTTCAATAGATATTTGACCATACCCTTGAGATTAGATTAGATTTCTCCTGATAATTGTACGAAACACATTGTATAGCTTTGAATTAAACCATGTTCTTTCAATTAATAAAAAAACCTTGGATCCTATCATTGATGTTGGTGTGCATTGCCCTCTCCATCGTTGGATATCAGATCGTACGTGCAGTCACCATGCCTCCATATGATATGCCTCCGATTTTAGGTGCAGTTCCTGAATTTAGATTAATAGATCAAGACAATCAGCCTTTTGGTTCTGATGAACTCAAAGGTTCTGTATGGATTGTCAATTTTATTTTCACGCGTTGTCCAACGGTTTGTCCATTGTTTACAAATCGTATGGCCAAAATACAACATCGTATTCGACATGCAGCATCCTCTATGCATCTTGTATCTTTCACTGTAGATCCAGATTTTGATACACCAGAGATCTTAAAAGCTTACGCAAAAAAATATAAAAGTAGTTCAAGACTGTGGTCTTTTGTCACTGGAGATTCAGAAACAATTCAAACCACTGTGCGTGAAGGATTTAAGATGTCCATGGAACAAAAAGGAACTTTGGACAATGATATTCCCAATATCATTCATGGAACACATTTTGTACTGGTTGATCAGCACCTAAATATTCGCGGTTATTATAAAGCAGATGATGATGATGAGACTAACCGCATGATCCGTGATGCCGATGCGTTACTCAATTTCAAACAATCTCTGTGACTGAAAAACCGTTAACACATTCTCTCGATGATAACATCGCAGAGTCACACACACGGATATTGACATCGTTTATATCGGGATTGTGTATTGGAACTGCGGATGCAATTCCAGGCATTTCTGGAAGTACAATCGCTTTAATTTTAAATGTTTATACACGAATTATTAATTCATTCAATACACTTATTCATGCACCAGTTCAATGGTTTCGTAACAAACCAAGATCGTCTCTTTTTCCCACCTTTATCTTTCTAGTTCCATTAATTATCGGTGTAATCTGCGCCTATTATTTTGTCACAAAATTATTGGTAGGTTCCAGCGATTCATTGGGATTATTACAACGTATTGATACAGCCCCCATAGCTTATGGATTTTTCTTTGGGTTAGTGGCTTCAAGCATTCACATTCCATGGAAGCGTATTACTCAAAAAACACGGCGACATCAGATATTGGCACTCATAGGCATGACGCTAACACTCATTTTTGTCTTTTTACCCATATCTCAAACTTCAACATCCAATCTGTGGTTAATTCTATCCAGTGGTATTGTGGCTACTGCATTCATGTTGTTGCCTGGTATTAGTGGTTCACTGTTTTTGGTCATTGTTGGGCAGTATCAAACGATTATCAGTGCGATACATGATCAAAATCTAACAATAATCTTAGCATTTTCAGGAGGTATCTTAGTAGGATTTATCTCGATTATTCCTGTGTTACATCGGTTACTCAAACACAAACATGATGATTGTATGGCATTGTTAAGTGGTTTCATTGCAGGATCTTTACTGTCAGTATGGCCATGGAAAAACAGCTATACATCAAAAATAAGCCTATTTGATAACATCACTTTTGGAGAAAAAATTCCTCATGTATTGATTGCATGTTTCTTAGGATTTGTTACCGTTTCTTTCTTGAATGCAATGAAGCATCGACACAGGCCATTATCATGATGTTAAATCTAGCTATGCTCATCGTTGGAGGATTTTTCCTCTATTTCGGAGGTGAATATCTTGTCCGTGGAGCATCGCATTTAGCTCGATATTACGGCATGAGTGCGTTTATTATAGGCTCAACTGTTGTGGCTTATGGAACGTCTGCTCCTGAGTTTGTCGTCAATATTCAAGCAACAATGGATAATCATAGTGAAGTTGTTGTAGGTAATGTTTTAGGTTCTTGCTTAGCCAATCTTGGTCTTATTTTAGGATTGATTGCACTCTTTCGACCTATTGTGATTAACATTCACCCCAAAAAAGAGTTCGTTCCTTTACTGTTTCTCGTTGTATCAATCATTGTCATTCCTTTATTTGCATTAGACACACAAATAGATTTGATTGATGGTGTCATCTCTATTGTCTTGGCAATAATATTCACCGTATGGAGTTTATCAGGAAACAGAAAACCACAAACCACTCTTGAAGAGACTCATGAAACAACTCAACTCACATTGGGTGTCACACCATTTCTTTGCATAGCAGTAGGCATTGCAATGCTTACTGTTGGAAGCAGATTGTTCCTTGATGGAGCTATTTATTTAGCTGAATTATTAGGTGTTTCAAAACAAACGATTGCATTTACAATCATTGCTGTAGGAACATCGCTGCCTGAATTGATTACATCTGTTATTGCAGCGCGTCGTGGAGAAACTGGATTGTCCATTGGGAATTTGCTTGGATCAAATATTTTCAATATTTTATTCGTCATGGGAGCTACGGTACTAATTAAGCCTATCCCATTCGTTTTTGAAGATTATCTCATTGAATTGTCTTCATTGTTTTTAGTGACACTGTTTACGATATTTATTATATCTATGCATAGTAAAATATCCCGTGTTGAAGGGGCTATTTTATTGTTGTTCTACGGTTTATTTGTTTCAATGTCATTTTCAACAGATGTTCTTCCTTGAGAACGGTGTAGAACAACAACTGTTTGAGGCAACCGTTGAAGATATATCCTCAAAAAATCAGATCTTACAAAAATAAATCCTGAGATCATTGATTACAAAGCACTAGAACACTCTTTGACATAATCATTTCAATGTCCTAATATCGCATCCACCGAAATCTTTTGGATACGATCTTTAGTGAGCATCACTATGAAACTATTTTTAAACATTCTCATTGTATTATCATGCCTAAGTAGTACCTCTCTGAGTTTTGCACGTGACAACCAATCAGAAATAACAGGTGATCAACATCTACAACATGTCAAAGATTATGTCGTTGTAGGCCCCAACGATGTCACAATACTCGATCCCTCAACCCATCAAGGATCACATCTTTTGTTCTTAAATCGCTGTCTGGGGGGACTGGATTTAACACCTGGACAAGAGAATTCACGAAAAAATCACACCCCACATGCACGAGTACCTCTCACACTTGATCCATATCAACATGATGACAAATCATGGACTGAAGTGGTTCGACATGTTCGGGATATTCTTTACCCCTTTAATATCGAAATTACAGATCAGGATCCCTGTGTCAATCTTTCTGAAGGAGAGACCTGTCCAAATCATTTTGAAGCCGCTGTTTGTGGTAGCCCTGCTAACTTCGGAATGAATGTCCCCGGTCTTGGTGGTTTTGCATCATTTACTTGTGCCGGTGTCATTGAGAACAGTATAGCATTTATCTTCCCACTTGCTCATAACGGCCCTCGTCATATTGCAGAGACTGTTGTTCATGAAGTTGGTCATAACTTTGGGCTCGATCATTTATTTGATTGTTCAGATCCCATGACCTATCTCAGTGGCTGTGGGGAAAAATATTTTCAAGATAAAAACAATGTTTGTGGAACATTTCAGAGAGAATCATGTTCCTGTGGTAGACAACAACAAAATTCATATCAGACCCTATTTAATGTTCTTGGAGAGGGATATATTTCTACTCCGCCTCAACTGTCATTTGTAGAACTTGAAAATGGCAGTATTGTCGACATCGGATTTACTGTTCGTGCAGAGGTTTCTGATCCCGATGGTATTGCATTTGTTCAGTTGCTTGTTGATGAAGAAGAAATATTGACGTTGGATTTTGGACCCTACATCTTCGACACACCCAGAACGTTGTTTCTAGGAGAACATACAGTAACACTCATTGCAGAAGACAATCATGGAGCACAACAGATAAAAACTATTGTTGTCTCTAACGATATCACCTCTGACGATGAAGGATGTCATTCCAATAACCACTCCGCATTAGTTGCATTAATCATGTCATTGGGATTGTTACTTTTAAGACGTCACAATAAAATATACACCCCTATCAGCAACCACGCACGTTAGTTTATCCTTTCATATAGTTACAATACAGAGACGTACATGATGACAATCGTCAATCGATGTATTGTATCGACATGCTATGCAAAGGCTTATCCATGCGCATGTTTGTTTGAAGGTATAGCACCTATGACATGTGCGGATGCTATTGAGAATGGCGTCTCATTTACCTTTCCTGAAACATGAGGAAATCATCCTCCGTTTTCAATCCATGTCACAACCCTCGATTTTGGTGATATTGATTTTGCAGAATTATGAATTGATGATGAACTTATCAATCCAAAACATGAAACACTCTATTTCCTTAACACACCATCTTCCATCACATCTGAAATGAGATCACTCACCATTGTCGTACAAGATATTGATGGTGCAACTCAGTCTAAAACAATCGATATTATAGTCTCAGATGAAGGATGTAATGCTCATCCTTCTGGATTTTGCTTGACAGGTTTCTTGATCCTCTTTACATTGCTTTTGCATCATCTAGTTTTACGTTTATATCGAACTAAACAAGGAACAATCTCATTATGATTGCATTGATTTCAAATTCGGCAATTATATTTTTCGCTATAGCGTCATCATTGACATTGACGAGTAACACGACCTCTCAATCTATCAATCAATCGATGAGCAACACAACTTCTCAATCCATCAATCACTCGACGTGCAATATTGCATCTCAATCTATCAATCAATCGACGCAACCTACACGAACTGCTATAGAAGTTGATTCAACACAGGTTGAACTTGTTAAATATCGTCATAGTGATCAAAACAACATATCATTTTTACTCACAAATATTGTGTTTCTTAATCGGTGTCAAAATAGAGAAACATTTAATCCTGGTGGACCTGAAGACTCTCGAGGAAATCTATCTTCCATTTTAAACCAAACAGCAAGCTTCGATGAATATCCTTATGGCGATGTCTCATGGGATCAAGTCGTAGCTGAAACAAAAGACATATTCCTTCCATTTAATATTGAGGTTACCGATGTCGATCCCTGCGGTGGTGTCACTACAGGATGTACGATTAAGCATTTTGAAGCCATTATTTGCGATGGCTATCCTGATGAGTTTGGATTTGGTTCCAATGCTGGCGGCGTTGCTCCATTTACCTGTTCAGGTGCCATTGATAATGCCATTGCGTTTGTTTTTCCTCGTGTATGGGGAAACGATGTGCGCACTATCGCAGAAACAGTTGTGCATGAACTGGGGCACCCATGGGGACTGGATCATCTATTTGATTGCAGAGATCCCATGACATACCTCGATCAAAATCGTCAACAATGTGGAAATAAATATTTTCAAAACATAGACAATCGTTGTGGAGAGTTTAGCGAACGCAACTGTGACTGTGGACAATCCACACAAAACTCATATGCACTGATTGATTCTTTGTTTGGTTCTGGCGAGCCAACATCTCCACTTATTGAAATAACAGAACCGCAAAATGACGCTGTAGTCCCTGAGCAGTTTATCATTCGTGTTACGGTCACTGATGATAGAGGTGTTGCGTCTGTCAAACTCTTAATTGACAACAGACTAATTACAACTCTGGAAAATCCGCCTTATGTTTTCAATGCCCCCGACAACCTTAGCCAAGGCAGACATACGATAACCATAGAAGCAACCAACAGGTTTGGTGCCACTGATTTTCAAAGTGTTCAAATTGTAGTGGAGCCTGTCATTGACCTCATAGAATTGGGTCATCCTTGTGAAGCGAATCAAGACTGTGTCACAGGTCTCTGTGGTACCGATGGAACATCATCACTGTGTTCTCAAACATGCTCCATAACAGATGCCTCGACATGCCCCACTGACTATGCCTGTTTAGTCACCAACACCACGGATGATACCGGGCTATGCTGGGTACTTCATGAACAAGATGATGATGACAAAGAAGATGAGGATGAGGATGAGGATGAGGATACGAAGGGATGGGGATGTCATAGCCAAAATTCATCTTTATTTCTTTATTTGAGCCTGTTCATGTATCTACTATACAGACGAAAACACGTCTTTTCGACTCGGCAGAGCTAATCCTTGTTGTTATAAAGATCAATCGTATATTAAGATAGCAAGGTCTTATTTTGCTTCAATTGTGCTGTTTCAAAGATCTCAAGAAATCAACTTCACACCATTGTTTACTTGATTATTTTACCAAATATTGTAGAATGATATCATGCGTTTTAGTTTCTATATCCTCTGTTTTGCTTTAATTTCCACAGTAACCTCGATGTCATGGTTGTCAGCAAAGAATACATCATCAAAGACAACTACATCGGTTCATCAGGTGAAGCAATTGACACTCAATGAACTTAATCAATCACGTCTACCAACACCTGCAGAAAAACTGACACTTCCTAGACCAGTTTTTCCTTCAAAACCACTACTGTATCTCAACCGATGCATTGGAGGGAAAACCATTTACAACAAAAGCGTCAATAATTCACGACAAGATAGCAGTACCATGGCTCAACAAGACGAAATCTATTTCCCCGAATATCCATGGGGTGATGAATCATGGAATCAAGTTGTCTCTCATGTCAAAGATATACTCGCTTCTTTTAATATTGAAGTGACGGAAACAGATCCTGGAACAGAAATATCGCATTATGAATCCTTGGTTTGTGGCTCCTATGCTCTATTATCTTCAGTAGATGATGCCTCTGTGCTTGGTGTAGCGCAACGGTTACCATTTTATCTACTCCGTGACAGTATATCGTTTGTTTTTCCAGAATTCACAGAGGATACGTTATTGCTCGCAAAAGCTGTTAGTCATGAATTTGGACATAATCTCACCCTTGAGCATCTTCATCATTGTGGAGCGATCATGGGCTACATTCATCGAAATCAAATCACAGATCAGTTTTGTAGTTATCCAGCATTTCAGGATGAAGCTCTTCTTTGTGGAACGGATGAATCACGCACATGCCGCACTGGAGCAGAAACACAAAATTCCTATCAAACTATTGATTCTATTTTTAACAATCAACAAAAAACATCGATTGATCTGACCGTAGTAGGGGACAATCAAAACAATACATTGATCGCTAATGGCACACATTTAGCATTAGGTACGCATCTTGAGATTAAAATTCAAGATCCCAATGGCCTCGTACATTTTAATATTCGTTTAAATGATCAACAAATCTTTGCCCGAGATTTTACAGGCTATGCACCGTTAATATCGAACACATATCAATTACGGATTTCACCAACAACATTGCTTGGCAATACCACATTATCTACTTTAGCCATTGATGCACTGGGCAAGGAGATCAATGACCATGTGAATGTTATTATTGTGGATACTCCGCCAGAAGCCAACTCCAATACACGGCCACGTATCACTGTTTTATCACCAACAGCCAATGATGTTGTTTCCAATGGGTTTGAAGTCAATATCGCTGTGGAAACATCTAATGAAATTGATTCTATCTATTTCAATGTTGATCTAGCACCGGTAGCTACATTTATCGAAAAATCAGGTGTCACATCTGCAATTTACAGCTTCTGGGTTCCTCATACAGAACTATCTGAATCAACAGTAACAAAACTGCTCTCGATCGCCGCAGCGGATCGGTTTGGCAAAGTCAGTTACGAACCTCTTGAAGTCCACGTTACCCGAACTTCAGGTCCCATTATAGCATTTTCTAATTTGCAACAAGGCGATATCGTCACACCTTATCAACCTGTAAACTTTAGCGCACAATCGGGGGATTCTGATGGACTCGAAAGCATTTCACTGTATATCAATTACAAGCGAATAGCCCATATCAACAATTCAACGTTAACCAATTTTCAGATCCCACAACTTGCGACAGACGGCCCTATCGATATTGAACTTCGTGCACGTAGTAACAACGGTGCCGTCGCTTCAGAAACGATCACGGTTAACTATGTTCAACAACAACCTGTGATCGCTTTGCCACAAGCCACGATTCCTATCGTCATGATTACACAGCCACCGCAAAATACTCGTGTGGAACCAGGATTTACTATTGAAGCAAACATCATCGATCCAGATGGTATAGCATCTGCGCGATTCTTCATTGATAATGTACAAGTAGAAACATTTTTTAATGAATCGCCCTATCAATTTACGACACCCATGAACTTATCCCAAGGAGAGCATCGTATTGACATCATCGCAACCGATCCATTGGGGATGACTCGCACGGAATCTCGTATCGTCTATCTTGGTATTGATCCACCTTTGCCACAGGATACTCCAAATTCACCATCCGATCCTAATGACACAACTAATGATCCCAATGAATCGTCACCTGATTCTCCTGAACCTGATTCTCCCGATCCCAACGATATCAGTAATCCTAATAATGACTTACGTCGTTTAGGTGAGCCTTGTACCACAGACGATCAATGTGCATCACAACAATGTGTTCAAGGTACGAATCTTTGTACCCAATCCTGCACAACCACAGCAACATGTCCATTACGATTTGTTTGTACAGAATCGACAGAAAACACAATCTGTCTTCCTGAAAGTCATATCGAAACTACTGTCTCAAACTGTCTCACATCAAGCCCACAAAATCTTTTCTACATAGGCATTGTCCTGCTTGGCTTGGCTGTTTTACGTCGTCGTCAAACAGTATAATAACGTATACTTTTTTAAAACAAACACCATTGTTCCAACATGAACAATGGTGTTTGTCTGTATCAATAGCGTTAAGCGTACATTCAGACGATCACGCTTCAAACTGATCATGCTTCAAGCGACTTACCATCACAAGCTCACAGATCTGCCTACCATGCGTTGCCCCGCTTGATTTGGCTGTTGTACGTCATCCTCAATCCTCAGATGCCAGTCGTCAATTCCTTAATAACAAATTTGGAATTTTACTTGTTGTGACGTCCATACAACAAAATCCGTCAAAACTATACCCTTGTTGCAATTGACTCTTTTGACAAATTTGTATACTATGGTTGCCATGCGTTTTAGTTTTTATATCTTCTGTTTTGCATTGATTTCCACAGTAACCTCGATGTCATGGTTGTCAGCAAAGAATACATCATCAAAGGCAGCTACATCAGTCATCCAGTTCAACCAATTGACATTGCGTGAACTGGAACAATCACGTCTGCCAACACCCGAAGAAAAACTGGCATATCAAAAACAAATTTTACCACCAAAACCACTGCTTTATCTCAACCGATGCATCGGAGGGAAAACTGTCTACAACAAAGGGTTTTCTGACTCACGACAAGACACCAGTACTATTCCTACCCGCGATGAAGTTCATCTTTCTGAATATCCTCATGGTGATGAATCATGGAATCAAGTTGTCTCTCATGTTAA
>JABAAV010000169.1 GCA_014238595.1 Myxococcales bacterium | reverse complement strand
CTTATCCAAGAATTATTTGAATCTGTTTATTTTTGCTGTTTAAACGACCCCAAACGTTTTGAGTTAGCAAAACCTTTCGAAAAGAACCCTTTGTTAATGGAAATGTCAGATTTAGCTAAAGAACTCTCCGTTGTATTGCCTATTAGTTTTTTTGAACAAGATAATAATACTTACTACAATTCACTTGCCATCATAGATGCAGATGGAACCATTATAGATCGATATAGAAAATCTCATATCCCAGATGGCCCAGGTTATGAAGAAAAGTATTATTTCCATCCTGGCAACACAGGATTTAACGTCTACGAAACTGCATATGCAACTATAGGGGCAGGTATTTGTTGGGATCAATGGTTTCCTGAAGCAGCCAGAATCATGACTCTAAAAGGTGCAGAGTTATTGTTTTACCCTACTGCCATTGGCAGTGAACCTGATAATTCTGATTATGATTCAAGAGATTCGTGGCAATTAGTTATGCAAGGACATTCTGCTGCTAACTGTGTCCCAGTTATAGCTTCAAACCGTATTGGCACAGAAGAAAATAAACAATTTAATATGACATTTTATGGTTCATCATTTATCTCTGATGGTACAGGAGTAAAAGTCAAAGAATGTTCACGAGATAAAGAGCAATATATTGTTCATGAATTTGACCTTGACGAAATCAAAGAATATCGTTCATCATGGGGTTTCTTTCGTGATAGAAGAACAGATTTGTATAATGATATACTCAAGGATTAA
>JABAAV010000168.1:458-754 GCA_014238595.1 Myxococcales bacterium | reverse complement strand
CAACTGAAACAAGTTGCTTAGGTGATACATCAATGTAATCAATGGTTTCTGGTTTAGCTAAAAGAAAGTTTAAATTTTGTCTACATGATACTAACTCTTCTATAATTTTTCCATTTTTATCCAATTTTGTATTTGCTTGTGCAATGGTAAATTTTGTTTCTTCCATTGCAGACAAATACTCAACATTGTTTTGAACAACTCCGTCTTTAACTTTTTTATATGGACTTTCTATAAAGCCATACTTATTAATTTTTGCATAAGTAGATAAACTATTAATCAAACCAATATTTGGTCCC
>JABAAV010000168.1:0-448 GCA_014238595.1 Myxococcales bacterium | reverse complement strand
TGTTGGATGAACGTCACGAACTTCAAAACCAGCTCTTTCTCTAGTTAACCCTCCAGGTCCTAAAGCTGAAACTCTTCTTTTGTGTGTAATTTCAGATAATGGATTAGTTTGATCCATAAACTGTGAAAGTTGAGAACTTGCAAAAAAATCTTTTAAAGAAACTGTTAAAGGTTTTGCATTGATCAAATCTTGAGGCATTGCTGACTCAACATCTAAAGTTGTCATTTTTTCTTTAATAGCTCTTTCCATTCTGTAAACACCTATACGAGCTTGGTTTTCAACTAACTCTCCAACAGAACGTACTCTTCTATTGCCTAAATGGTCAATGTCATCAACTTCGTCTTTTCCATCTCTTAAATCTAACATCTTATGGACAATAGCTATGATATCGTCATTTCTTAAGATTGTAATTTTATCTGAACATTCTTGTTCCAACCTTGAGTTCATT
>JABAAV010000167.1 GCA_014238595.1 Myxococcales bacterium | reverse complement strand
ACGTTATTTAATTGCTTATGACGTGAAAGATCAACGAGACACACGAACGCCTCTATAATAGATTTGTAAATTAAGATCACTTTTATGCATAAAAACTTAAAACCTATGTTGTAAAATATTGTTTGCTGATACAGTGACTATATGCATCAAAAATATTTCAAAATAATTGTATATTTTTGCAGTTATCGCTGGTCGTCCAAATTGGCCGACTTCTCCACTTTTTATAGTGTAAGGGATTCAGTCTCTGTTATTGACAGAGAGTGTATTATTTAGTCTATATATTTGCACGATCGCGATAACCAAAGACGACGATTGTTTAAAGAATTAGAGTCAGTTACGGATACCAATCATTGCAGTTACGGATATCAACAACAATTTATCATTTGCAGTTACCCATATCACCGTGTTGTTGTTTTTAAAATTAAATTAGAACGAGACTCCAAATTAGTAAGCACCATTTAATAAGTCAGAGAGAAAATTAGATAATGGGCTATACGATCGTTTTGGGTAACAAACCCTCGTCAGTAGCCCTACATCAAAATCATGCAAAAGTATTATCGAAATGCTTTAATAGAATGCCAAATAATTGTTCGAAATCTCAATATGCCAAAAACCAAATGGGAAGGTGCTGAAGATCCCACAATTAACAATTTCTTAACGATTGATATCAGAAAATTTTGAATATGCTCTATAAAGTGCAGATCGACCGAGGCCAACTGCAGTATTTCATATCAACCGAAGTTGAACGAAATACTCCTTGGCGACAAGTGTCCCT
>JABAAV010000166.1 GCA_014238595.1 Myxococcales bacterium | reverse complement strand
CATGATCTAAGAAATCATATGGAAGCCTTGCCCATCTTGCAGTCATAAAGTCTATAGTTTCTACAGCCCGCAATGCAATAACATAGTCATATCTTCTCTCATCGCCGGTGACACCAACTGATTTTACTGGAAGAAATACAGCAAAGGCTTGATCTACAGAATCATATAAATTGTTTTTATTTAGCTCTTCCATAAAAATATGATCAGCATGCCTTAAAATTTCTGCAAATTCTTCTTTGACTGGCCCTAAAATTCTAACCCCTAAACCAGGACCAGGGAAAGGATGACGATACAACATTTTTCTTGGAAGGCCAAGCTCTACTCCAATCTCTCTCACCTCATCTTTGAAAAGCTCCTTAAGAGGTTCAACCAAATCAAATTTCATATCTTCAGGAAGGCCACCAACATTATGATGAGATTTAATTACTTTTGCCTTGCCAGATGCAGCTCCAGCAGACTCAATAACGTCAGGATAAATTGTCCCTTGAGCTAGAAAGTTTATATCTTTTAACTTTTTTGCTTCAATATCAAATATTTCAATAAATGCTTTACCAATAATTTTTCTTTTGAGTTCAGGATCACTTTTATCTAACAATTTATCAAAGAAATATTGCTGAGCATCTGCCCTAATAACATCTACACCAAGGTTTTCATTGAAGGTATTCATTACCTCTTCACCCTCATTGAGTCTCAATAACCCATTGTCAACAAAAACACATGTAAGCTGATCACCTATCGCTTTCTGAAGAAGAACAGCAACTACTGAGGAATCAACACCACCAGAAAGGCCTAAGAGAACTTTTTGT
>JABAAV010000165.1 GCA_014238595.1 Myxococcales bacterium | reverse complement strand
CTCTGCTCTTGAAAAATAAAAAAAATCTCGCCCTGAGCTGGCTGTATGTTTCTCTTAAACAACTTTTATATCGTGACCGTAACTTGTTTCAAACACTTCCGGAAAAAACAGCATGAATAGTTCACCTACAATTCAGGATATCATCATGCAGCTCAACCAATACTGGCACAGTCAGGGTTGTATGCTGATGAATCCGTACGATGTTGAAACTGGTGCCGGAACCATGAATCCGATGACCACTCTCCGTGTGGTTGGTCCGGAGGAATGGAATGTAGCTTACGTCGAACCTTCGAGAAGGCCGGCTGATGGACGTTACGGTGAGAATCCAAACCGCCTTTATCAACATCATCAATATCAGGTAATTCTGAAACCTTCACCGGATAATGTGGAAGAACTTTACCTTGCATCGCTGGAGGCTTTAGGCATCGATCCGCTGCAGCACGATATTCGTTTTGTAGAAGATAATTGGGAAGCACCGACTCTTGGCGCATGGGGTCTCGGCTGGGAAATCTGGCTCGACGGTATGGAAGTCACACAATTTACATATTTTCAACAAGTCGGCGGAATTTCCTGTCAACCTGTTTCCGCGGAACTGACTTATGGTATCGAAAGAATTGCCTCCTACTTACAGGATGTTGAAGACGTATTTGATCTTGAATACTCAAAAGGAGTCAATTACGCTTCAATTTTTCGGCAGCCGGAATTTGAACATTCAAAATACACTTTTGAAGTTGCGGACACAGAACTAATGTTCCGCTGGTTCAATGATTATGAGCAGGAGGCAGGACGTGCGTTTTCGGAAAAGCTGGTTTTTCCCGCCTACGATTATGTGCTCAAATGTTCCCACACTTT
>JABAAV010000164.1 GCA_014238595.1 Myxococcales bacterium | reverse complement strand
GTGATTCTTTTTTGTAAAGGGCAGCAAGCGTGTGAGCAACAACGGTACCATCAATATCAGCATCATTGGCATCAATACGGATAGCACGATCAACGCCCATAGCGAGTGCATTGCGCAGTTGATGATCGGCTGCCTCTGGTCCTATTGTGATGGCAATAATTTCACCCGTTTTATCACCACTATCTGCATTTTCAATGAGACGCAGTGCTGCTTCAATGGCATATTCGTCAAAGGTATTGATAATCCAAGTGGCGTTATTAATATCAGGAGAACCATCAATGATTTTTAATTTAGTTTCTGGATCTGGAACACGTTTTAATGGTACAAGAATTTTCACGGAAGTAATCCTTTTCGATAAATTATGAAAAGAAGACTCTGCCTAGTGTTTCGCTTTCTGTCAAGATCGTTGATATGGGTACAGAATGGATCTTGCGAAAAATCATTGTATCAAGTACAATCCGTTAGTTGTTATGATGCGAAAAACATGGATTATCATAATTTCAATGTTTGTAATGGTTACTGTTCTGTTTTTCTGGATAGACAGCTTTTCAGAACCGCTCCATGCCAACAACCGTTTTGATGCACCCGATCAAGGCATTGATTTGCCTCAATCGGTAAGGACTATCTATCAAAGATTACGTCCGTCATTGCGAAAACGGTACAAGAGATTAATCTCATTGATGCCATCCCCTTGTGGAAAACCACATAGTTTAGAACACAGTGCACGATCTGATAAGCAGTGCCGTAGAACGCCGTTTGCATTGAACTATCTTGCTTTATTGCTTCCTGAAATGCGGAATGATTTGGACGTTAAAGAATTTTATCAACGTCGTTATTTAAACAAACAAAAACATAAAAT
>JABAAV010000163.1 GCA_014238595.1 Myxococcales bacterium | reverse complement strand
ATGTGAAACGCAAGATTTTTCGAATCGTTGCACTGTTTCATGGGATACATCAGAGCAGCTCGAAGGCAATCGATGGAGATTACAAGCCACAGTAACCGATGGCACACACACACAAACAAAAGAAATAACAAATCTTGCGCTCCGACAGAGGAAAGATAATTACATTACGTTCTCACAAGTTGGAGTTCTCTTGGCAAAACATTGTGCTTACTGTCATCCTGGCAAACCTGCGCTTGGTGAAGCACCTCTTTTAGGGAGAAATAATATTACGGATTATGACACTGTCAAAGCACATATATCCATCATCTATGATCGTCTGTTTCGAAGAAAAGACATGCCGCCTCAATCCTTCTATTATCTCCAGCCTGATAGCAAACCCCTAACATCTCAAGACAAACAACTGATCGAAGATTGGATACTCGGAGGGGCAAAGCCTTCTTTGCCGTGATTCAATCGTTACTCAATCTTTAATACTCTAAAAATGCACCATCATAAGGGGCATCGACATGGCAGCTATCATAACAAAATGCTCCTGCGTATGTGTCTTCAGTGTTGGAATCGGTATCGTCTTTATGTGTAAAAAACCATCCACCTTGTGTGACAGGATTTCCCTCAATATTAAGCCCATCAAGCTGTCGCATTAGTGCAACATATTTCAATGAACCTTGGCTTGCTCCATCTGATGCGAAATTATAAATCTCTTTAACAAATACCGATCCTGTTTGATATTTTGTGCCATCAAAATCGGCGGCTTTATCGTTGAAATAAATAATTCGATACCCATCACCATGACCAGGAACAGGTCCTGTTGCAACAACAGATTCCCATGAGGTATATCCTGCTATTGAAGGCAATGTATCGTCATCATTG
>JABAAV010000162.1 GCA_014238595.1 Myxococcales bacterium | reverse complement strand
ATACAAGAACTATTTGAATCAGTTTATTTTTGTTGTACAAGTGATTCTAAGTATTTTGAACTTGCCAAACCTTTCAAGAATAATCCACTGTTAGCAGAGATGTCTACGCTTGCTAAAGAACTTTCAGTTGTTTTACCAATTAGTTTTTTTGAACGTGATAATAATACTTATTACAATTCGCTTGCCATGATAGATGCTGATGGAAATATATTAGATTATTATCGTAAATCACATATACCAGAAGGGCCTGGATATGAAGAAAAGTTTTATTTTCACCCAGGTAATACGGGGTTCAAAGTATTTGAAACTGCTTATGCAAAAATTGGTGCTGGTATTTGTTGGGATCAATGGTTTCCTGAGGTTGCTAGAATTTTGACACTAAAAGGTGCAGAACTATTATTTTATCCTACAGCAATAGGAAGTGAGCCTGATTACCCACAAATAGACTCTAGAGATTCTTGGCAAATTGTTATGCAAGGCCATTCTGCTGCTAATTGCATACCAGTTGTTGCCTCGAATAGAATAGGTACAGAAGAAAATACAAAGTTTAGTCAAACATTTTATGGTTCTTCTTTTATAACTGATGAGACAGGTATAAAAGTATCAGAATGTGGCCGTGAAAATGAAGAGTATATCATTCATGAATTTGATCTAGAAAAGATAAAGGAATATAGAGCTGCATGGGGACTATTCAGAGATAGACGAACTGATTTATATCACGATATTCTAGAAGATTAAATTACAGAATTAGTAACAAAGTGTTTATTAATAATCTAAGAACTATTTAATTAAATAGACCACATCATGATTATCAAATTGTCTTTCACCAATTTGCTCGAAACCCATATGGTTATGAAAATCTAATGAGATTTGAT
>JABAAV010000161.1:595-894 GCA_014238595.1 Myxococcales bacterium | reverse complement strand
ATCATTCTTTTTTCAAAAAAAGCTAAAGTTTTTTGAAGTTGTACCGATATGTTATTTGATACAGATGGAATCATGCTTAATATAAAGACTCTAATAATCTTATCCATTGTTTTGTTGATGGGTGTGTTGTCGGGAGGTTGTGGTGATAACGTCACGGAGGTTGAATCTTCTGAACCAGAGAACCCAACACCTACACCGATCTTTGCTGATGATCATGCCTTGTTTGATTGTGACAGTGCAATAACGGAGAATGATGGTCTGACATGGCGAGGTGACGCTACAGAAAACGACCTTGAAGC
>JABAAV010000161.1:0-585 GCA_014238595.1 Myxococcales bacterium | reverse complement strand
GACAGGTAGCCAGTCTAATATCACAAGCCTTTCCTTGCCACGATTACAAGTGGTATGCGGGGCTCTTGTGCTATTCGGCAACACGAAGATGAATCTAACAACCATAACCATGCGTGATCTGAAAATGGTGGGTGAGGGTATTATTATAGCCCTCAACGACAGTCTAATAACCATCGACTTCCCTAATTTACAAACAGTGGGTGGAAGTTTTATGGTATCTGGAGAGGATCGTATCACAAGCCTTTCCTTGCCACGATTACAAGTGGTACGCAAGTATCTTTCGATAGACAAGAACAGGCGTCTAACGACCATAACCATGCGTGATCTGCAAATAGTGGGTGAGGATCTTGGGATATACGACAACGACAATCTAATAACCGTCGACATCCCTGATTTACAAACAGTGGGTGGAAGTGTTTATGTTAGCAGCGTCCAAACCGAGTGTGATTTAGGAAATTATACCCAAGATTGCCCAATTTAGGCGTTAAAATCTCTAACTCTCAAAAAGCAGCCGAAACGATTGCGTCGACATGGAATCGTTAAGGGTTGTTTGTGTTAAAAATTTTACGAACGGTTGCACGAAAT
>JABAAV010000160.1 GCA_014238595.1 Myxococcales bacterium | reverse complement strand
ATTCTTTATACAAATCAGTACGTCTATCTCTAAATAGACCCCAATTTCTTCGAAAAAGATGATTTTCCTCTAAATCAATTTCTGCAGTAATTATTTCCTCCTTATCCTTACTGGCTTCATTTAAAATTTCACCAGTATGATCACATATAAATGATTTTCCATAAAAACCATTTGTTTGTTCTTGTACTTTTTCAAAACCTATTCGATTAGAGGCTACTACAGGGACAATATTTGCTGCAGCGTGTCCTTGCATTACTCTTTGCCATGCAAGAGAGCTATCATATTTACTTCGAGGCTCATCTCCTATCGCTGTTGGATAAAAAAGAATATCGGCACCTTTAATAGCCATAATTCTTGCAACTTCAGGAAACCATTGATCCCAACAAATACCAACTCCTATTTTACCAAAATTTGTATCCCAGACTTTAAAACCAGTATCACCTGGATTAAAATAATATTTTTCTAAATAACCAGCACCATCAGGAATATGAGATTTTCTATAATTTCCAAGTATTGATCCATCGCTATTAATTATGGCAATAGAATTAAAATAAACATTATTTGTTTTTTCAAAATAACTGATTGGCAACACTACATTAAGTTGTTTTGCAATATCTGCCATTTCTTTTAATAATGGATTATTTTCAAATTCCTTAGCTAAACGAAATATATTTTCATCGTATTCAATACAAAAATAAGGCGTCTGAAATAATTCTTGTAAAAGAATAATATTAGCTCCTTGGTTGGCAGCATTTTTAATGATATTTTTTGCTTTATTAATATTATCTTCTAGTTCCCAACTACAAGTCATTTGTGTGGCTGCTACTTTAACTTTCATGTTGTTTCCTTTATAAACTCATTGGTTGTTGTTGGGTAATACAATGTACATTTCCACCACCCATAGAT
>JABAAV010000015.1:14075-21878 GCA_014238595.1 Myxococcales bacterium | reverse complement strand
GCCCTAGGACCGTTATCTTTTTCTATTCATGAAGGTGAATGTATTGGTTTTGTGGGTTTAAATGGTTCAGGTAAGACAACTGCATTGCGCATTCTTGCCGGAGATCTATTACCGTCTTCTGGAAAAATAATACTCGATGACACGAATGCTCTGAAAAATCTTCATACCTTGCGTAACATGGTTGGGTTCCTTCCTGAACTTCCTCCACTGTATACAAACATGACTGTTTCATCGTACCTCAAGTTTGCAGGTGAGATTAGAGGGATGTCTAAGCAGGACATTCCCACACGCATCGAAGAGGTTCTTTATGATACCAATACTACTCATGTCGCGCACCGATATATCCAAACATTATCACACGGATACAAACAGCGAATCGGCCTAGCACAAGCTATGATTCACAAACCACGTCTTCTGATTCTCGATGAACCTACACGAGGGCTTGATCCTGTTCAAATTGTAGAAATGCGAGACATAATCTTAAAATTAAAACAAATTCATACGGTATTAGTTTCCAGTCATGTATTGACTGAAATTAGTGAAACCTGTGATCGACTCCTCATTTTAAGCAACGGAGAATTACTTCATGAAGGCACAGAAGCCGATCTCGCTTCAGGAATTTCCAAGAAAATAGTTGTTGCTGTGCGGCCACATGAGACAAAAGCGTCAAGCGATACACCACATGTACCGATTCTTGAGTTCATCAATCAACAAAACGCTGTCAAAAACACAACCTTTAACGGCATTATCGATGAATCATTGACCTTTGAAATAGAATCTTCCGAAGATATACGTACACAGTTATGTAAGTCTCTTATCAATGCAGGACATGGCATAACAGGCATAAATAATATCGAACAACAATTGGAAAATATTTTTGTTCAACTCATACAGGATAACTCATGAATGCAATTAGTATCATCTTTAAACGAGAATTAAAGTCATATCTCATATCTCCATTAGGCTATGTTATCGGTGCGAGTGTATTATTCATTGATGGTTTGTTGTTTTATACCCAAGCATTAGGAGGAAGACCACGTCTTTCAGAAGATGTATTAAGTCAGTTTTTCTATTTTTCGAGTGGCGTGACTATGATTGCTGCCGTCTTATTATCGATGCGACTGATTGCCCAAGAACGTCATAGTGGCACTTTAGTATTGCTTAAGACTTCTCCTGTACGTGATATTGAAATCGTATTAGGCAAGTTTTTATCTGCCTTAGCTTTTTTGTTAATCATCACAGCGTTAACCATATACCTTCCTTTGCTTATTTTAATGCAAGGTAAAATTTCCATCGCACATATATTAGTAGGTTATTCAGGGTTGGTTCTTCTGAGTGCAGCATCCTTAGCCATTGGGATGTTTGCCACAGCAATTGCGTCAGAGCAGTTGATTGCAGGTATTATTAGTGCCGTTACGATCACATCATTACTTGCTTTTTATTACCTATCGAAGCAATTAAATGAACCGTTACGAACTATCTTCGAAGGCTTAAGTTTTCATCATAAAAACTTTTTCCCTTTTATGCATGGCGTGCTTCATATGAAATATGTGGTTTACCATTTGGCTGTTACTTATTTCTTTCTTCTTTTGGCCGTTAAAATCATGGAAGCAAAACGATGGCGATAAACAAACATCCTCCTATTGAAATTACATGGGTGCTCTTAGCGGCACTCTTTACACTTCTTCTGGGAGAGCGTGCGTTTGATGATATATCTTGGTTTGGGCTAACCTTATCTTTCTTGAGTACGGCATTCATTATTTTTGCCACATTTTGGAGATTGTTTTCATGGGTATCGACTCATGGTCCTTCTAAAAAGATTGAAGCGATCTTTGCTTTCTCTTACACAGGTATTGTATGGGCTGTCCTTTTATATTTTTTACAAGACAGTACAATCTTAATCCCTGAAAATCTTGATCAGCCAGCAAAACTTCAAACCATCACACAGATTGGTGCGACCATTCTTATATTGGCATCGGTCATGGCTATGATCGCTGCACATTGGAGCATCGAAAAAAATCAATCATTAGATGATGCTGGCATTGAAATTCAACGAACATATCAGCTGACAAAGAATGCGCTGACCATTGCGTTCGCAATAGTCTTTCTTGGATTAACAGTCTATATCGCTACTGAGCGAAATCTCAAAATAGATGCGAGCTATTTTAAAACATCCACCCCTGGTCAAACTTCAATCAACATGGTCGTTAATTCTGACGATCCCATTAAAGTGTATTTGTTTTTCCCTGCAATCAATCAAGTACGAGATGAAGTTAAATCTTATCTTGATGAACTCAGTCATTATTCAAAACGACTCATCATTGAAGAATCTGATCGAATTGCTAACCCAAAGCTTGCAAAAAAATATCGAGTTCGAAGCGATGGTTTTGTCGTCATGACTCACCGCGATCAGCATTATAGTATCCTTTTGAGTACGGATATTAAAAAAGCACGTCCTGATTTAAAAAATTTCGATGAAAAAATCCAAGAAGCCCTCTATCATATTTCTCGGCCATCTCGAACCGCATATTTTATTGTTGGTCATGGAGAGTTTGGTGACCGGGAAGATGAAGGTCGATCTTCATTAGGCCTTTTGCTGAGCGTTGACGCATTAAAAGAACAACTTAAACTTTTAAATTATAAAACCTATGATCTGGGTGTTTCTCGTCTCATTAAGCAAGTTCCTGCAGGAACTGACTTGGTGGTTATTGTTGGCCCACAAACATCACTGTTAGACAAAGAATCAGCAGCCATTGAACGCTATCTTTTTAATGGTGGGTCTATTCTCATTGCATTGGATCCAGATTATCCCAATGCATCACTAACGCCGGCTTTGGAGAAACTCTTAGGTGTCTCTTATCAACCTTACCGTCTCGTGCATAATCGACAATTTTATCCTATGCGCCGAAATATTTCAGACAAACAAAATATCATCACCAATGCGATTACAAAACATCCTTCAGTGATCAGTCTGGGTGATATGAAATCGGGACGAGGTATTTTATTTCTCGGGACAGGCTCATTAGAAAGTCATGATTTTGATATGACCCTTTATGGAGATAACCCACCTAAACGAACCTATATTATACGCTCCCTTGCCACAACATTTCACGATAAAAATGGTGATTTTACTTACAATCATGGACAAGAAAAACGTGCTTCTTACAATATTGCTGCGGCAATTGAACAACAAATTCCTGAACCAGAAAAATCTGATAAAAAACTAACAACACCTCAAAAATCAATGCGTGCTTTGGTCTTTGCAGATGCACAACTCTTTAGCGATGCAATGTTACGTGGGCGTATTTTGATTCATCGACAACTCGTCCTTGATGCATTGCGATGGCTCGGCAAAGAAGAAAACTACCAAAGCAAACCAAAATCCGAAGTCGATGTTCGTATTCGACATACCAATGCTGAAGATCGTTCGATCTTTTATGCCATCATTCTTGGCGCACCATCACTCTTTCTTCTATTTGGACTCAGCATCATTCGTATACGAAACAGAAAGGATGCTATTTCATGAGAGCCCTGATAACACATGCAGGTCTTTTAGTATTGGCTCTTGCGATCGCCTATCAAACATGGACAAGGGACAAGACACAACAACAGATGACAGACAATATTTCTGTTTGGGTCAAAGCACCTCATAACATAAATACAATCACCTATATTTCATATTCCAAACAACAAGTGCATATGAAAAAACGACACGATAATAATCGTGCCTACTGGTGGGCCACCACAAATAAAGGCAAATCTTCACCCAAACATAAAACACGTGAATCGTTTTCATTTCCTGTTGGAAATTTAGGCAATAAAATCATTGATAAAGTAACCCCTTTAAAAGCATTGCGAACTCTTGGCGTTTTGTCTGATGAGAAAAAGAAAGAATACAATCTTCATCAAAATACAGCCCAATTAATACTGGGATACACAGATAAAACACGCACAGTATTGATCGGAGATAATGTTTATGGAGGAGGGCATCGATATATCCTTGATCCAGAAACCAATCAGGGATATGTCCTTGATGGTTCTGTGATTCGTCCATTAGAAAGTGGTGAATCAGCATTAAAAATAAATCAACTGCTAGATTTTTCTATATCAAAACTGGACAATGTCCTTTTGCTATCAGAGGGTGCCACTCGACTATTAATACGTAACAATACAGACAAAGGTCCCTATGGACGTGCATTGTTTGCATGGGCAGATACAGCAACTCCGACACAAACGGATCAAACACTCACTGACTATATGCGACGGATAAGTCGTCTTCGTCCTGAAGAATTTCCTCACATCACCCAAGAACAACTGATGCCCATTCTTTCTGTGACCTATCGAGACAAACAAAACAAGATTTTAGAAACACTTGTTTTGGCTCAACAAATCAACACCAAACGATATTTCGCTAAAACATCACAAACTAAAGTGTATGCAAAAATTCAAACGGATATCGCACAAAAAATCCAAGACCGAACAAAAGCTATTGTAACAAAAACAATCCTCAACAAAACACCTCAAAAATAATTAATTATGAACGTCAGCTCACCCTAGGAGGCTATCCTTTTGTTTATCAAATATTATTCTCTTGTCATCTGTTTTTGGTCATTGTTGATCACAAATGCACATGCAGTTCCAACCTATCCACAATCACCACTTCTTCCCTATGATGACACATTAGCCAATGTTGCCGAACAAGCCGTCAAAAGCGTGGTTAGTATTCATTCAACGATGCTCAGACAACATCCTTTAGATTTTTTTGGATTTCGCAGTGCCCCTGTTGAACAAACCGCGGGGGGATCAGGTGTGATCATTTCTAAAGAGGGCATTATTCTAACCAATAATCATGTTGTTGCAGATGCAAAAAACATCAAAGTTACAATCTATACAGGACACACTTTTCAAGCGGAGGTCATTGGCACTGATACCAATAATGACATTGCGGTATTAAAACTCAAAGGAAAACTAACCAATTTAATCCCAATTAAAATAGATAATTCTGACAATCTTCGATTATGTGAATTTGTTCTTGCAGTTGGAAATCCATTCGATATCGGACAAACAGTCACATTAGGTATTATCTCAGCTAAAGATCGTCTTCGTGATGGATTCATTCAAACGGATGCAGCAATAAATCGAGGAAACTCTGGAGGTGCACTGGTCAACATGGATGGAAAACTTGTGGGTATCAACACCATGATTTTATCACGCAGTGGAGGCAGTGTAGGTATTGGCTTTGCTATCCCTTCCAACACAGCCAAGCCCATTATGGAGAGTATTGTCAAACACGGAAAAGTCATCACACCATGGCTGGGTGTTACGATTCAAACCATCACGCCTGAACTTGCCGATGCCATGAAGCTTTCCTCAGAGTTGGGTGTACTCTTGTCAGATGTATTAGACGATACACCCGCCAAAAAAGCAGGCTTGAAACGCGATGATATCGTCATAGAAATTAACAACAAACCAATCACAACAGGACATCAACTACAACGTGCTGTCCGTAATGCAGGTGTTGACAATCGCATCAATGTCAAAATCCTTCGCAAAGGCAAAAAAATAACTAAGACAATCAAATTAGCTGCCATGCCTGACAGTAAAAACGAACATTCGCAAAAAACAGTTGACAAAGAAGATACTTCCTTACTCCGCGGTGTTTTGGTGACAGCCTTAGATTCAAAAAGTCGGTCTAAATACCAGATCTCAAAACGTTTAAAACACGGTGTAGTCGTTACTAAAATTATGCCCCGAAGCCCTGCTTTAAGCATCGGGTTGGTTCCAGGCGATGTCATTGTAGAGCTCAATCGAAAACCTTTAAAATCACTAGATAGCTATCATAAACTAAAACGAAAAACCGATCGCCGTATTGTTCTTCGTGTATATAGGCAAGGTGCGCATTTATATCTTGTTTTAAGCCGTTAAAGTCTCTTGATAAATTTGATTATTGAGTAACGACATACCTTGACAGTTTTGCGTTAGTGTTCATAGTTATGGGTATGTTTTCTCATTCTACAACAATGTTCAACGAAACACTGCCTTGGAATCTTCTATGGCATACTAAGCATGTTTGGGCTGAAAATGGACATGTCGATCTGAATCGTTATCAAGATGTTAATATTGAAGAAACCGATTCAGAGATAACGTTACGATTCGAAGCGCCTGGATTTACTGAAAATGATCTTGATATAACGATTGAAAGCGGAATCCTTTTAATCAAAGGAACAAGAAATTCTCAACGTTCATCCACCGTTGAACTTTTAGGAAAAATAGTGTTGCCACAAACTATTGACCCAACACAAATCAAAGTCAGTGTGGACAATGGTATTTTGTCGTTAATCTTACCTAAAACAGATGAAACCACACATGCCTAACAACATGGTCACCGTGTAAAAACAATAGTAACAGGCATTTTGCCTTTTTTAAGCGTCACTGTTTGTGTCTTTCGACCAAGCGTTTCATGCCATGCTTCCAACACATAATCACCAGGAGGCAAAGGACCTAATGAAAAAGAACCATCCACAGATGTAACCGCATAATAAGGATGTTCAACGACACCGATGTAACCACGCATCCAAGGATGCACATCACATTTTATTGACACCATAACTTCAGGCTGCTCAAACACACGTTGCGAACGATTAAACGGTGTTATAGCAATATTCACACCATCATTTATTTTTGGTGATGTGTGGACATTGTGAAGAATAGCATCGCTATTAAGAAAGATGATTGGTTGTCCCACTTCAATCCCTATCAGCAATGGATCAAAAAGACATGCTTTTTGATCCATTGCTTTTGGTTTATTATTCGGAGGGAATTTATAGGCTTCAAGACCTTTTTTTATATACACAAAAACATTTTGTAATTTTCCATCACGAACCAAGACCTGATCCATATACACAATGTCTTTATGCTGTTGACGACAAGAAGCATCACCAATATACAATTGCTTTTTCGAAGGCAGCGAACCTTCAAAGCGAATAACACCATCGAAAGATGCCACGGCATTTTTGGAATCAAACAATTGTTTGATAGGTTTTTCTGCATAAACAGAAGGAGGTGCATCACGCACCTCCTTCTTATTGCAGCTTAAAAAGCCAACCACACAAAGCAAGACTATCAAGCCTTGCCAATAATTAATAGTTAAGCGGGGCATCCGATGCAGATTTCATGTAAATCAACTTCGTCACACCAAAGCCTATGACAACAACAACAGCCAATACAATCCATCCATAGTCACTATCAGGACCGGCACCATAATATGCAGGAAAATGATTGGAAACCATTGTGAAAATGAGTGGCACGGACATGTACGTATTATGTTTTGAACGCAGTCCAGCTATCTTTGGATCATCAGCATTCGGCGTTTCACCAGCTTTAATTGCTGCAATAATTCTTCGTTGGGCAGGCCAAATCCTCATCCATACATTCATGGCCATACAGGTTCCAAACAATGCACCTAAGTGAAGATAAAGCGAGCGCGACTGCATCCCTGTTTTCTCAGAAACAACAACTAAAGCCATAACAAGAATCAGAAAACTAATGGCAGTAGCACTTGTTTCATGCTTGATTCCCCATGCTTTCCAGAACAAATCGTATAAAACCGCTCCAAGCAAAATCATCACAATTCCTGCGACAATAGCGGAACAACGCATAGCAATATCAGTACCGACTAATGTACCAATGCCATTTTTGGAATAAAAAACAAGAACCAATAACAACACACCTGTTATCCATGTATAGGCAGCACCCCAACGGAAAAAATACAATGTGCGAGGCAAAAGCTCCGGCACAACTTTT
>JABAAV010000015.1:0-13977 GCA_014238595.1 Myxococcales bacterium | reverse complement strand
CTGTTTGGTCGCGGCATCTAATGTTTTGGCAAAGGATCCATTGACCCAGTTAAAGAAATACAACAATCCAATCCAAAGGACACCCGCAACAACATGCGCCCAGCGAAAAATCGGTTCCATCCAATTGTATACAAAATCCATAATGAACAACTCCTTTTAAATAGTTATGTTTCCATGGGTTAAAACAGCTCTGCTCTTATCAAACCCTTATCGATAAAGCAAGAACCTCATCAATATACGCCCATTTCATCCATTGCCATGCCTCTTTTTGTGATACTATCTGTCGCACAATGGCAATCCAATATTGGCTCATGAAAAGTGAACCATCCGCTTACTCTATCTCAGATCTCAAACGTGATAAAAAAACATATTGGGATGGTGTGCGTAATTATCAAGCACGTAACTTTATGCGTGATGATATGAAATGTGGTGACTTGGTCTTATTTTATCATTCCAATGCTAAGCCTCCTGGAATTGTTGGACTCGCTAAAGTTTGCCAAGAAGGGTACCCTGATCAATCAGCCTTTGACCCTGAGAGCAAATATTTTGATCCCAAAAGCAACCCAAATCATCCCACATGGATTCATGTCGACATACAATTTGTACGACAATTTAAACGCATTATCTCACTCAACGACATTAAAAAAAACATTAAACTGTCTTCCATGAAAGTCGTTCAAAAAGGTTCACGCCTTTCTGTACAACCCGTTCTTGCCAAAGAATTTGAAGAAATTCTTTGCATGGCAGATGCTTAATTTTTCCATAAAGCCGCAATATCATGCAAACTCCAAATACGCGGATTTTTAATACGTCGATGCCCTATAGATTGATAACTCATTTCCACAAAAACAGTTAACCATGATCGTAATGAACAAATCGAAATAATTTCATCGGTATCCATACGACTTGCTGCAGCATACGGATCCATATCGGCATCGATTTGTTCTTCAATCTTTTTCATACCTTTTTCAATGATCGCGCGCTCTTTAGGATCAGTTGTTTTAATACGAAATTGCTCATCTAATTTAGTGCGATAAGTTGCAATAGCAAGCGTTCGACCATCCATAACGCTCTGTCTTGCCATCGTTGTAGAAAGCTGAATCACGGGATCATACGGCATACCTTCCATGGCATAATAACCTGCACCTGAAGCTTTACGAAGCAATACCGTAAACATAGGCGTATCATTCATACTATTGGTGTAAATTAAATTTGAGCCATAACCAAGCAGTCCTTGTCGTTCAGCTTCGGGTCCAATATCAAATCCAGCAATATCTTGAAACCAAATTATAGGCAATCCATCACTGTTACATGCGCGACTAAATAAACTCATTTTCGCAATGCCATCTCGATATAAAATGCCACCAGGACATTTCTTGTTTTGCCGTGCACTATCGCAGATCAATCCTTGTCGATTGATAATCATCCCGACAGGAAGTCCGTTGAGGCGCCCAACGCCACAAATAACTTCTTGCCCTTTTTCCGGTAAAATTTCCCAAAACAAACTGTCATCACAAAGACGCGCGAGCAGTTGCATCGCATCATAAGCAATGCGTGGATCAGAAGGCACAATCTCTGCAAGATCGTTCACATCATAATGTGGCACCATCGGTGTTTGTTTGTTTTGATAATAGGATATCGCAGATGTTGGTAATGCATGAATGTCTTTACGAATAGCAAGAAGTAACGCTTCATCATCCGACACACATTCATCAGCACAACCGGATATCTCCACATGGACACTCGAATTACCAATACTATGCGATGTGACTTCTTGTCCTTTAGCACCTTTGATTAAAGCACCACCTGCAATAACCATATAGGCATTTTCAGTCATGTAAACCTTGTCGCTAATGATCGGCATATATCCTCCACCAGCAATACAATCTCCAAAAACACCTGCGATTTGTGGAATCCCATAAGCACTAAGTTCACTGTTTTTTTTGAAAATATGACCCGCACCACGTGCCCCGGGGAAACTTCGTGCCTGTTCGGGTAAAAACAACCCACTACAATCCACCAAATAAATGACTGGTACATGTAACCGTAACGCAATCGTTTGTGCGCGTATAATTTTTTCAGGTGTATTAGGCCACCACGATCCTGAGGCTACGGTATTATCATTAGCAATCACAATACACCATCGACCATGGATATGAAGCATCCCTGTAATGACACCAGCGGCAGGGGATCGAAGATTGCCTTGGAAAACAATCCCATCATTAACAAACATACCTATCTCATAAAATTCAGTGTCTTCATCTTTAAGAAGATCGATGCGGGTTCTTGTGGTTAATTTGTTTTTTTGAACAATGCGATCGTGATATTTTTTTCCCCAACCTTGTTTAACATGGACTTGCTTTTTGAGTAGATTCTTGTCCAACACATCATTGCTATTTTTATATTGGATCAATTTATCCCTGTGAAGTAGGGTGTTTTTTGAAGATCCAATGCGTATCAAAGGGATATGTGCCATTATTTGATTCCTTGGTGTTTTTTTGATTTTTTTTTACAACAAAAATACATACGCTCGGGTCAGTCAAAATACTGATACTACTCTGTTGTTCATTGTGATATAGTGACTTTATCTTTGTGTGCATATCAGTCAGACATGCACAATTCTCCAATAAGCCACTCAAAAACACTGATATAAAACACTGATACTCATACGTTGTCTACTTTATATAAAGCAAACTATTGAATCATATCGCTATCAGATTTAATGACATGAACCAATCAGACTATCAATCAATTCGCGTCTTTATAGACGCTTTTTAGCTATCTATAAAGACATTTCATACACCGTCTATTCAATTCAAGCCTACTGTTAAGAGACATGATCCGAATCATAACCAAACAC
This sequence comes from Myxococcales bacterium, assembly GCA_014238595.1. Classification (GTDB taxonomy): domain Bacteria; phylum Myxococcota_A; class Polyangia; order Haliangiales; family J016; genus JABAAV01. The sequence goes on along the minus strand of JABAAV010000015.1, from coordinate 11,117 downwards.
ACATTAGCCATTGTGATTAGTCTATGTTGTATCTTTTCTACACTGACCTGCTCAACATTAGATCCTATTGATCCTAAAGATGCCACAAATGCCACAGGTTCTACATTGCCACCGCCTTCATCAGCGACTCAAGCCCTCTCCGACAGTGACAATGATACCATTGCTGATAAGCATGAACGGCATGACAATGAGATCGACAATGACAAAGATAATGATGGACGTAGCAATGAAACTGATGATGATTCAGATGGGGATGGTCATTTAGATAGAGATGAAGCAGGTGATAGTGACCTCAACACGCCCCCGATTGATTCAGATGGGGATGGTATACCCGATTTTCTTGATACTGATTCAGACGATAATGGCATTGGTGATGCCATGGAACTCATCGGTGATCTTGATGGAGATGGTCTGCTCAATGCCTATGATAACGATGATGATGGCGACAACCTTCCTGATAATCAAGAAATAGGGGATGATGGTGCTATACCCCTTGATTCTGATGATGATGGGCTCGCTGATTTTCAAGATACTGATTCAGATAACGATACGATTGGTGACATTGATGAAGGTCTGAGTGATCTCGATGAAGATGGAATTCCCTCCTATCTTGATCTTGATTCTGACAACGATTGCATTAAGGATCATCATGAAGCTGGCGATGACGATCTCAATACACAACCATTAGACTCAGACAACGATGGCCAATACAACATCCAAGATATTGATTCTGACAATGATGGCATTGCCGATTTCGATGAAGATCTAAACTGTAATGGTAAACAAAATGGTCAAGAAACATCATCAACGCAATCTGATTCTGACAGTGATGGTGTCTCTGATTTGATTGAAGTCGTTGCTAAAACAGATCCATTGGATAGCAATGATAATCCTCGTGCTCAAGGTGATTTCTATTTCCTCATTCCTTATGAACAACTTACATCACCCAATCGAGATGTCCTCCCTTTTTCAACAAATATCAACAAAGCCGATATTTATCTATCCTTTGATACTACAGGTTCAATGCATGGAGAATTAGATGCATTACGTCGTCAAATTCCACAAATTATTCAATCGTTGGAATGTCACCACACAATGATTCCTTGCAGCAATAATACAGAATGTGCTGAACAATCTTGTGGTGACCAACCCTGTGTCTGTCTTGATCAACAATGTATTGAAAACCCTGTGGAAGGTGATGGCTGCATTCCTAGTCTATGGACTGGAGTTGGTCGATGGAATGATCTCAACACATACTACAACATTCAATCTTTACAAGCCGACCCACAAGAGACTGCCAACGCCATTCCATACACAGGTTCTGGCGGTTCAGAGGCACCTATTCAACCGATCATTTGTATTGCAAAGCCTGAATTATGTCCCAATAGATTCAACAAAAACTGCACGACTACAGGTATAGGTTGTCCTGGATTTCGCGAAGATTCTATCCGTATTTTGATGCAAATCACCGATGCCAATAATCAATGCTCTGGCTCAGAATGTAACAACTTCACGATCAATACCGCAGGGCAAGTTTTACAAGAAAAACAAATAGAGTTTATTGCATTAGTGTCCAATGAAGACAGCTCTGGAACCCCTTCAACAGAGCAATTAGCGCGTCAAATAGGTATTGCAGCAGAATCAGTTGATCAATCTGGAGAACCGTTTGTCTACCAAGCCTTGGATGATATGATCATTGATCAGACGTCATCGGCCATTCTCAAACTGTCTCACGAACTTAATCTCACCATCACCACAGAAATATCTAATGTCTCCTCAAATGGACAAGATCCCTTTCAATTTTTATCAAGACTTGTCATCAACACCACTGGAGAAAATTGTGCCAATGTCGATGTTCAAGATACGAACAATGATGGCATTGACGATACAATACTTTCATTGAGAGCAGGAACACAGATCTGCTGGGATCTCATCCCAGTTCCAACCAACATCACGACGCCATCAACAACGGAACCTCAAGTATTCCAAATGCATATTTCTGTTTTAGGCAATGGCTCACCATTGAGCAGTCATAATGTATTTTTCTTGATCCCACCTCATATTTCTCAATCTGGAATTAATTAAATCTTGTGATCACATGACCTCCACTGATCGTATTGTTCGTTCGAGATTAAATCGCATGGCACGTGTCGTTTCACAAAAACACACCGATTCGGATACCTCCGATTTAGATGAATCTTCCAACGAATCGGTCAAATCTAAACTCCCACCAGGACAACATGAGACAAAAAAATGGCCCGTCTTAGATTTAGGCATTCGTCCTACAATCTCTACAGAAACATGGTCACTAACGCTCAAAGGCCATTGTAAATATCCACAGACATTATCATGGAACGCATTCAAGCAACTTAAACACATTCAACAAACAAGTGACTTTCATTGTGTAACCACATGGTCACGTTTTGATTTGCATTGGGAAGGTGTTCCCTTTAAAGAGCTCGTTGCCCTTGCCTGCCCTGATCCAAAAGCCCAATTTGTTCTTTGCCATGGATACGATGGCTACAGCACCAACTTATCGTTGGAGCATGCAACAAACTCTGATGTGTTGTTGGTTCATCAAGTGGATAATCAACCCCTATCTTATGAACATGGCGGTCCTGTGCGAATGATCACACCTCAGCTTTATGCATGGAAAGGGACAAAATGGATCTCCGCTATTGAATTTCTCACTGAAGAATCGTTGGGTTTTTGGGAATTGCGTGGTTATTCAAATACGGCTGATCCTTGGACCGACGATCGCTATAGTGATCCTCATAGCGATCCTCAATAATGACTCATCCTAAATATGACGCTACAACCATCAATAAACAGCGAAATTCATAACATACACGCAGTATCACAAATTCAGTCAAATCTTAGGTAACTATATACCTGTTTACCCATCGGTAGATTTGTCTTTGATTGTTACGATTTTTACGTTGAATAATCCACGTATAAACCACCCGAATAGTACCATCGAGGGAGGCATTGTTGCAATCAATGCAACAGGCACATAAGGGACGATCCCATCAAGCTTATCAGGGCAACGACACATAATAACCAGAGTTAAAACAACAATAAAGACTATGATAGTAGAGCAATAAACACAAAGAAAGTGAAATATTCTCTGTGCATATTTCTGTCTTTCCTTTAAATCTTGTTCCCGTGCCTTGAGGCTCAATAATTCTTCGCTTGATTTAAAAGAGCCAGCTATATTTGGAGGTCCATGTCCATCGGAATCATCTTTTGTCGGTAATGTATCCGCCAACTTGTCAATATTTGGAGGTCCATCGGAATCATCTTTTGTCGGTAATGTATCCGCCAACTTGTCAACATCACTCTTTTGCATCGCTATACAATATCGATTGAAAATGATCTTTAATCATCTTGTTAGGGATTACAGTTTCAAACCCATTGCCACCATCTATTTCATGCCATACCTTATGCCAAGGCGTGCCCTTTGCATGAGTTAGTGCAGAGAGAGAGAACCCAGGCATGCCACCGTATCTCTTATATATGGCATCTAGCATCTTCAATTCTGATGCATCGAAATCGGATTCGCAGTCAGAAGATAAGGCTACTATTATTTTAATAGTTCCTCTTCCTTGCCCCTTAAACCCGTCATATATTTCTCGAATAACGGGTCCATATTTCCATGCTTCAACATCGTCCCCAAAGAGTGTTTTTGTTTCATCATTATGGCAAGCCATTTTAAACCCATGAGTAATATAAGCCAGTTTTAACAACTGCATTATTGTTAGTTGTTTTTCTGATCTTTCTATAAACCAATTCGCAACCTGTATCGAACTTCTCGACATATTTCACATTCTCCAGAGAGGATATTGTTTATAAAACATATAGATTAATAATCAATTATAATATCTTACTTCCTTTGACAATTACAAACACTGCGGGTAAACCAATCCCATAATGAAAAGAAACGAACTATCGCTTAATGACATTTTTTTAATCTTTCCAGACAATGAAACAGCTGAAAACTGGTTTATACGACAACGGTGGGTTTATCGTGTTCAATGTCCATTTTGTCAATCAACCAATGTGGCAGAGCGTAAAACTGTTAAAATGGCATGGAGGTGTCGTCCGTGCCGCAAAGACTTTAGCACTAAAACAGGAACGCTCATGCAAGGCAGTCCGCTTGGATTTAGGATATGGGCAATTGCAATATATGCTATGACAACCAGTCTAAAGGGTATCGCTTCAACAAAGTTAGCATCTGATTTAGGTATTACTCAAAAATCAGCATGGCATTTATCTCATCGTATCCGAAAAGCGTATGAAATCCACGAAGACAAGTTAAGCGGTGTTGTAGAAGTCGATGAGGCTTACTTCGGTGGCAAAGAAGAGAACAAACATCATTCAAAGCGTAGCGGTTTACGTGGTTTTCAAGGCAAACAGGCTATAGTTGGAGCCAAAGAGCGTGGCGGTAAAATTAGAGTAGATAAGATAGCCAAAGCAGATAGAGCGACACTTGAGAGTTTCATTTCTAAGAACATAGCAGACGATTCAACTATTATGACTGATGATAACATGGCTTACCGTAAACTGAAGCATAAGCATTATTATGTGGTGCAGCATTTTGCAGAAGAGTATGTGAGGGGCAATGCACATACTAACGGTATTGAGGGGTTTTGGTCTTTGCTAAAGCGTGGGTATCATGGACACATCATCATATGAGCCATAAACACTTGTTAAGATATGTAACTGAGTTTGCTGGTAGACATAATGATAGAAAGCTAGATACAATCAATCAGATGGGGCGCATTGCTAGAAACATGGATGGCAAATCTTTACAGTATAAAAACTTAGTATCATGACACGAAGCAAGCCAAAGGGTAGACCGCCTAAGAACATTATAGAGCCAATAAGAACGACTCCAGAATTGTTGGCCAATATTGTTTTAAATACACCACCTGAAACAATAAAAGATAAAAAATAATCAGTCTGGGTAAACAGGTATATAGTTACCAAACCTTAGACATTCTTATTATTATGGTGTAGCTTCCTCCCCATGAAAACAATCAATCTTACTTTCTTAATGGCGACTGTTATCATGACACTGTCAGCATGTTCTGACGATGTCGTAAAAAAAGAAGCCACACAAACAGCTGCCGCAAAAAAAACAACCACCGCCATCACACCACCATCAGCGATGGCAGCAAAAACTATGGAAATCAAAACACCTTCCGATGTTGCTGCTCCACCTAAAAACGCCACCGTAACGGCGTCAGGGTTAGCATACCGCGTTTTAAAACCAGGTCAAGGAACCGTCAAACCCACAGCCACTGATAAAGTCACTGTTCATTATTCAGGCTGGACCACCGATGGTAAAATGTTTGATAGTTCTATGAAACGAAATGCACCTGCAACATTTCCGCTCAATCGTGTTATTCGAGGGTGGACGGAAGCCGTTGGTCTTATGGTCATTGGTGAAAAAACAAGATTTTGGATTCCTGAAGCACTGGCCTATCAAGGTAGACCTGGACGACCAGCAGGAGTACTTGTTTTTGATATTGAACTCATCTCCATTAACAAGTAGCACTCATCATTCATCGCGAACATGCTACCGCCGTTCGTTTGTTCAGAATATACCATTGAACATGCTAAGATAAGCCCTATTCATTCAGGGCTTATCAATCAATCCTATCATGTCCAAAAAACCGATAATACATCGGTTATTGTTCAAAGACTCCACCCTACGTTACCATCCAATGTCACCGACATCGTCAGGCAAGTCACAGAGCATTTAATTTCATTAAATCAAATAGCGCCTCAAGTCATACTAACAAAACAAGGGCAGCAAACACTTCAAGATGAACAAGGATATCTATGGCGTGCATTAACCTACATTGAAGGTCACACCGTAAATACGGTGACACATAATCAACAAGCTTATCAAGCAGGTGCGATCACGGCGATGTTTCATCAAGCTGTTTCATCTTTGATAGAACATACCATTCCTCAAACGGCTGGCATTCATAATACACATAAACATCAACGAACCCTTGAACAACTGAGTCATGCATCCAACACTCACGATGACACAAAAACTACGGGTCAAGCCATATTAAAAGCCTTCCACCAAGCAAACATAGACGCCATCACAGAGGATATGCCCAGTCGCATCATTCATGGAGACCTAAAAATATCCAACATTCGATTTGCAACACCAACGAATCATGAGGCTATATGCCTCCTTGATTTGGATACAATCAAACAATTTGTTGTCCCTTATGAACTGGGAGATGCCCTGCGTTCATGGTGTAATCCCAAAGGCGAAGAATCTAGTGATGCATCTATTGATCTTGATTTCTTTACTCAAGCGCTATCAGGATATGCAACCCATAGTAAAGGCTTGTTATGCCATCGAGAAATATCCATGATCGTTGAAGGACTTTTTACTGTTACATTAGAGCTTGCAGCACGATTCTGTATTGATGCTGAAGGATCTTATTTTCACTGGGATAATACAAGGTTTCCATCACGTCGCTCACATAATCTTACACGAGCACAGTCTCAGCTTGCTCTGGCCACACACATACATGCAAATCGCAGTGATTTAGAAAAGATCGTTCACACAATCTTTGTTTAAGATCGCGACAGTTTGCCAGATTTCATTAGGGCATCTTTAGGATGTGCATTCCAAATACGCAGTGCAAATGCAAATCCAATAACAGCAGCAGGTAACATAGCTATAGGCCATACAATCCATTGATCAACCATTGCTGCTTCAGGTGTTCCTTTAGCAGGAATCAATTCGCCAACGATGACAGATTGTAATCCAGTGCCTAAGTATACAAATCCATCAATGATACCAACTGTAATACCAACATTCTTACTGCCACCAAAATCTGCACTTGCCACACCAGATAACATGCCATGCACACCGATAATGCACATGCTCATACACACAACAATCCAACCAACAGAAATCGGCACATCAATGAATAGAAGCAACGTAATACTTCCGACAATCATTAATCCATATAATGCAGCCGCTACAGGTCCTCGTCGTGAAGAAAACACACGATCAGAAAGAATGCCTGCAAACATTCCACCGACAATACCTGCCATACACAAAAGCATGCCCCAATGTTCATAGACATAGTTGTCTTTAAGATCAAAGGCTTGAGCAAAATCACGATACCAATGCATAATCACATTACGCAAATAACCACTACAAAACTCAATCACAATAATAGTAACGATAACAGGATTGGCAAACATGCGACGAAAAACTGTTAAGGCAGGTTGTTGTTCTTCCCCTTCATCAGAGGTTGCATCACCTAAATTAAAATTTTCAAATCCAGCCTCGGAGGGTTTGTATCTAATCCACAAAACATCCAATATCATAAAGACAAACAATATCGCGGCAGGAATCCAAAATACAAATTCCAAATTCATTGGAAACGCCTGAGCAATCATACGTGTCCAATCAAAGGCAAAGTAGATGCCAAGTGATATCAAAATACCAAACAAACCACCTAACACACCGCGTTCTCGAACATGAAACCAAAACGAATTAACCTTCACAATGGCAACAGCACCAAAGCTTTGAAAATACATATTGGCACCATAAAGAAGCATGATCGGTACAATAGAATCATCGTTGCCAAAACCAAAATAAATAAACAAGCCAAGCAATGCATTCATTGCTGCTGAACCTGCTGTTGCAAGAATAATTGTTTTTCGTCCACCCCATCGATCAGTAAGAGGACCATTGATGATAAAAGAAATGCCATAAACGATAGCACCTACCAAGAAGATACGACCATAATGCTGTTCGGTTAGCGTTCCAACATCTTTAAGTGTTGCTAAATTATATCGTCCCATATAAAGAAACGCATAACTCAATCCCAGCAATAACCAATTGAAAAAACGTCGACGTGTAAACGCAACACTATGTCCAATGTCGACTTTGGGTAATCGTTTAACGATAATACCCACAATCAACAAAAGCGCTCCGACTGTCAGAAATTCTTCAATCCACCCAGACATTAAGTGTCCTTAACTATTGTTATCACACATCAAAATGCACTCACTTCTTCAGGTTTTTTGTTCGCGTGGATTTAGTTTTTGATTTTTGTGATGTCTTGTCTGCAAAATTCATGTAACGTTTTTCCATATCCCGTAACAATTTTCGATCCGAGGCGGTAATGATTTTTCGTTTACTACCCGAAAGTACCCGTGGCATCCCCGTACCTTTCGAAGAATTAGGTAACACAACCACCGTTTTGTTATCTGAACTTGCAAGCAAGCGATAGACTTGAACGGCAAGTCGTTGAACATACAATGGATCAAGGGTTGATCTAATAATACGTTGTTGCTTGGCAACTTTTAATGCCTCTAACACACGAATGGCTGCTTCCTTGTGTGTCTTGGCAAGAACAAATTCTTGGCGTTCTAACTCTTGTTGTTTTGCAATTTTGCGCTCAATAGCAGCAGTCACTTCTTTAGGAAATCGAATATTTCCAATATCTACCGAATGGATAGTAATCGGAGTATTTTTATCATACAAACTCTCTAATTGATTACGAATACCAATTTTGACTTCTTCGGTTTTTAACTGCAAATCAAGTGCTCTAACAGCGGTGATTTCCCTACGAACAATGGTTCGCAGAGGTTCTCTAATATTGGAATCATACCAATTTTCTGCACCCCAAATTTCGACAATCTCTTTGACAGTACCTGCACGAATCGCAACACGTGTGTTGACCTCAAACTCTACACTTAAATTGTCAGAGGTTAGAAGATTAAAATCCTCCTTATAACTTCGTGGACGAATATCAATGTTTTTTGTGTACAATCGCCATGCTATTCCTGTTGAAGAAGGACCACGCAATGTCTCACGGTATTCGGCTTTACCCCAAATGAGTGGAATATGATAAATATATCCTTCATGACCTTCGGGAACGCTCGGATGTGTACAAGCACCCATCGCCGCTAAAAAGACTACACCTATGATTAATTTATATTTCATAAACCCTGACCTATCTATTTATCCATATTCATAATAAGGGGGGCCGTCCCATTTTTGCTAAACGGCATAATAAGAAACGTTGTGTTTTTTGAATCTGCTAACTTTTCAATCGCTTTCAGTGCTTCGTATTGTAAAAACATTGAATCCAACGTGGTACTAACGATTTTTTGTGAATCAGAGACACCTTGTGCTTCAGCAATACCAATATCAATTTCACGTTGTGCAATTTTCAATTCAACATCTTTACGTTCATTGTCTTCTTTCGTGACAAATTTACGGACAACCGACTCTACAACAATGTCAGGATATTCAATATTACCAATATCCAATGACAAAAAATCTATAGGCGTTTTCTCATATCTTTTTTGAAGCTCACCGAGCATATCACTTCCAAGTTGTTCCATTTGATCTTTAACTTCAAAGGGTTTTAGCGGTTGCACTTTCGATCGAACAACGGATCGAAACTGCTGTTGTACATTGGATTCATACCAATGGGCACCACCGAATCTCTCCACCACATCTTTAATAGACCCTGTACGCAATTGAATTCTCGCATGTGCACGGAATCGTAGTTGCAAGCCTGACGCGGTTAAAATCTCCATGGATTCACTATAGGTTTTGGGACGTACATCAGCATTTAATACATCACGACGCCACACCCAACCTGTCGATGTAGGACCTATCTGTATGCCATCAAACTCTGCAACACCCAATAAAGGTTTCGTTTTGATGTAACCTTCGTGCCCTGCAGGCGTGACAATATTTGAACAACCCACACGAGACAGTCCTGCTATTGCTAAAGCAACCACGATCACAGTCGCCAATGAGCCTGGAAATATTCTATTCAAAAGCTCGTTAATATCATTTTTATTTGTTGAATTGTTATTTCCCATAAAACCTCACATCAAAAATAGTGCGTCATGTCATCTATAGTTCTTGATGGCTTGTATCACAAACAAGAGCTCCAATACTATGGAGATGTCTCAAAATGAATGAAGAACCTACCAACATTTCAACAAACATTGTGTATGCTCTCCAATCATGGCAGATGTGATGTCCTTAAGAAAACGATGATAAGCTATTATTTCGTGCATCATCGACAGATCCATACAAACTCCCATATCATATATTTGTGTTATTATTTAGATGATTTAACAATACCATAGCGAATGGCTGTTTTATCCATGATGGCTCTAAACTCTTTTGGAGCACGTTTAGGATCAAGACCAGAATCTATAGCGGCTGCAAGTTGTTGCAGATAAATAGACATCCGAACTTGCTCATGCATTTTACATAAATCAGAATTCACACAATCAGTGAACGCTTGTGTCATCCAATACATGATCAAATCTGCATCGCGTTGATACGCATATGCAGTTGCTAAGGCACGGTATAAATGCCAATCATTAAATACTTTGGATAATTGCATCGCTTCTGCAACAACACGAATAGACCATGCTGGATAACCGAGCTCCCCTAGGAGATCTGCAAATTGTTCAATGTGTTCAATGGCCGTTTCATGTTCAGGATTCAATGTTATACGGCTTTGCGCCATTGAAATACGCTCTGAGGCAGCTTCTAAGCCTTCATTTAAGGGTTTTATATGAAATATCTGAGCTGGCAATAGCATCATAATCACAACAAAAATCGCTACCGTAATGTCAATCCAATGAATTTCTAATGATTTCAACATGCAAGAAATAGCCTTATAACATATTTAATACGAGAACATTTGATGATAGGCTGGCACTCAAAAGTTTTTAACTCTGTTCAGCATAAACTAACAACGTTTATTTAAAACATAAGATTTGAAGTAGGAAGGATTATACATCATGGGAATTCTCAAAAGTGTTGCCGAAGCATTTCATGAAGGAGGATGGGGAATGTGGCCTATCTTGGCATCGTTGATCGTTATCGTAGCCATCGTTACGGAACGGACCGTTTATCTGTTTAAATCTTCAGTTGATAAAGATAAACTGATAGCCCTCTTAAAAAGTCAAGTGACCTCCAACAGTGTGGCTGGTGCTATTAAAGTTTGTTCGGGGAATCCTGCACCTGCAACACGTATTGTCCAAGCAGGGTTGCTGCGATTTGAGAAATCAGACCATGATGTTCAAGC
>JABAAV010000159.1 GCA_014238595.1 Myxococcales bacterium | reverse complement strand
ACAGTGCACTAACACTATCTATCGATAAACATAGAAAAATACACATTGGAACGGTATCCGTTACATGGACATCGTTAGAAAAAAAACTCAAAGCAAATCCCCGAATCAAACAAACAAATGAGTTGTATATTGAAGCTGACCAAACTCTAAATTATGGTGTCGTTGTTCGTGCCATGGCGATTGCACGTCGAGCTGGTGTGACAAAACTATTCATGGTCACCGACCCGCATCAAACAAAAACGCCATTAGAAAAATTAGACGCACTTTAACCAAATGTTCTGGACTCATTTTTCTTCTGTATTATTGTCTCTTATTGGTCACAGCTCTATTGTATTTGTCATATTTCTGTATGCATCACAAGATTCTCGGGAAAAATCGCTTGTCGATTTACAAATCATTGAAGCATCCTTGGCTTATAAACGGCCTCCACCTCAACAACAACCTCCTCCTCCTCCATCACCAAAAACCAAAGTACTTGTCCCCAAAAAAACGAAAAAATCTCGGACACAACAAACACCTGATATCAATACTTCAGCCTTGTTAGAAAAAATGAGAAATGTCACGTTAGAAGAACCCCCGCCTGAAAAATTGCCACAAACACTTCCAGAAACAAAACCAGATCTACAACCACTATGGTCATCGGGAAAAGATATCATTGATAAAGGAGACCCATACCTTGCACGAGTGCGCACTCAAGTTATGGCATCTTGGTCAAGGCCTACGTTAGATACACAAGAAGGGGTGGTGATGGGATGTCTTCGCTTCAATCTGCAGGGAAAAATCATCTCACGAACCCTTGAAAAACGTTCAAACAATTCGCGGTTGAATCGTTCGGTTGAAGAAGCATTACGTCGTACTTCATCTATGAACCAAGCCGTTCCTGAACATCTTATTAAACTTTTGACACAAAATGGGTTAT
>JABAAV010000158.1 GCA_014238595.1 Myxococcales bacterium | reverse complement strand
CGTGATTAGCTCAAACAGATAACCTGTCACAGAGAAAACACTTAAAACCGAAACAGTACATTCAGTGAAATATCGTTTAGATGGATATTTTGTTCGGGTCTATTTGCTTGAAACATTAGCACCTATCAACGCGCAATCCAATGCTGAAACATTAACACCTAACAACACACAATCTGATTCTGAAACATTAACACCTAACAACACGCAATCCGATTCTGAAACACCATCAACAACAACCGTGACGCCGGATAAAAAAGAGCCACGTGATAAACGAGATCCAATTAGACTCTTTGTTGTTGATAAGGCAAGATTGCCTATAGATGCTCAAACAGGCTTTGGTATCGCTGCGGTGAATCATCAATGCATCCCCAATTGTTCATCATTTGTACTGGATCCACAACTATCTTTTTTTTATGGGTTCAAATTTGCTACTGAGTCTTATTCTGAGAGACCCATCGATCTTATCATGAGATGGACAGTGTCAGGTCAAGTTAACGTACGATCCACCGATGAGACTGTCCCCAAACGAGATAGCGATGTTGTTATAGGATCATTGACATTTCTGACTGCTGCTCGACTGTGGATTGATGACCGCCTATGGATTCAACCGGGATTAAATTGGAGTTTTTTGTGGCGGTTTCATCGCTATAACGACTTCATAACCAACTTGGGTATTGGAGTACATGCCGCTATCGGTTATGAGGTGTGGCGTAAAATATCTTTGATTCAAGGGTCAAACATCCCCTATGACCGACGACCCTCCTTACACCTAGAACTCGCGGCCAATGCATCTCTTTTTAAGAGTGATTTTGATTCATTCAAAAATATTGTTCAATCAACCTTAGCACTGAACGTTCTGTTTCAGTATTAAAGTTTATATTTTGATGATTGTTGTCATGACGCATCAAAACATGACACAGCTATCTTCTGATGAAGCGATAACATTATACCAATTGTATGTTCAACAATCAGCGATGGGTTCAGTGCATT
>JABAAV010000157.1 GCA_014238595.1 Myxococcales bacterium | reverse complement strand
TAAACCGCATAATTCATTTGACGAAGATACACCCACATCTGGCATTCATGGAGAGACAAATATGCGGGATTTTTTACCGCAGGATCCATCACATCGAGATGCTGTTCTTCGAGAACCGTTTCAACAGGACTCAGGTGTTCACGATCCGTCTGTCGTTCAAGACTCTGTCGTTAAAGATCCATTTCAACGAGATTCGGCTATTCAAGATCCGTCTGTCGCTCGAGATTCTGTCCTTAAAGATCTGTTTCAACAAAATTCAAATGTTAAAGAGCCGTCTGTCTCTCGAGACTCCGTTCTTAAAGATCTGTTTCAACAGAATTCAAATGTTAAAGAGCCGTCTGTCGTTAAAGATCCGTCTGTCGTTAAAGATCCGTCTGTCGTTAAAGATCCGTCTATAGTTAAAGATCCATCTATAGTTAAAGATCCATCCATAGTTAAAGATCCATCCATAGTTCAAGACTCTGTCGTTAAAGATTCGTTTCAACAAGATTCGGATGTTCACGATCAAGATTCCATGAATGTGACCACCATTTCATCAAACTATTATGATGAAATGAAACTTACGCCTTTAACAAAAGAACAATCATTTGATGCTATAAGTTCGATCCGCCGTGATCAATTTGCAGCAGCTGAGCAAAAATCATGGGACGAAACCTCCTATATTCTTCACAAGAAAAAACATACAAACAGAAGATAGCAATAACAACACAACAGAAGACATCAATAACAAATCAACAGAAGATAGCAACGGACAATCATTTGATGTTGCAAGTTCCATCCGCCGTGATCAATTTACAGAAAATGAAACCACTTATATTCCTCACGAAAAACAACCAAATACAGAAGCTAGCACAACAGAAGACATCAACAGTCAATCAACAATACAAGACAACAAGAACGCTGAAATACAAAGAGAATTTGATCATCTCACTCAATATGTTCAAACCAATCATCAAGCTATATTAGATGAAATAACTCGCGTTCATCAAAAAATTA
>JABAAV010000156.1 GCA_014238595.1 Myxococcales bacterium | reverse complement strand
TCAGCATGATTATTGATTGCATAATGATCCACAATAATCAGATATTTAACGGCGGTGGATGTATCACTTGAATCACCACGAACACCTAGTGAAAACATTCCTAATGAAGAGTTACTGTTAATCACAGTGGCTCTGCTACCCGATCCATCGGTCAATACATCTCCATTTTGAGCATAGATAGCATTGCTGAATGTCGACCATACGAGAAGATCCGTATCAACATCAGGAAGAACGTAATCATCACGACTATCCCTTGGATTTGGAGTCGCGGTGGTATTGATGACGATAGGTTGGTGATTTTGTTCTGTGGCTGTTATTTCATAAAAACCAATTTTTCCTTCTGAAGTCACTGAATGTGTGAATGAACGATCAGTGGCACTGGTTGGAAAACTTGTAGCAACTACTACATCTTCAACATCAAGGCTGTCCTCGATGTTGATTTCATAACAAAACACTTCATTGTTATCAAAATCACTTTCGTCTGCATCATAAACTTGCAATGAATATGTCCCTGGATATTGGAAGAACATGTCACGTTCAGAGATTAGTGAACCCCCAGCAAGTGCTGGCTTCGAGGTAAGGATACGTTCGAAAGAACGAGTATCACTACTGTCGACAGGTATATATTCTATAATCGCAGTTAACGGTACAGCATTACCGCCTGAAGATGTAATCGTCAGGTGACTGTAAGTTTCTCCATCAATATCGTTACTATCGACATTGAATAAAAAGAAATCATTATCGCCATCGTCTTCAATTGAACCGATGAATTTGTCATAGGAATCCCAATTTTTGGGAGTACTTGTTCCTAACAAATTTTCTGCCTTAGACAATGTATCGTTTTGATCTTCATCATCATCATCGAGATCTTCATCAATACCTCTGCAGCTAGCAACAGGCGTCGGATCTGATGGATCTGTTGGCGGCGGTGTTGGTCCTGTTGGCGGCGGTGTTGGTCCTGTTGGCGGCGGTGTTGGTCCTGTTGGCGGCGGTGTTGGTCCTGTTGGCGGCGG
>JABAAV010000155.1 GCA_014238595.1 Myxococcales bacterium | reverse complement strand
CTGCATCTCAACATAGATATAATTTTATGGACAATCTGAAACTGATCTTTTAAATAAGGAACAATGAGAAAATGAAAAAATCAAGTCACATATTATGGATTGCAGGATTACTGTTTGTCATAGGCTGTTTAGATAAAGACACCGAAGAGACAACTACTGCAAATACAGATACTGCAAATAGTATCACATGCACCCCAGGTGATTGGTTTGAACACACTTCTGGACAATGCTGTGAATGTCCCGACAGTGGTGTGTCTGCAGATGCGACCTGTTCCGATATTGGACTAGAATGTTTTGAACCACAACCCTCAACAAGTACACCAACAAACTTCACACCATCGCCAAGCTCACCACCAAGCCCACCGCCAAGCTTACCGCCAAGCCCAGGATCAATGCTATGTACCCCAGGTGAATCTTTTGAAAATGCTTCTGGACAATGCTGTGAGTGCCCTGATAGTGGTGTCTCTGAGGATGCAACCTGTTTTGATATCGGACTAGAATGTTTTGAGCCATCTGAACCATCGAACCCAGGCCCACGCCCACCAGCAAATATATGCGGTACATGCTTTCCAGGTGAAATTGTTGAATATACTCCTGAACAATGTTGTATATGTCCGGACAATGGCGTGTCTGCGGATGCAGTCTGTTACGATAATGACACTCCCCAAGGATGTGTTAATCTAGGACTCCCGCCATCAAGCTCAGAACCACGCCCAACACCAGACCCGACATCAGAGGTATGCACTCCAGAAATATGCACCCCAGATGAGTCTTTTAGAGATACTTCTGGACAATGTTGTGACTGTCCTGCCAATGGTGTATCTGCGGATGCGGTCTGTTACGATAATATCCTGTCATGTAATGACACAGTGGAATGTGAGGGACTCGATTGTCCCACACCCTAATATTGAGGCTATAACCACTGTCTCAGCGTTGAAACAATGATGGGTTGTATTTGAAAACACTGCATCTCAACATAGATATAATTTTATGGACAATCTGAAACTGATCTTTTAAAT
>JABAAV010000154.1 GCA_014238595.1 Myxococcales bacterium | reverse complement strand
GGTGGTGAATTTATATGGGGTAGTGAGCAGGGTATCTTTGATGTTTATGATGGATATACATTTTCGAACAGAAATAACAATGATATGTCTGTGAAGGATTTATTGTTAGATATTGAGCTGATGAGTCAATATCAAATGATTTTGTTTCCCTGCTCAACTGGATTTAACGGAACAACATTGCAAAATGATTCACCCATCGTATGGCAAAACATACGAGATTATATCAGTCGTGGTGGTAAAATGTTTGTGACCGATTGGTCTGGAGAACATGTCGACAATATTTTTCCTGAACAAATGACTTTTGCCAATGAGGGTGATATTGTGAACGAAGATGATGGGTCAGTCGATACACCTGCCTCAGCATGGGATGGAACCAATTGGAATGCGACTCAATTTGGCAATGCTGATGGGTTTCCTTCGTACAATATCCATCATGCCTATGTTATGGATGACGATTTACGAGCATGGCTCACAGGACAAGAAGGTCCTAAACATGTTTTGAGTGCAGATAATGTTCCTGAAAGTGCGATAGGTAGCATTAATCCTGAAAACTTTCTTATTATCGATGCTTGGACGCAAATTCAATCTACGCAATCGGTCACTATAGGTACTGATGATGAAGGACAACCTGTTGTCGATACCCCTAGAGTTTATGTGATGGGTGATGTTAATGGGAATCCTGCAAGTTGTCCTGGTGCAGGATGTCAGCCAATGACGGCAACGTTTGAACCTGTCGGGTGCGGTCGTGTGATGTATTCGACATATCATACCACATATACGGCACATGAAGGATTGATTCCCCAAGAGCGCATTTTGATGTATCTCATGATGGAACTGGGTGCGTGTAAATCTGGTCCCATTATTAACTAAATCAATCCTGTTCAAACACTGTGATTTTATAGTGACGACACACATGGTTTCTCGCGATGGTTGATGTTGCTTCATGACTGTTCAATGACAGGATTCTTTATTCTTGGGCATTGAAGTTGATCAAATGATTATCATTTGTTAACAATAGC
>JABAAV010000153.1 GCA_014238595.1 Myxococcales bacterium | reverse complement strand
CGCATTGGTATTTCGCGCTATTACCACTGGGATACCACCGAAAGCGAAAACAACAACCAACCTGTCGTCTTTGACAGAACCGTTCCAGATGATGTCCCAACAGAAGGCGATGAAGATTATCCTCATGCCGATATACGAAGCTACGATGGCCTATTGCAAGAGCGGGAATACAGCAGAGAAAACACCGCAGACTATGCTGAATTTTTCGGAATCTTGGTTGAGCCCTATCTGACGGATCACACTGCCAGTTTTCCTGAAATCGCTTCACCTTTAAACGATATTGTCTGGGGTGAGCCAGACAATCCATGTTATGGAACCTTTGATCTCGATCAAAATAGAAATGATACCGGTCTACAAATCGATGTGTCAGATTTAAAAGTTTGTATTATCCTACCATCAACCGATCTCTATGCCTGTGCCTTTGACTATACCTACTATTATCGAATAGGATCCTCAGCTGTTGATGGTGTGACAGTATTTGGTAATCCATCAGCCCTGACCTCATTAATCGAGCGATCTCCATCGGTCACATCAAACCCCGATCCTGTCCCGCATAACAAAAATTTTGATGCACCTCCTGGTGGTGGTGTGGGTCAATCATGGTGGCGTACCTCGGGCTATTACGACAGCGAACCCTATCTGTTAACATTAGATTCAGATCAAGAAACGCTCATCTATCCCAACATTCAACGTTACGATTGGACTGAGCAGTATGATTCGTACTCTCCTGATATTACCTCTGCCTCTTATCGTCGTGAACGCGAAGAATATCGTAATTCTAGTTATGGGAAATATGGTCTCTGTGATGATTGCTGTCCTACCACATACAGAATATCATCGGTTGATCGTGCCTACGAAAATTTCTTTGGCGCCCCTAGAACAATCGGAGAAATTCGCTTTACCAATCAGCCCCGCAATGGCCTTGCCAATCGTATCCCCAATGTCGTCACACGTGAACGCACGGGAGAATCTGTAGGACTCACGGGCGATCAATGCACTGCCACCTGCGACAATGGACGCACATCAACCAGCGATCCATGGAGCCTCCCTGACCGTAGAG
>JABAAV010000152.1 GCA_014238595.1 Myxococcales bacterium | reverse complement strand
ATTCGGAAAGTCTCACGGCGATTAACTTTCCAATGCTTGAACAGAGTAGCACTATCGCAATAGGAATGGTGCCGAATCTCACAGAGATTGTTTTTCCAATGCTTGAACGCATTAATGGAGGTTTGCTAATAGTGGACAATCAAGCATTGACGCGTATTGCAATGCCTCGCTTAACGACTGTGGAAGATGAAATAGGCATTGGAAACAGCCATTATTTAACAACGATTTCATTTCCAGTTTTAGTCAGGAGTGTTGATATTATAATATCAACTTTTACGGGTCTCACGGAAATTGTTTTTCCAATGCTTGAACAGAGTAGCTCTATTATAATAGGAGATTCGGAAAGTCTCACGGCGATTAACTTTCCAATGCTTGAACAGAGTAGCTCTATCGTAATAGGAATGGTGCCGAATCTCACAGAGATTAAATTTCCAATGCTTGAACGCATTAATGGCGATTTACTTCTGGGTATTAGCGATGCATTGATGACTCTTTTAATGCCAAAGTTGGATTTCATAGCAGGAGGTTTCGATGGTGAACAGAGTGATGCCATGACCGATTGTGACATAGGCAGATTTAGCGAGCTCTATTGTCCTTAGGACTGTCTATCATTGATTGCTACACATGAAGTGTTCAACATTTGATCGTTGAACAAACAACGCCTTGTATCGATAATATAGGTGATGCATAAATATCACCGCTTAGTTAAGGACGACACTGCGGGAGTGTGTTTTGGTCGCTTGGGTTGGTTTGACATGAAATGCATCAATAGGGTATATGGGCAGCATGATGACTCGATATAATCAATTTCTATGTGTTATTGGCTTAACCTTGATGGTGGGCTGTACCGAAACAACATCCGAACTATGTGGTGATGGAATGAATAATGGAATATGGGAAGGCGATATAACAACAGAAGAGGAACTTCTTGCGGCTAAATATTGTATCGAGATCAACGGTGATATTGTATTAGAAAATTTATCAAATATCACGGAGATAGATTTTCCAGTGCTCGAACAGAGTAGCTTTATTCTAATAGGAAATTCGGAAAGTCTCACGGCGATTAACTTTCCAATGCTTGAACAGAGTAGCACTAT
>JABAAV010000151.1 GCA_014238595.1 Myxococcales bacterium | reverse complement strand
GTCTTGAGTCACTGGATTTTCAGTCACCGGGTCTTCGGTCACTGGGTCTTCAATCATTGGGTTTTCAGTCACCGGGTTTTCAGTCGCAGTGGCCGACGATGGCGCTGTATCCATTGAAGCATCGTTTGAAGGTTCCTCTGAACCACAAGACATAACGAGACCTACTGACAGAAATAAGAGTATCCATATTATATTTAAACGAGTCATATGCCGGATACTAGCACAAAGAATATTTTATACCCATATAAAAAAGCACCCCAGAAAAATTCTGAGGTGCTTAGTAAATGATCTGAGTCTCACTTTAAAAAAGTGTGATCATGCGTGGTAATTACTCTGCATCAACTTCGAGATAGACATAATCAACGGCAAGATTGTAAGAATCTCCACCACAACCACCACGACATACGGCGATTTGTTGAACTTGTTCAAAATCGGTACCTGATGCTGCATCACCGAATTCTGCACAGACAACAGTCCCTTCAGAATCTGCATCAATGTTTATATCTCCAACTAATTTACCGTCAGAGATGACATTGTCGCCATCATCGGCAAAGACATAGATTTTGCTTAAAGAACCGTTGTTGACACAACTATTACAAACAGCTGTTGCTGAACAACCATCTTCATTCGCTTCTACACAGGATGAAGGACATTTAGCACATTGCTTGGCAACCGTACCCAATTCAGATTCTGTTTGAGGCGCATTCGAACACGAAGCACATTCACCTTCAGCAGTGGCCCATGCTTCAATACAGATACGATTGGCGGCTGTTCTGTCAAAATCTAACACTTGACAGGAAGAAACATTTTCTTGACTAAGCCCAGGATACCATGGTGTTGGAAATCCTTCCCAATTCTCTCCGACACTCCAATAAAAAGCAGTGGCACCATCATCGAATGTCAATGCATGACGAGGTCCAAGTCCTGCACCCGATAGGAGAGGATCAACACAAACTCCAGAATGCTGCTCTGAAAAACCATTGTGCTGTCCAAGCACACTAGAGTCAGACAGGGCCTGCACTTTCGTTGGTGGTGTTGTTGGTGTTGGTACGGAAGGTGTCGGTTCTGATATCGTAGGTGGTGATGGTGGTGTTGTTATAGTTGGTGGTTGTGGTGGTGGTGGTGTTATCGTTGGTGGTTGTGGTGGTGGTGGTG
>JABAAV010000150.1 GCA_014238595.1 Myxococcales bacterium | reverse complement strand
TGTCTTTGTCGCGATGAAATTACCGTTGCCGGATTTGTCTGCACTCGACTTCCTAGTGGAATCTGTACAGTTCAAATCACACAATGCGCTGACGATCCCTGTTCCGCTGTGACTTGTTCATCTGCCGGTATTTGTATTGCAGGCATCTGCGTTGAACAGACTGAAGAATGTACACCAGGAGAACTGTTTCCTGACAAAACAGATGACTGCAACCAATGCACATGCCCTGATAGCGGCATTCGTGCCGAATCCACTTGTGAAAAAACCTATTGTTGTAACAGCTAAAAAGCTACTGCGGATTGGCCATGATCATGGCCAGGATGTCTCGACATAAGAGATTTCATGCAAGAACGCTGAAGGCTTTGGTTTTAAATCATCATTGATGATTTTTCTCTGTCTTTGATTTACCTATGTTGTTCAATGGTTGTTGCGAAGATGGATCATCCACATGCCCATAATGATCTAATCCGAGACCATCTCCTCGTGTCAACGACATGTAGGCACCTTGAGAGATCGTGCGATGGATTGTTCCACAACGCTGTAGCTCAGAACCACCATAGGGATTACGTCGTGTTCGTTCTTTTTGAAGCCACAAACCACCTTCACCCCAAAAAGCGTCTGGACAAGAAAAAAGCAGCACTGTTTCATTCAACGGATTTCCAAAGACATGAAGAATAATGGCTATCTGCTTTGAAATACCATGAAACGATTGACGGATCATATCGAGCGTTTTAGCTTTTGCGATATGCCCTGTGTATTTTTTGATATGCTGTGACAGTGGTTTCCATGCTTGATAAAATAAAGTGCCACGTTTGGCTGATAGTTTAAACAAGCTCCTTTTAAATCGTTTATTAATGATTTTTACTTCATCTTTGTTTTCCTCAACCAAAGCATGATGAAAAGCAAGGTAATTTAAAACAATCATTTGAAGCTGTTTATGATTTTTGCTGGGAATAGCAATGGCTTCATAGTTCAACGATGATGTTTCGTCTTTCAACAAACCCTGAACGTCACTATTGATAATGTTTAAACCTGAATCTACGGTAAATCTACCATGAATAACAACGCGCTCACCTTCGGTAAGACCTGAAATAACAGGGTAATAATCCCGTATTTTCAATCCAATATGAACAACACGTGCTTTATAAGAAGGGTTATTTTTGCTATCTAAAATCTCCACATAAA
>JABAAV010000014.1 GCA_014238595.1 Myxococcales bacterium | reverse complement strand
CATCAAACGAAACACTAATACCTGTTATTCTTTGTATCATTGATACAACCTGTTCAACGCTGCGTGTCACGCGTGTTTTGCAGATTTAGCCTGTTTCGATTTGGGTTGTTTTTTATAGTGAATAATCGGAGGTTTGTTTGCATCAAAAACATCCTCGTTAATAACAATTTCTTCGATATTTTTTTGATCCGGAGATGAATACATGATGTCGAGCATGGCTTGTTCTAAAATAGAACGTAATCCACGTGCACCCAGATTTTTCTCTGTTGCCATCTGCGCTATTTTTTTAGGAACATCTTTAGAAAAACGTAAGCCAATACCTTCCATCTCGAACAGTTTTTCATATTGTTTGAGCAATGCATTTTTAGGTTCTGTCATTATTTTAGCCAAGGCGTTTTGAGATAATTCATGAAGTGGAACTATAATAGGAAGTCGTCCAACAAACTCTGGAATCAAACCAAACTTTAATAGATCTTTCGGTTGAATATCTTTGGACCATGTCAAATCCGTGGAAGATTTCTTTTCTGTGGCTGCAAATCCAATCGATTTCGTCACACGACGACTGTTGATAATTTCATCAAGCCCCATAAACGAACCACCACAAATAAATAAAATATTTTTAGTGTCCACATGGATAAAATCTTGTTGCGGATGTTTACGCCCACCTTTGGGTGGAATGGAGGCTACCGTGCCTTCAATAATTTTAAGTAAAGCCTGTTGGACACCTTCCCCACTAACATCACGTGTGATTGAAGGATTATCATTTTTTCGAGATACTTTATCAATCTCATCAATATAAATAATACCACGTTCGGCTTGTTCAATATCAAAGTCTGCATTGTGTAAAAGCTGAACAATAATATTTTCAACATCTTCTCCAACATAACCTGCTTCGGTAAGATTAGTCGCATCGACAATAGCAAATGGAACATTTAATATTCGTGCCAAGGTTTGAGCAAGCAGTGTTTTGCCACAACCTGTTGGTCCTAAAAGCAGGATGTTTGATTTTTGTAATTCAACATCATCACTATCGTCCTCAACTATTCGGTTAATTCGCTTATAGTGATTATAGATAGCAACAGCTAATACTTTTTTTGCATAATCTTGCTCTACGACGTAATTATCCAACTCATTAACAATGACGGAAGGTTTAATTGGTTTGTGTGATGATGGAACAGGTTTGTTTGTTGATGGTTGTGTTTTTTCTGTGACAATCCCGTGACATAATTGAACACATTCATCACAAATATACGCGGCAGGTCCCGCAATCAAACTCACGACATCATCGTGTGATTTGCCACAAAACGAACAGGATCCTTGGGTATCAGTAGTATCGGACATAAGCAGGTTAATTAGATTTATGCAGCCTTACCTTGTATCTCACGTTTAGAGACAACATGATCAACAATACCATAATCCTTAGCTTCTTGTGCACTCATAAAACAATCTCGCTCAGTATCGCGTTGAATTGTTTTGATTTTTTTTCCTGTATGGGTTGCCCATAATTTATTGAGGGTTTCTCTCGTTTTTAAAATCTCTTTGGCATGGATATCAATGTCACTGGCTTGTCCTTGATAACCACCAAGTGGTTGATGGATCATCACACGGGCATGCGGTAATGAATATCGCTTCCCTTTGCTACCGCTTGCCAACAAAAAAGCGCCCATTGACGATGCTTGTCCCATGCAGAATGTAGAAATATCACATTGGACAAATTGCATTGTGTCATAAATGGCCATACCTGCGGTGACATGTCCTCCAGGTGAATTAACATAAAGCATAATATCTTGTTTAGAATCTTCCGATTCTAAATATAAAAGTTCAGCAATAACCATATTAGCAACCATGTCATCAATCGGTAATCCTAAAAATACAATTCTATCCTTTAAAAGCCGTGAAAAAATATCCCAGCCTCGTTCTCCACGATGTGTCTGTTCAATAACAGTTGGAATAAAAATGCTCATGTCAGGAATTCGCTTTCGTTGATTTGTTCAATTAAAAATATTCAATGATAATGTATGCATCTATGATGATTCTTGGGTTTCAGAAGCGTTGTCATCAGAGATAGCTGAAACCGTTTTAATGGTTCCTTTCTCTCTTAACAAACTCATCACACGATCTTTGCGGATAGAAAATTTGACATCGCCCAATGATCCATTACGGACTAATTCATCACGAATAATCGTAGAAGAAGTATTGCGTGATTGCGCAAGCTTATCAATGTGTTCCTGCAATGCCTCCGTTGACACTGTAATAGAAGCATCATCGGCAATCGCTTCGATAAGCAATTGTTTTTGAATTTCATTTTCAATGTTTTGACGCATTTCAGATTCTACATCATCGCCTAATGAATGTTCTTGTGCTTGCTCATCGGTCAATCCAAGCATTTGCTGAAACTGTCGCATTCGTGCTGAAAATGCTGTGTCGACCATGCTTGGACTCAATGGAATATTGATTTTGGACACTAAGCTATCGAGTACTTTTTCATTCATACGACTTTCACCAGATTGCTGGTTTTGTTGTTCTAAGTCATCATGTAGTACTTCACGAAGCTCTTTTAATGTTTCAGCACGTCCCGTATCTTTGGCAAATTCATCATCGAGTTCGGGTGTTTTCTTATTTCGAACATCACTGATCGATATTGAAAATACAGCCGTACATCCTGCAATTGTTTCATCTTCGAAATCTTTAGCAATATCCCAAGAAATATCATGATCTTTTTGAGATATTGAAAGACCCAATAGCGCATTGACCAAACCAGGCAGTGGTTCTAAAGAAGCACGTTCTAAATCGACCTGAAGCTGTGGACGATCGATATCATGCTCACCCAATGTCCCTTTGAGCGATAAAGAAACAACATCGCTAGCTTCAAGAATATCTCTGTCTTCAATGGGGGCAAGCACAACATGCTTTTGCACCAAAGCATCTAAGGCTTCTTCGACTTGTGCATCTGTAATGGTTATTGTTTCTTTTTCAAAGGTCAAGCCTTCGTAATCATCTGACGTAATGGCAACCGTGGGTGCTACCTCAACATGGGCTTCAAACGTAAACGCCGTGTCTTTCTTGATTTCTGAAATATCTAATTTAGGTTCAGAAACGACATGAAGCTCATTGGTTTGAATAGCTTGAATCAAGAATTCACGTGTGAGCTCCACAGCAACTTCACTTCGAACTTTGGCTCCAAACATCTTTTCTAACATGGAAACAGGGACTTTCCCTTTGCGAAATCCTGGCAATGCAACCCGTGTTGTCAAATGTCGATAGGACATTTTAAGCTTTTGGGACACCACATCCCATGGGATTTCTATGGTTAATCGTTTTTCCAGAGGGGAAATATCTTTAATTTGAACCTGCATATATGGATCCTCACAAATAAATCAATAATAATAACGAATGTATCGGTGACTACTATTGCCTAACATCAATACTCTCTGGTTAACATACAAAAATATTATGTCTAAGAAATACCCTTTAACGATGACCGTCAATGATGAATCTGTAGAGCTTTCAGTGACAACACACAAAACATTGCTGGAAGTGCTGCGTGAAGACATGAATCTCACAGGAACGAAACACGGTTGTGAATTAGGAGAATGCGGCGTATGTACGGTGCTTGTCAATGGAAAACCCGTATTATCCTGTCTCATGCTGGCACCACGTGCTCATAACGCAGAGATCAAAACTATTGAAGGTCTTGCAGAAGGACCTATCTTAGATCAGCTACAATCAGCATTTTGTAAATATGGTGCAGCACAATGTGGCTACTGTACTCCTGCAATGCTTCTGACCGCCAAAGCATTGATTGAACGTGACACCACACCAACAGTCCAGCATATTCAAAAAGAACTCTCTGGCGTATTATGTCGTTGTACTGGGTATCTTTCCATCATCAATGCGGTGGGCTCTGTCTGCGGCTTGGGTGACAACTGCACAGATAATCTTAACGCATGACTTCGTTCCGTGTCATAGGAAAACATAGACCACGCATTGATGGTCGTGCACGTGTTACAGGACAGTTGCTTTATGCTGATGATATTTCATTGCCTCGTATGGTTTATTGTAAACTGCTACGTTCACATCTTCCGCATGCATCGATTCGTAACATCGACACAACAAAAGCCAGCGCATTAGATGGTGTGTATCTTGTTCTAACCGGTGATGATTTTCCAATCAAACACGGTATTCTTCCCGTTAGCCAAGATGAATATGCGTTATGCCGTGACAAAACACGTTTTGTCGGGGATCCATATGCTGCGGTCATTGCCAAAACTGAAGAAATTGCACAAAACGCTGTTGAATTGATTGAAGCGGAATTAGAACCATTAACAACAATTTCAAATTCCACAGAAGCACTCTCTGTAGAAACACCACGCATTCATACCTATGGCGAAGAAGGTAATATTCATAAACGCGTCGCATTTGATTTTGGTCATGTCGATCAATCCTTAAAGGATGCCGATCATATTTTTGAAGATTTGTTTTTTTATGAAGGCAATACACATCTTCCACTTGAACAACATGCATCTGTGGCTACGACAGATCCGGATGGCAAACTTGCTATCTGGTCTTCGACGCAAACACCTCATTATCTACATCGTGCCTTAGCAAAAACATTACAACTTCCTGCAACACATATTCGTGTCATTGCCACACCCAATGGCGGTGGATTTGGTGGTAAATCTGATCCATTCAACCATGAAGTCATTGTTGCTAAAGCTGCAATGCTTTTGAACCGTCCCGTCAAAATAACATTGACACGCGAAGAAGTATTTTATTGTCACCGTGGACGACATCCTGTATTGATGCGACTGAAAACAGGAACAGATAAACAAGGACTCATTGTAGGGCAAAGCCTTGATACTGTTTTAGATGGTGGTGCCTATGGATCGTATGGCGTTGCCTCTACCTTTTATACCGGTGCGTTACAGACAGTCACTTATCATATTCCTAGATATCAATTCCGAGGATGCCGTACCTTTACGAACAAGCCACCTTGTGGACCAAAACGAGGCCATGGAACACCTCAACCACGATTTGGCCTTGAAATACAGCTCGACAAAATGGCCGTGTCTCTTGGAATAAATCCTAAAACGATTCGAACCAATCAACTGGCAAAACCTCATTCTGTCACAGCCAATTATCTTCAATTGGGAACTGTAGGTTTGGGCGACTGTATTGATAAAGTGACCGAAGCTTCAGATTTTGAAACACGATGGGGAAATCTTCCCGAAGGGCATGGCCTAGGACTTGCCTGTTCTTCATATCTATGTGGTGCAGGACTGCCCATTTACTGGAATGACATGCCACACAGTGGTGTTCAACTAAAACTTGATCGCTTAGGTGGTGTGACTGTGTTTTGTGGATCCACTGAAATTGGTCAAGGTTCTAATGATGTATTAGCGGCATGTGTTTCTGAAATTTTAGGCATTGATCCTTTTGATATTCGTGTCATTACAGGAGATACTGATTTAACACCCGTTGATCTAGGTTCTTACTCAAGTCGCGTAACACTCATGACAGGAAACGCTGCCATTGAAGCAGCGACACGTGCACGTGATATTATCGCATCAGTCGTTTCTAAACAGTTGGGTATTCCAAAAAATCAACTCGTTTTTGCGGATCGACGTGTTTTTTCATCTGAACATCCAGATAAAGGTATCTCATTTCAAGAAGCCATGGTCGCCACGGAAACAGAGCATGGAACACTAGGAACCACAGGATCATATCGACCACCACCAGCACCAGGAAAATATAAAGGCGCTGGCGTTGGACCTTCCCCAACCTATTCATATTCAGCCTCAGTGATTGAGGTGCGTGTTAACAAAGATACGGGTCAACTTGATGTTGTTAAAATATGGATGGCACATGACATTGGTACTTGTATCAATCGAACATTGGTGTTTAATCAAATCGAAGGTTCTATCTATATGGGATTAGGTGAAGCATTGATGGAAGAACAAACATTTAGACGACTGCCTCAAAAACGATCATCCGCATTAGTTCATAAAATTCCGTCATTGCTTGATTATAAAAGCCCTACCATGATGGATATGCCTCCTTGTGATATTTTCTTGGTAGAATATCCTGACAAACAAGGACCATTTGGTGCTAAAGAAGTCGGTCAAGGACCTTTGCTTCCTATCATGCCTGCCATCGCTAATGCTGTGTATGATGCTGTCGGTGTTCGTATTGATGAAACACCAATCACACCAGACAAAATATTCAAAGCGATGAACTCATCAGATAAACGCGTTGGTCCCAAAGATTTTCCTTCAATTAATTTTGATCATGTCGATTTTATACCACCACCTTGGGAAGGTGGTGATGGTAATGCATTTGTTCCTCCTCATCCTCATCAACCTCGCCGTTAACAAAAAAGAAACGCCTACCCATGTTACGCTGTCCACCATTTACCTATCACACACCACAAACAATGTCTGAAGCGGTGCGCTTGCTTCATCAAGACGATGTTCGTATTGTTGCCGGTGGAACAGATTTGGTTCCTAATTTAAAACGACGACACCAACAAGCAAAACATCTTGTATCATTACATCAAATCCCTGAACTCCATACCATCACAGAAACTGATTCTATGGTCACAATCGGTGCATTGGTCACACTGGCAGAAATTGCTGCTGCACCTCAAATGATGCGTGTCGTTTCGATGGCCGCTCGCTCTATCGCATCGTCTCATATTCAAAACACAGGAACATTAGGCGGCAATCTTTGTCTTGATACACGGTGTAATTATTACAATCAATCGTATCAATGGAGACAATCTATTGATTTTTGTATGAAAGAACAAGGTGATACCTGTTGGGTAGCACCTGGAAGTCCACGTTGTTGGGCGGTATCTTCAACCGATATGGCACCTGCATTGATTGCATTAAATGCTACCGTGACCTTAGTTTCGCAAAACAATACAGAGACGATTAATCTTGCTGATATGTATCGTGATGATGGTATGGACTATCTCACGAAACAACCTTCGCAAATCGTCACACAGGTTCAAATTCCTAAAACCCAAGGACAACACTCCACCTATTGGAAATTACGCCGCCGAGGCTCTATTGATTTTCCCGTCTTAAGCATTGCAGCAGCAGCGAGCTTTGATAAAAACAAACACGTCACTCAAGCTCGTCTTGTACTTGGTGCTGTTGCTTCATACCCCATCTTAAGCACAGCAACATCAGAATTGATTGGTCATCCATTAACACCGCAAACGATTGAAGCATGCATCAACAAAGCAATCACCAATGCAAAACCAATGGACAATACCGATCATACATTAGGATGGCGAAAACAAATGACAAAACATTACATTCGAGGGGCATTAAACGAACTAGAGACCCTAGCCACCACTGTTCATCCTTAAATAGCTGTGATACAGAGATACCTGTGTCTATTTATATAAAATCTACTTATCTCTCTCTTTTATTAACAACAATCATCAGTATGGGATGTCGTGGAAACACGGATACATTACCCAAACAAATCTCTTTCTATGAGCAATGTAATGCTGATATTTCGAAAGCACGTACATTGCTTGCTGAAATTCTTGCCGTTGATGACGTTCGAACGATTGAAAATACGATAAAGCCTTACAACGCCATGAGTATCGCTCTAGAAAATGGATGGGGCATGGCTTATTTAGCACGTAGTGTTCATCCACAAGAAGACATTCGAAACCAAGCCACAGAATGTGAAAAACAAGCCAGTCAATTTTCAACGAAGACCAGTCTTAACAGCACCCTTTATGATGCCATCAAACAAGTCGATATTTCTCGTGCCGATAAAAAGACGAAGCGTTTTGTACGATTTACACTCCGTGATTTTAAACGCAGTGGGGTCAACCTTCCTTCTAAGCAACGACAACGTCTTAGTGAAATCAACAAAGAACTGACACAACTGGGGTTAGCTTTCGATAAAAATATCGTGACTGATGTGCGCTATATTACAATAACGGATCTCAGTGAATTGTCAGGGCTTCCTCAAGATTGGATCGAAACACGCACTAAAGATTCACAAGGAAATATCGTTGTATCCACCGATTCTCCTGATTATGTTCCCATTCTAACCTATGCTGATAACACGAACCTTCGCAAACGACTCTACACACAACGTATATCTCGTGCAAAAAATACAAATAAAGATGTCTTAAAAAAGATGTTAATTTTTCGCGATGAAAAAGCAAAATTGTTAGGTTACAAAAATTACGCAGACTACATCACCGCAGATAAAATGATGAAGTCAGGACGTAAAGCCGATGCGTTTATTCAGAAAGTTTCTTCTTTATCAAAGGCTCGAGGAAAAAAAGATTATAACGCTTTACTGGAAAGAAAACGTCAAGATAATCCCAATGCATCACATGTCGAATCTTATGAAAAAAGTTACTATACAAATAAAATCACGACCGAAAAATACAATGTTGATCAACAAATAGTCCGTGAATATTTCGATTATAACCGTGTCGAAAAAGCTCTTTTGGATTTAACCTCGAGGCTATATAATATTTCATACAAACGCGTGACAGACATTCCAACATGGCATTCAGATGTCAAAGTCTTTGATGTTTTCAAAAACAAAGAAACCATCGGACGCATCTACTTAGACATGCATCCACGAGACAACAAATACAAACATGCGGCTAAATTTTCACTTCGATCAGGTGTCGTAGATGTTCAAATACCTGAAGGGGTTTTAGTATGCAATTTTCCAAAACCACAAAACAACAAACCTGCACTCATGGAACTCAGTCAAGTTAACACCATGTTTCATGAGTTTGGACATCTCATGCACCATGTTTTTGGAGGACAGCAACAGTATGCATCTCAAAGTGGTACAGCAACAGAACGTGATTTCGTTGAAGCACCATCACAAATGTTTGAGGAATGGTTACTTCATTATGATTTATTAAAACATTTTGCACTGCATTACAAAACAAACCAACCTATTCCATTGATTCTGGTCAATAAAATCAAAAAATCAAATCGTTTTGGTCGTGGTGTATCCGTACAACAACAAATGTTTTATGCGGATCTTTCTTTGTCACTTCATAGAGCCAATCCCAACAAACTCAATCTCGACACCATGATAAAAAAATTACAAAAGAAACATACACCGTTTCCTTTTGTTGATGGAACGGCGATGTATGCAAGCTTTGGTCATCTTAAAGGATATTCTGCAATGTACTATACCTATATGTGGTCTCTATCGATTGCCAAAGATATGATATCTCCGTTCAGGAAATATGGATTATTGAGTCCAAAATGGAACACCCGTTATCGTGACAAAATTTTAACACCAGGCGGATCCAAAGACGCCAAGGATTTAGTCTCTGATTTTTTAGGTCGCCCTTATAACCTAAAAATGTTCAATGCATGGCTCAAAGAATAACCATCCCGTTTCATGAAAGTCTACAACCATTATTGTAACTACCGTTACAATGGTCACAGTCTGATGTCCTATCAAGAATCAGCATAACAATTTGTTCAGCATGACAGCTTAGTCCTTCTGAAATTTGTTGATTTGAATGCTTGTTAACATGATTTAAAAAGGTGTATATATCGGGCTATGAAAAAGCGAACACCCCTTATCTCATTCCCTGTCTCTCTGTCTCTCATTTTAGCTATCGGTTTGATAGGTTGTGGTGATTGTACAATGGATCCAGAGCCTGAAACTACTACAGCATCTGAAACCACTACAGTACCTGAAACCATACCTGAAACCACTACAGAACCTGAAATCACTACAGTATGGGAGAGGAACGGATCGAATGGACCAGGGGCCTTCACAACGTTTCGAACAGAGCTTTTGCCTGAGGGTGATTATATCGTTACGTTGAGCGTAGCAATATCAGACCCTATTGTTGGCAATCTTACTCTATACACACGTAACGGAAACCCACCGACTAAGACAGACTATGACTGTCGTCCATATCTCGACAGTGGTAATGATGAGGTATGCCATATAAGCCTTGAGAATCCCACCAAGATTCATATGATGGTTGATAATCTCGTGGCTCCCGAATTCATGGGATCCCTCGATGTTGACCCTTTATCATTTCACTTAATGGTTGAATCGATCGATTAAGTGACCCGATCGATGCTACCTGTTGATCGATCCATGTTATGCAGGAAGCTTCTTGATTCATACGAAGATCAATGCCCACCATCGGATGAATCACAAAACAATCTCTTGGAACGGTTCAGAAATCTTGAAAAAATAACCATCACCTACGCTTCACAAATGTCGCGGGTGATATTTCTTTGATGTGCCTCAATAGTACCACCACCAATTTCAAGAAGCTTGGCATCGCGTAGCATTTGTTCGACACGAAATTCTGTACAATAACCATATCCACCTAAAACTTGCATGGCGGCATCAGCAATTTCTTTTGCGGCTGTAGAGCAGAACAATTTCACAGCATCAGTTTTGAGACGATTGTTTTTTTTATCATCCATCGCGGCACAAACGGTGTAAATCAACGCACGCATCGCTTCAAGTTTTGCATAACTTTCCCCAATGTAACGTTGAATTTGTCCATGCTTATAAATAGGGACACCAAATGTTTCACGATCCTGTGCATACCGCGTCATGATATCAAAACAGCGTTCGGCAATACCAAGACTAATGCCTGCAAGCCCCATGCGCTCAATTTCTAAATTTGACATCATATGGATCACACTGTCTTTAGCATCTGAAAGAAGATTCTCTTGAGGCACGATACAATCTTCAAAAATAACCTCACACATTGATGATGAACGCATACCCATTTTTGACGTTGCCGATCCTAATGACAGCCCTTTAAAGCCTTGTTCAACCACAAAGGTAACCAATTTATCGTTCATCTTAGCGTAGATGAGAAAAATATCCGCAACAGGTGCATTGGTGATAAATATTTTACGACCATTGATGACATAATGATCATCTTTTTTTATGGCCGTGGTCTTAATATTAAAGATATCCGTACCACAAGAAGGTTCGGTCATCCCCATCGCACCAATCCATGCTCCAGAAATAACCTTATCGAGATAACGTTTTTGTTGTGATTGAGATGACATTTGATAAAAATTATTCGTAAACAAAAGAGCATGCGCCAAATACGCCAATGCAAAGCCCGGATCAGAAAAAGCAAGACGTGTATGGGTAATCACTGTAGCTAGGGTATCCATCCCGCCACCGCCTGATTCTGTGGGAATCGTAAGACCTAAGAGATCTAATTCTTGAAGCTTGTGAAATAAAGCTTTATTAAATGTTCCAGCCTGATCATGCATCTCAGCCTGTGATTCGACATGTTTAGAGACAAATCGTGTCAAAGAAGCATCCAACAAACGGTGCTCTTCTCTCCAAAAAGTGGAGGTCATATTTTGCTGCAATAAAATAGTTTTTAGACTATAAACCAGACTCTATTTCACTATCTATCATTTTGAGGAACTATTATGCGTGACGTATTCATACTAGATGCTGTGCGAACTCCACGAGGTCGCGGAAAAGCAGACAAAGGTGCTTTAAGTGGCATTCATCCCCAAGAGCTTGTCGCTCAAACATTGAACCATTTGGCCGACAAACATACACTAGATAAACAATCGATCGATGATGTTGTGTTGGGTTGTGTATCGCAAGTCAAAGAACAAGGCTCTTGTATTACAAGAAATGCCATTTTAGCTGCTGATTGGCCTGATACAATTACAGGATGCACCGTGAATCGTTTTTGTGGTTCAGGGCTTCAAGCCGTGAACTATGCTGCCATGGGCATCGGTAGTGGTTTTCAAGATGCGACTATTGGAGGTGGTGTTGAATCTATGTCTCGTGTTCCTATGGGAGCTGATGGAGGCATGGTTGATGGACTGAACCTTAAACTGCGTAAAAAAATTGCCATGGTTCCTCAAGGTATTTCAGCGGACTTGATTGCTACCTTAGAAGGTTTTTCACGTGATGATGTCGACACCTTTGCAGCCGAAAGCCAAGCTAAAGCCGCAATCGCACTAAAAGAAGATCGCTTCAAAACATCACTGGTTCCTGTGATGGGTGATGATGGCACACTATGCTTAGATAAAGACGAACACCCTCGTCCAGGGACGTCTAAGGAGGATTTAAGCGAATTAAAACCATCCTTCTTGGGTATGGGCAAAATGCCTATCGGTGCCAACGGTGAAACATTTGATCAAATGGCATTAGCGAAATATCCCGATGCTCAAAAAATAAATCATGTACATACTGCAGGTAATTCAAGCGGTATCGTTGATGGTGCAGCAGCAGTCCTTCTCGGGTCATCTGATTACGCCGACAAACATGGCATCAAACCCAGAGCCAAGATACGTTCTATGGCAACGATTGGTGCAGAACCAATCATCATGCTTACCGCACCCGCAGCAGCATCACAGCGTGCTTTAGATAAAGCGTCAATGAACATTTCAGATATTGATCTGTGGGAAATCAACGAAGCATTTGCTGCCATTCCACTTCAAACGATTCGCAAACTCAACATTAATCCCGCAAAAGTTAATGTCAATGGTGGAGCCATTGCATTGGGTCATCCTTTGGGTGCAACCGGTGCAATTCTGTTAGGCACTGCACTTGATGAACTCGAGCGTACAAACAAAAACACGGCATTGATCACCCTATGTATTGGTGGTGGGATGGGCATTGCCACAGTTATTGAAAGAGTATAATGATGTCTTTATTTTCTAAAATCGAACCCTTACTTTCTACATTTTCACCAGAATCATCCGTACGTGCCGCAGTGGAATCTGCAGGACGATACACGCTTGATAATTTAAATTTGATTCCTTCGATGTCAAAACAGGTGTCGAAACTTCAAATTCCGATTCCACTCGATATGTTTCGCTGGTTTGCAACGAATATTCCTTTCAAAGGTCCTCTGGTTCCTTCGGATATTACCATTGAAGGTGATGACCAAGCAGTTCGCATCACATCAACATTGACATTTATGGGAGCGATATTTCACACCAAACTAAGAATTAAAGTTACTGATTTGATTATTGACAACGATCAGTGTCGCATCGCGCTATATATCGATGAGGTTGATTTGAATGTTCAAGGTGATGCTAATGCACCCATTGCTATGCTGCTCAAATCAGGGTCACTTGATCTTTCCAAACCTGGCAATATCCTCAACTTTCTTCCTATCAAAATACCTGGCGTTGTTTCTGCAAAGAACAATGATATTACTGTGGATTTATTTAAAATTCCTGTGATTGCAACCAATGATGTGGTTCGAAAAATAATGAGTCTATTGACACCGGTGATTAATATATCGGCTATCTATGTCGAAGAAGATATGCTTGTTTTTTCGTTACGCACAACACCGCTTGGCGTGACACGAATCTTTTCTTCTTTACGTATGACCTCTTAAGGGTCTTATGTCGATAGCAACGGCAACTGTTGCGTTGACATCATTGGTGTCACAGTAATCGCGTCATTATCTACATAGTGCTGGACAAAGGCATTGGCGCCGCGTCCAGTAACAAAAACCTGTTTGGCATGGCACGTTTCAATATAGTGATGCAAATAATCACTATCTGCACCATCACACCATGGCAACAATGGTATTGATGCCAACACGTCTTGAAACCGCGTGTCAATCGATTCATCAAACACAGGAATATCGTGATGTCGCTCTAATGCTCTTTGATAATTCAACGCATCATCACAAATCCACATAGGTAAATAAACAGGCTCATTTTCAACCAACCAAGGTAATGCGTTGTTAATTATAGCAACCACGACATCACCTGCCTTAACCGCACTGGATAATCGTTTAACAATCAAACCATCTGTATATTCAGATATATTTTGTAGTGCTTGAAAAATAGATGAGCCGACACGAACACAATTGTCTTTCAAAGCATAAGCGACCTCAATCCCTCGAATCAATGATGATACTAAGAACAGAGGTACTTTGTTTTGTTTTCGAGATTCTTGAACATGGGTTTGTATTTTTTTTATGATTTGTTTTGGTGAAGGCACTCGATAGGTGAGATCTGCATAGGGAATATCAATAATCACAACATCACAGGAACGTACTTCCGTGGATTCAAATAGATCAGATGAATGTTGGCCCACTCGTCCAGCATACAAAATAGTTTCGTCATTATGATGAATCAATAATGAACTGCTTCCAAGAGTATACCCTGAAGGAATCAGCTCGAGCTCTAATGCACCTAATGAAAAAGGCTGCAAAAATGGAGAAACCAACGCATTATCACGTTTTGTTTTCCGCAATAAAGATAGTGTCGTTTGAGTTGCAAGAACGGTGTGTTGTCTCGATTTTATTGCTCCTGCATACGAAATAAAACAAATCCCTGAGGGAGATAATGCATCACACCAAAGTGGTGTGCCTGTTAGATGGATGCCCTGTGACCAAACAACCGAAGGCGTCGAAAGATTCATTGTTTAAGATTCATTGTTTAGTTAACACTACCTCTGTTAACGTTAAATCGAACAATCTCAACATAAAAATCTTGTTCAGGTTCATTGACAACCCAATTGGCGATAACCGCATCATCACCAACCAAAGCTCCTGAGATAAAAAATCCATGAGCACCTTGGAACACGGCGCTGTCTCCAGAAAGAATACTGGTTTCCCATCGATCATCTTCGAAGATTGCAAACACAAGATCATGTGTTGTTGCATCTTGATAAGCAATAGCACGATGATCTTGATTGATCATTAATGCATTATCATAACCCATTAAATGAAAGACAGGACGATCCTCACCAAACGCATTCACGCCATCAATACGATAGCCATCATCCACAACCATAGAAGGCTGTCGATTATCGACACCATTAAATTGAATATATCGAAGATGTGTTCTATTTGTGTTTACATAGCTGATATGTGCAATAGAGTCTGAATCAACATGCAGTGAAGGATACCAACCCACATTATTATGCTCTTCAGATGACCCTTCAATCGTGATGGGCGCATCAAACGTACCGGCTGCAGAATTAAACCATGCCAATTTTAGAGTGCCATTGGTACTCTCATAATAAGCCAGCACAGGATTTCCTTCCGGATCTCTATCGGCACTCACAAACAATCCTGTTCCTCGAGCAAAAGACACTGTTGCGCTCTCTGTATCGTCTAAAACATATTCTTCCTCATCAACAAGAAATATTGTCCATTGATTGCGTGACAACGGCGTATCAACTGTCGCTTGTGCAAATCGAAGCTGTGTGATCATTCTATTTTGTGCTGGGTAAAACTGAACAGTCATGTAAGCAATGCCTGGCTGTCCTGTTGATTCATCACGTATCAGGGATGAAAACAAGCCTATAACATGCCATGGATTTTCTTCAGCTCCTTCCGTAAAACTTATGGGTTCACCAATATCCACAGGATATGAGTCCCAAGAATCTCCTGATTTAATCGCAATTTTAAGAGAACCCGTGGTTCTGTCATGGTAACTGACCATCGGTTCATTGGAAGGGCCAACAGCAATACTCGTATACAATCCAACATCATCGCCTGGATCAATAATTCCATCGCGATAGCCTGTAGTCGGTGAACTGGATGTATTCTCTGTGGGGACACCATCAACAAATGTCCATAAATCATCACTGACACGTCCTCTTTTATTAGTTTTGGCAACCATCAAATCACCATAATCACTGTTATATGCTGCAATCCAAGAAAAGCCTAAGCTATCAACGACCATCGATGTATATTCACCAACGATTCCCAAAGGAACATCAATAACCGTTGGATCGGAAACCATCGGATCTTCGACCTTATCACCATCACCATCACTACTGGGTTCAGAATCAGAACTACATCCATCACATGCGCTGCCCATCATTAACAAACATAATAAAACTGACGTCACAGCAAAACGTCGATGACGCAAGATCATGAGTCCCATAAGTACCACCAACAATCCAATCAATGATGACTGGCCATCAGATGTTGAACATCCAACTGAAGGTGTTTCCATTTGAGTTAAGACACCATGAGTTAAGACAATATCATGATGATTCATATTTTTTTGCCCATCTCGAGCAAAAACACGAAGGGCACCTTCTGAGGCTATCATTTGAGCGACGCTCAACGAGATTGTTCGCTCTGTACTCCATGACGTTAGTGGTTTATCTTGCGAAGACACCCCGTAAGCAATTTCAATCGTATTATCAGGAAACGTAATGTCATGAACAGAAACTGATATCATATCATCGCTTTGATCAATCGACGTAATTTGTGGCGCAACTGAATCAATCCAAACAGGAATGGTCACCGGTGTTCGGTCGACCGATCCAATATCACCATGAACACGTCCACGAATTTCAATATGATGTTTACCTTGAAGAGTCAGTGCAGAGTTTTGAATATGAATCGTAGTTGCAGAAGAATAAGGATGCCAAAAGCCATGATTTAATCGCCATGACCACTCAATGTTTCGATCATCGTTGTGCGCATCAAGCTCAATGATAATAGCGGGATAATCTTTTTTTGTTTTCGTTTTCAAGGCCTCTCTAATAATCTCTGCTGTCGGCACCGTAGTCGATACTAAAGAGGCTCTTGTTTCAACAGGAGTTGATGCAACCTCGCGATATCCTTCAGGAAGCCATCGATTCATAGCTTCTGATGGTTTTAATGTGACATATAACGCTAAGAAATCATCGTGAAGGCTTTGTGTTTTTCCAATTTCAACCTCATCAATCGAAAAACCTGCAATGGCGGGTAATGGAAATCCCGTCAAAAAACCACTCAACAAGGGAACAATAATCTGAACAAAGGATCTCAAAGTATCGTCAAGGACTGCTTCGTCAATACCTAAGAATTCAGCATTGGAAGCACGAAGTGTGATGTTTTCATCATTCAAACCGACGAGCACAGGCTGTAACGTAATAACACCTTCACTATCTTCGGCAAAATCGAGATTAAGGCCAATATTCACTGAAGCAGTCATGGTCAGGATACGAACATAACGATCGAAGACAAACGCATACAGATCTACCTCTAATTCTTCAATCTCCATATTGATTTGTGGATCGGTATCGATTCCTTCACCAATTGTAAAATCTATAGGGCGTTGAGGGCGTACAAAGACAGCAATGGGATCATCGGGGTTTGCACCTATTTCAGACAGTTCAGGGAGCACTAAGCTCAATGCTTCAATATTGAGCTCTCGGACTAACGTGCCATCAACGCCAAGACACATTGTCCCTGATGCTATCATATGATGACCCAGGAGATCCAAGAATGATTCTGAAATACCAAAACCAAGATCTCTCTCTCGAGCCTCGGCATTAGTAATAATATCGGTAGCAAGTTCTGTCGTCACACGACATTGCCCATTCATACAACGTGTCGCTTGTGGTAATGAAAATGGAGGAGCGGTCATCACAGGAGCTGTCAATCCCGAAGGAACACATAATGCAGGATCACTATCTGTCCGCGGAGTACGTGTCTCTGGTGTGGAATCTGAGTTCAATCCAGTCATAATACCTAAAGACATTGCACCTTGATCAAATAAGAGATGTCCTCCAGGAACAAGCCAGGTCTCTAACTTTGCATCAACACTTGAAGCAATTTCTGAAATGATAGCACTGACATCAATGGAAGATGCCAATCCTAATGGATCAGGAATCGCCTCTGCCAATAATGAATTAATCACATCGAGAAAAAGTCCTTCTGTAAGAAAATCGATATTGTCTCTAATAAATGTGTTAAAAAATCCTTCCAAAACATCGCTGAGAAATGCAAAATCACACTCAGTTTCTGGAAGCACAATGGAAATTTCTCCAAACGATACCTCCTTGATCTCCCCAACAGCAACTGACAAAGAACCATCACTTTGATTGAGATTCATATCAATCAAAACCTGTACTGAGTTATCAAGTAGAGAAATTTGAGGTGTACATGCAATCTGAAATCCCAAAAATTCAGCAGAGAGCGGAACAAGAACCTCATCCAATGAAAAATCAATATTGATCGCTAACGTCGAATCCTCTGGAGTTCCTATATTGACTGATGAAACATCTCCATCAATATAACATCCGAGGGCACATCTAGATGTCATCTTATTGCACGCAGTCACTTCACCAATATTGGCCAAGTTCTGTGTTACAGGCTCAATACACACACCTCGAACCAGATCTTGCATTACGCCTTGAGCAAGCATTGAAAAACGCTCAAAGCCCTGTTCTGTGATATGCAATTGAAGTCCACCTTCAATAATTTGATCGCTTGGCAAAGCATTGTCAGGTAAAGGCGTTAAAATCTCTTCGATGCTTAAATGACATCCCGTGGGAAGCATCACAAACACACTCAATAATCCTGCTATAACACATTGTTTCATCATCTAAAATAGCCTTTCTAAAGCAGCCTTCCTAAAAATAATCCGAGCTACAATAGCGTATTCTGTTGCATACGCTCTCATACGAATGTATTTTATGTAAAGCTGTTTTTTATTAAGACTTGACATTCTATCAAAAGCCCAGCTATGGAACAAAATATAGTACGGGCCCGTAGCTCAGTTGGATAGAGCGCCGGACTTCGAATCCGTAGGTCGGGCGTTCGAGTCGCCCCGGGCCCGCTGCAACCATGACAGAGCATTGTCGCTTTCCCACAATATACAGAATGAGTCAGCGATACTGACTTAACCGTTGAAGATGGCCAAAGCCTCCTGTTTTTTATGAATTCATATCAGATGCTTCACTGTGTTTTTGTTGTTAAATGATTGAGTTACCATCAAAAATCCCCTATATAGAACGCTTCTTCACT
This sequence comes from Myxococcales bacterium, assembly GCA_014238595.1. Taxonomy (GTDB): domain Bacteria; phylum Myxococcota_A; class Polyangia; order Haliangiales; family J016; genus JABAAV01. The sequence goes on along the minus strand of JABAAV010000014.1, from coordinate 3,481 downwards.
GGAGTACTCCAACCAGATCAAAGAGGTTTTTTCCGATGCCTGAACGCTCATCATTGTTTACATCTTCCGTAGGCACAAAATTAATTATGGCCATCACAGGGTGCCTACTGTTCCTATTCATTGTGATTCATCTGCTTGGAAATCTACAACTTTACCTAGGCCAAGAAACATTCAACGCCTACGGTCAATCTCTGAAAGATTTACCCACCCCCATCACATGGGGGATTCGCATCACCTTGATCGTTCTCGTTGGTCTGCATAGCCTATCGGCCATTCGCTTAGTACGCATCAATCGTGCTGCAAAACCAAACAAGTACAAACATTCTCATTACAATAAGACCAGTTATGCCGCACGAACAATGATCTACAGTGGACTGATCATTGGAGCCTTTGTGCTCTATCATTTGGCCCATTATACTTTTTTATGGACCCATCCTGAATATGCCCTATGGCATGATGGTGCAGGGCGCCATGATATATATCGCATGGTCATTGCAGGATTTAGATCCCCAATCATTTCTCTGTTTTATCTCATCGCTGTAGGACTTCTGTGCATACATTTGTCCCATGGTCTTTCCAGCATGTTTCAATCCCTTGGGATACAACGTTGCACAAGAAACTTTCTGAAAAAAAGTGGTCGTATAATCGCTTGGATTGTGTTCTTAGGCTATGCATCTATCCCTATTTCTATTTTACTAGGCGTGGTGACTTCGGAAGGAATACCATCATGAACCTTAAGTCATATGCCCCGAACGGCCCTCTTGCCCAAAAATGGACACAGCATCAATTTGATATGAAATTGATAAACCCCGCCAACAAACGCAAATTCGATATCATTATTGTTGGCAGTGGACTTGCTGGCGGTGCAGCTGCCGCAACCTTAGGTGAATTGGGTTACAATGTGGCTTGTTTTTGTTATCAGGACAGCCCGCGTCGTGCACATAGTATCGCAGCCCAAGGTGGTATTAACGCCGCCAAAAACTATCAAAATGACGGTGATAGTGTTTTTCGCTTGTTTTACGACACCATCAAAGGCGGAGATTTCCGATCACGAGAAGCCAATGTTTATCGTCTTGCTGAAATTAGCACAGCCATTATCGATCAATGTGTTGCTCAAGGTGTTCCTTTTGCACGAGATTACGGTGGTACGTTAGACAATCGATCATTTGGAGGGGCACAGGTTTCGCGAACCTTTTATGCACGCGGGCAAACAGGACAACAACTGTTGCTGGGTGTTTATGCTCAGTTAAGCAAAATGATCGCTGCTGGCAAAGTCACCATGTTTCCACGAACAGAAATGCTTGATCTCGTGGTCATCGATGGCAAAGCATCAGGCATCGTAACACGGGATCTCGTCTCTGGACAGATACAATCTCATGCAGGTCATGCCATTGTCCTTGCAACCGGAGGGTATTCCAATGTTTTTTATCTTTCGACCAATGCCAAAGGATGCAATGTTACGGCCGCCTATCGAACCTATAAACATGGTGCAGGCTTTGCCAATCCTTGCTACACACAAATTCATCCAACATGCATCCCTGTTAGTGGAGATTATCAATCGAAATTGACACTCATGTCCGAATCCTTACGCAATGATGGGCGTATTTGGGTTCCCAAAGATAGCAATGACTGTGGAAAACAACCCGATCATATTAGCGATGAACATCGTGATTATTATCTTGAACGTAAATATCCAAGTTTTGGCAACCTAGCTCCACGAGATATTTCATCACGCAGCGCTAAAGCAGTGTGTGATGAAGGACGTGGTATTGGTGAAACACAAAAAGGTGTTTATCTCGATTTTCGAGATGCAATAGCACGACTAGGACAAGAGACTGTCAAACAACGCTACGGTAATTTGTTCGATATGTATGCGAAAATTACAGGAGAAAATCCTTACGCCACACCCATGCGTATTTACCCTGCACCACATTATACGATGGGTGGTCTTTGGGTGGATTACAATTTAATGAGCACACTGCCGGGTTTATTTGTCGCTGGTGAAGCAAATTTTTCGGATCACGGCGCTAATCGTCTTGGTGCTAGTGCATTGATGCAAGGATTAGCGGATGGTTATTTTATATTACCCAGTACCATTGGAAATTACTTAGCCTCGCAAGCACCAATCAAAGCCGATACGAATACATCGGCGTTCAAAGATACCGAACGCAAGGCCAAAGAAAAACTCGATCGGATGGTTTCTATTAAAGGCAATCGAAGTGTTGATGATTTCCATAAACAACTCGGACATATTATGTGGGAATACTGCGGCATGGCACGTAATGAAGAAGGCTTGAAAAAAGCACTGGTTAATATTCCTGATCTTCGCGAAGAGTTTTGGAGAAATGTTAATGTGTTGGGAACAAATGAATCACTCAACATTTCATTGGAAAAAGCTGGCCGTATTGCTGATTTTTTAGAATTTGCTGAACTCATGTGTCATGATGCACTCACGCGTAATGAATCAGCAGGGGGACACTTTCGCACTGAACATCAAACCGAAGAAGGCGAAGCCAAGCGCAATGATGATCAATTTCTTCATGCATCAGTGTGGGAACATCAAGGCGAAAACAACAAACCGCAAGAACATCGAGAATCATTGATCTTTGAACATGTTACTCTTGCTACGAGGAGTTATAAATAATGCGCTTACAGTTACACATCTGGCGACAACCAAATCGCCAATCGAGTGGAAAAATGATTCATTATGAACTCAACAATGTCAGTGAGCATATGTCCTTTTTGGAAATGCTCGATGTGTTAAACGAAACCCTCATTAAAAAAAATGAAGAACCCATTGCGTTTGACCATGATTGTCGTGAAGGCATTTGTGGTACATGTTCACTAACGATTAATGGCATTCCTCATGGTCCTGATCGTGGCACAACTGTGTGTCAACTTCACATGCGTAAATTTAATGATGGTGATTGCATCTACATTGAACCTTTCCGTGCCAAAGCGTTTCCTGTTCTGCGTGATTTGATTGTTGATCGAAGTGCTTTTGACCGCATCATTGCATCAGGAGGATTTATTTCAAACAAAACAGGGAGTGCCCCAGATGCAAACATGATTACTATCGGCAAAAAGGATGCTGACAAAGCCATGGATGCTGCCGCATGTATTGGATGTGGTGCATGTGTTGCCGCCTGTCCAAACGCTTCTGCAATGCTTTTTGTTGCAGCAAAACAAGCCCATCTAGCGCATTTACCGCAAGGACAACCCGAACACAAAACACGTGTACAAACGATGATTACAGCCATGGATCAGGAAGGATTTGGAACCTGTACTAACCATTATGAATGCGAAGCGGTTTGCCCCAAAAACATCAGTGCCGATGTCATTGCACAAATGAATAAAAATTATCGACAAGTAGTGTTGCCCATCACAGAACAATAAACAAACGCGAGGGTGGCGAAACTGGTAGACGCGCTGGATTTAGGTTCCAGTACCGCAAGGTATGGGGGTTCGAGTCCCCCCTCTC
>JABAAV010000149.1 GCA_014238595.1 Myxococcales bacterium | reverse complement strand
ATGATGGTTGCATGGTTGAGATAGGGAGATACCGATTTTTAAGCCTTATGTCTATGAATTATGTCACTTGAGATTTATTAGATCAGCAAAAGATTAGTCATCATGGGATTTTTCAACCTTGTCATTTTGAATAGACCCAATAAGTTGACCTATGGGTCTATCTGCAAGTACCTTGCCATTTGCTATGAGCGAAGATAAACCCATAACCAAAGATAAATCTAAAGGTATTGAACTCGAAGAGGCTCGATCCCAAGGGGTTATTCCAGAGATTATTTCTGTTCTTCCCTTGCGTAGTTCCGTTTTATTTCCAGGCTCTATCATTCCTATTGATGTCGGTCGTTGTAAGTCAGTTCTTTTGATTGAAAATGCAATTGCAAATGAATCACCAATCATTGGTGTGTTTGCACAAAAAGATACACAAGTAGAAAATCCTAACGATACGGATTTATATGATGTCGGTTGTGCGGCGAAAATTCTTAAAGTTATTAAACTTGCTAAAGATAATTTCAGTGTGATTTTGCAAGGCGTTTCACGAATTACGTTAGATGTTTTTGAATCGGATGAACCTTTTATGGAAGCACGTGTCTCGCCGGTTGTTGTCGCCTCTGAATCTAATGTAGAACTCGATGCCCTTGCGATGAATCTTCGTGATGTTGCGAAAAAGATCGTGAAGTTAATGCCAGAGCTTCCCAAAGAAGCAGGCACATTGGTCGATAGTATGACCGAATCAGGACACCTTGCCGATTTGATCACATCAAATCTCGATATCGATGTTACTGAGAAGCAAGATATTCTAGAGACGTTTGATCTTAAAGAGCGTATGAAAAAAGTCCTCAATCTTTTATCACGTCAACATGAAGTATTAAAAGTTCGTGATCGTATCAATGTCCAGGTTCAAGAAGAAATGGGTCGCAATCAACGTGAATATGTTTTACGGCAACAGCTCAAAGTTATTCAAGAAGAATTAGGTGAGTTGGATGATGGTGTTGGTGAATTAGAAGAATTTTGTGAAAAAATTGAAGAAGTTCAAATGTCTGATGAAGCCAAGAAAATGGCACTTCGACAATATGATCGTCTTAAAAACATGCAGCCTTCATCGGCAGAATATACGGTGACACGCACATATCTTGAGTGGTTGGTTGAGCTTCCTTGGGCAGTGAGTACTAAAGATAAAATTGATCTCGAAGAAGTGCGCAATGTTCTTGATGAAG
>JABAAV010000148.1 GCA_014238595.1 Myxococcales bacterium | reverse complement strand
TTTGATGTATACAAAAACGACAACCTAACGAGCCTATCCATGCCGAAACTACAATCAGTTAAAAAGTTTTTTTCTATAACCGAAAACGACAACCTAACGAACCTATCCATACCGAAACTGCAATCAGTCGGTGAGTCTTTGTATATATCCGGCAACGACAACCTAATGAGCCCATCCATACCGAAACTACAATCAATCGGCGAGTCTTTTGATGTATACAAAAACGACAACCTAACGAGCCTATCCATGCCGAAACTACAATCAGTTAAAAAGTTTTTTTCTATAACCGAAAACGACAACCTAACGAACCTATCCATACCGAAACTGCAATCAGTCGGTGAGTCTTTGTATATATCCGGCAACGACAACCTAATGAGCCTATCCATACCGAAACTACAATCAATCGGTGCGTCTTTTGATGTATACAAAAACGACAACCTAACGAGCCTATCCATGCCGAAACTACAATTAGTCGGTAAACATGTTAATATAAACACCAACGACAATCTAGTGAACCTATCCATACCGAAATTACAATCAGTTAAAAAGTTTGTTACTGCACACTTCAACCCACGACTTACAACTTGCGACTTAGGCTTTTATATGAATGCTTGCAACTTCAACATTCGTCAAAATTAGAACACCCATCAGGGCAACTAACCCTTATCTCGATAGTGCCTGGTGTGTGCTTGATGTACTTATGGCGATACTTAATACCAGACCTTGATTTGTTGCGTATTTAATTGGCAAACAATAGTTAAATCTACTTTGAATTTAATATCAGTGTCGTTTATGGTGCGATGATGTTTAGATTGTTATCGTTTGTTTCATGTCTTTGTTTTGTTGTTGGCTGTGGTGATGGTTCTGAAATGGTGTGGGATGGAGACGTTACAACTGTTGAGGAGTTCAATCAGGCAAGCTCCTACACCAGGATCACGGGGAATATTGTTGCACCCAGTGACCTAACAAGCATCGACTTACCTCAACTACAATCAGTTGGTAGAGGTATTGATATAAGCAACAACAACAACCTAACAAGCATCGACTTGCCTCAACTACAATCAACTGGTTGGAATGTTATTGTCATGGGCAACGATAGCCTAACAAGCATCGACTTGCCTCAACTACAATCAGTTGATGGGGGTGTTGAGATAGCCCACAACAACAACCTAACAAGCATCGACTTACCTCAACTACAATCAACTGACTGGCATTCTACTATAGCCAGAAACGACAGCCTAACGAACATAGACATGCCACACCTACAAACAGTCGATGGCAACCTAGATCTATCAAGCAACGCTAGCCTAACAAGCATCGAC
>JABAAV010000147.1:320-1520 GCA_014238595.1 Myxococcales bacterium | reverse complement strand
GAGTAAATGCAATCCTGCTGTTTTACAAAGTTCTTTTAACTCTATTATTTCTGATTTTGTATCATCGTTATTTTTGTTGTTTTTTCGAAAATCAACATGAACAAGTAGTGCTTTGGTTTTGTTTTTTGTGATTTTTAACGTTAATTGTTTATTACGTGCAATTTCAACACTTAATGAACGTGTGAGCTCAGTAACATTCAATGCGAGATCAGAAAATTGTACAGGTGGAAGTTCTTCCCAAGGGAATTCTGACGATGGATCAGGAGTAAGATGGGCTGTAAAAACGTTACCAGGATTTCCATTCGGACGAACTTCGAGTGCAGAAACTAAATCTAAGCGAAGCAATGTCAAATCTGTTAAATCATCCTGCGTTAATGATTCTCCACGAAGATGTGTATGAACTAATCTCAAACCACGTAATCGCGTATCACCTCCACGAAGCCTTCCTATATTCGGTAAAAAAATCTGAGACGCATCACCCACAATGACATGATCAATATGCCCTCGGGTGGTGATTAAAAGTCCAATTTGACGATTCAATTCGCGTGATAATCTACAGATGGAATGAGCGAGCTCTGTCGAAATAATCTCATTACGATTAACATTTTTTCGATAAAGAGATTCTAGGGATTGACGTTGTTTCGGTTTGAGCCCAACAGTGTTTCCCGTGATGATTTTGTTCATCAGATTTTTAAAATAGTTTTAATTTTTTGATGAACGCGAGTCATTTCATCTAATATAGCTTGATGCTTGGTTTGAACATATTGAGTGAGATGGTCAAATTCTCTTTGTATTGCAGTGTTCTTGTTGTCTTGTATTGTTGATTGAATGTTGATGTCTTCTGTTATTTTGTTATTGCTAGCTTCTGTTTGTGTGTTTGGTTGTTTTTTGTGAGCAATATAAGAGGTTTCGTCCCACGGTTTTTGCTCAGATTCTATAAATGGATCACGATGGATCGAACTTACAGCATCAAATGATTGTTGTTTTTTTAAAGGAGTAATTTTCATTTCAGCATAATATTTTGATGAAATATTGGTCACATTCATGGAACCTTGTTGAAACGGATCTTGAACGACAGAGTTTCGAACTGCGTACGGATTCTGAATACCCGAACCTTGTTGAAACGGATCTTTAAGGACAGAGTCTCGAACTGCGTACGGATTCTGAATACCCGAACCTTGTTGAAACGGATCTTTAAGG
>JABAAV010000147.1:0-221 GCA_014238595.1 Myxococcales bacterium | reverse complement strand
GACAGAGTCTTGAACTACAGATGGATTTTGAATACCCGAACCTTGTTGAAACGGATCTTTAAGGACAGAGTCTCGAACTGCGGACGGATTTTGAATACCCGAACCTTGTTGAAACGGATCTTTAAGGACAGAGTCTTGAACTACAGACGGATCTTGAATACCCGAACCTTGTTGAAACGGATCTTTAAGGACAGAGTCTCGAACTACAGACGGATCTTGAA
>JABAAV010000146.1 GCA_014238595.1 Myxococcales bacterium | reverse complement strand
GCCGCTAAGAAAAAGGTAGTCGCAAAACGCAAACCAGCCGCTAAGAAAAAGGTAGTCGCAAAACGCAAACCAGCCACTAAGAAAAAGGTAGTCGCAAAACGCAAACCAGCCGCTAAGAAAAAGGTAGTCGCAAAACGCAAACCAGCCGCTAAGAAAAAAGTAGTCGCAAAACGCAAACCAGCCGCTAAGAAAAAAGTAGTCGCAAAACGTAAGCCAGCTGCTAAGAAAAAGGTAGTCGCAAAACGTAAGCCCGTCGCTAAGAAAAAAACCGCAGCAAAACGCAAAAAACGTTAATGACGATTGGTTGTTGACTTTTAAACACCCATTAGAGGGTTTATCCGTTTAATGGGTGTTTTTTTGTCATGATATTTTGTAACCATGTTTTACGGGTACCCATGGGTTACGTTAGTCATAGATTACGGTAACGTGATGCCGATGCGTTAAGCTGTTTGTTGTCAGCAACGAATTTACAGATTCGCCACAGGTTACGGTAACGTGATATTGATACGCGTTAAGCTGTTTGTTACCAGCAACGAATTTACAGATTCGCGATAGATTACGGTAGCCTATATAAGGTTAGGGTACCCATAAGGGTTCTGGTAGATTTTCTTGATGAGATGCCCAGCGACCAAAAACAAACAATGCGTCTGATAGGCGATTGAGGTATTCGACAATCGTTTTGTGTTCATGTGTTTTGTTGTGCAATGTGACGGTGAGTCGTTCTGTGCGGCGACATATGGTTCGAGAAAGATGAAGATAGGATGACACGAAGCCACCGCCGGGAAGAATGAAACTGGTTAGATCGGGCAGATTTTCATTGAAATGATCAATATGGCTTTCTAAATCATTAATATCCTTGGCATTGACACAAGGCATATTTTCACGACGTTTACGATCGGGAGTGGCAAGCTCAGCACCAATATTAAAGAGTTGGTTTTGAGTGGTCAGTAAGATTGGTATTAAATCTTTATGGATATTGTTGTGTTGAGCCTGTGTCACAACAAGACCTAATGAAGCATTGAGTTCATCGACCGCACCGTAACATTCGATACGAATATGATCTTTGGATACACGATCACCACCAATAAGCCCCGTGGATCCATTATCACCTGTTTTAGTATAGACGCGATTGATACGAATCATGATCGGATAGAGAGTCTACTGCTCAATTGAAAGAGGCAGTGGGTTATTAATAGGAACGATAGGAAGCTTGTTAGATGTAGAAGAGGTTGGTGAATCGGTAGGAAGATGTGTTTTCTCGCTTGCCATTTCAATGTCAAATCCTGCGTCAATAATCATACGATGATCTTCGGAAGCTTTGGCACCCGGTGTGGTGAGATAGCCTTCGGTGAAAATAGAATTAACAACATATAAAGCCAGTGGTTGCAGTGTTCGCAATGTTACTTCTCGGCCACCCGCAAGACGCAGATCTGCGCGTGGATTTAAGAATCGAAACATTGTCAGAACACGAAGAGCATATGTAGGTTCGATGCGTTTATTTTTCCCTAAAGGGGTTCCTTCACG
>JABAAV010000145.1 GCA_014238595.1 Myxococcales bacterium | reverse complement strand
GCCTGTCTCCTGCAGAGACCATACCCGATGAGGTCAAGATAAATAGATGAGTTGTGATTGTGAGTAAAAGTGTGATTGTTTTCATAATAGTTCTCTCACATGTATATAGAGGCAAAGATCGATCCATCTGATCAATAAAAAGTTTTCACAATAAAATCAACAACTTAAAAAATACATGTATATAAAACATTGTTGCCATGACCTGATATTGTGGCCTCTCACACCGCAGTACTGTGGCGCTGATGCAACACATGGCCTGATCGTTTGCTCTGATGCAAAAAAATAGCGCTACATGTCATATGCAAACGATGGGATCGAGCGGAACAACGCTCGTTGCGAGCGTTGAAATAATATTCAGGATTAAGCGATGTGCATCCTGTTGGCTTTGAAAAAATTTAATGACAGAGCTTGTGCCATGTGAAGATTTGAAGCATCACTTACTTTTTTTAGATGACAATCATGAAAGTGCACGGTAAGAATCGCAGATATGAATGCTTGTTGTTACACTTCTTTGTTTTTTTCAAGGAAATGTTCGAGATAGTGTGTATTGATATTGCCTTGTTGAAAATCAATGTCATTAACGATGCGTTTAAAGAGTGGAATGTTAGTATGTATACCTTCGATGATGAATTCATCGAGACATCGTTTGAGTCGTGCGATTGCTGTTTTTCGTGAAGAATCATGAACAACGAGTTTAGCAAGCAATGAATCATAATGTGGTGGTATAGTATATTGTTCATAAATATGAGTATCCACACGAACACCCAATCCTCCAGGGAGATTTAAGCCTGTAATACGTCCCGGTGAAGGCGCAAAAGTGGTTGGATGTTCTGCATTGATTCGCAATTCGATGGAATGCCCTCTTGGTTTTCGAGGCATTTGAAAAGAAAATTTTTCACCGAGAGAAATTAAAAGTTGTTCTCGCACTAAATCTACGTTTGCTACCTGTTCGGTTACCGTGTGTTCTACTTGTAAGCGTGTGTTCATCTCCATGAAATAAAATTGTTCCTGTTCTTTGTCATAGAGAAATTCCATGGTTCCAATACTGTCGTAATTGATAGATGCAATGGCTTTGAGTGCAACGGTGTGTAGTGTCTCTCTGACACTGTCAGATAAGGATACCGCAGGGGCTTCTTCGATAAGTTTTTGATGTCTGTGTTGAATGGAGCATTCTCGTTCGCCCAAATGTATATGGTTGTTATGTTGATCAGAGACTATCTGAACTTCAATATGTCTTGGATTTTGGAAAAATTTTTCAATATATATCTCATCATTACCAAAATATTTTTTTGCCTCAGATTTAGCCGTTAAAAACAAAGTTTCAAACTCTTCTTCCTTGTAAACAATCTTCATACCCTTTCCACCACCACCACCTGAAGCTTTAATTAATACAGGAAAACCAATTTCTTTACATAGCTCTTTAGCTTGAGCAATATCAGTTACACCTCCTTCAGAACCTTCAATTACTGGTAAACCATTTTCTTTAGCTATTTTTTTAGCTTGGATTTTATCACCCATCATTTTAATATGTTTTGAGGATGCACCA
>JABAAV010000144.1 GCA_014238595.1 Myxococcales bacterium | reverse complement strand
AAACATTCTTATCTTGCCTCAAAAATAACAACCGTGGTTGTCCTTATTTTATCATTAGTGATTGCTATCGCAGCACCAGGCAGCGTGTTTGGTATTATTTTGCTTGCATGGTCAAGCATTGCTGCAACAATCACACCGATACTCGTCGTACGATTGTTCAAACTTCCACTACCCACATGGCTCGCTCTTGTGATGATTGCATCTGGATTTGGGATTGTTCTCTATTGGGAACTTCTTACAGCGTATAATGATGCCATGTATTCGGCATTACCTGGAATTGCATTGCCTGGAATTATCTATGCCATCGCTTATCTCACTGGATTTGCAAAACCAACATCGAGTCCTCGTTAATTCAACGTTCATGACTGAACCCGTAATTAGGTTTCAGTAGTTAGTTTGTTGATGTATGTTGTGTAGGTGAAGGTGAGAACGTTGCGTTGTTTATTTCACTGCAGTTTCAGTAGTTAGTTTGTTGATGTATGTTGTGTAGGATAGGGTTGGGAAGGTTCGACGGGGTAAAAAAAGGTTTCAGTAGTTAGTTTGTTGATGTATGTTGTGTAGGAAGACAAGCGTTGCCCACTCGGACAGTCTACGCATGTTTCAGTAGTTAGTTTGTTGATGTATGTTGTGTAGGCGTCATTGCTTGATTCCTTTGTAGCTTCACCATCTGTTTCAGTAGTTAGTTTGTTGATGTATGTTGTGTAGGCGCTAGCAAATGTTGTAGCAACGGTTGATTATATGTTTCAGTAGTTAGTTTGTTGATGTATGTTGTGTAGGAGCAGGGAATCGCTTTTATGTTTGTGGGTTAGGCATTGTTTCAGTAGTTAGTTTGTTGATGTATGTTGTGTAGGAGATCCTTACGAGAAATACCTTTTATCTGTTAAATGTTTCAGTAGTTAGTTTGTTGATGTATGTTGTGTAGGACAGCCATTGCATTGTCTGATAGCATTGTGCCGTGGTTTCAGTAGTTAGTTTGTTGATGTATGTTGTGTAGGGTGAGGTTGCGCATCATTATGCGAATACAGAATATGTTTCAGTAGTTAGTTTGTTGATGTATGTTGTGTAGGGGGAACATCCGATCTGATATCATATGCCAATGACAGTTTCAGTAGTTAGTTTGTTGATGTATGTTGTGTAGGGTTGCTTATAATTTTGTTTTTTTCCCACAAGTCGGTTTCAGTAGTTAGTTTGTTGATGTATGTTGTGTAGGCACCACGAAGCAACACGACTGATTGATTGTCTGTGTTTCAGTAGTTAGTTTGTTGATGTATGTTGTGTAGGAACAAAACAGAACTATTTATAGAGTTTATTGCAAAGTTTCAGTAGTTAGTTTGTTGATGTATGTTGTGTAGGATCAACTTGATGTTGCGGAAGGTATGGGATCAGAGTTTCAGTAGTTAGTTTGTTGATGTATGTTGTGTAGGGGAACTAGAATCGATTCAATTTAACTCCTATCCTAGTTTCAGTAGTTAGTTTGTTGATGTATGTTGTGTAGGACAACATCAACAGTTATAACAATAACAAGTTTCAGGTTTCAGTAGTTAGTTTGTTGATGTATGTTGTGTAGGGGAACACTAACGGCTAAGGAATCTATAACGATATCGTTTCAGTAGTTAGTTTGTTGATGTAT
>JABAAV010000143.1 GCA_014238595.1 Myxococcales bacterium | reverse complement strand
TGCATTTATTACAAGAATGTTTGCTACAGAGATTTGATGTATTGCTTTTTATTTCCAATTTTTCTCCTATATATATGCCCCTTTCCTGAAAAACACCGTACTTGGAAAAGCGAAGTACGGAGCTTTTCGTCATGGGAAATCAAGGGCTTGGCAATCACGCAATCGAAGGTTTCCAGCTTGTCGCCATCGGTAAATTGGGGGTCACGCAGTGTGTCACCGCGAATGATCTGAAAATCTTCCATGCTATGCAGAAACAGATTCATGCGGGCAAGGCTGAGTATTACACGACCTTGTAAACCAAGTTTGCGGTGAATAGCGCACTTAATCACCGCATAATACGCGGTGATTTATCTTGATCTTGCGGTGAATAGTGCCCATAATCACCTTAAATAATGCGGTGATTACTATGTGGATTCATGAACATCAAAACTGGCCAGACTTTACATGGGATGCAGAAGCTCTAGCATCCAAGCTGGCTGATATACGCCATCGCCAAGGCCGTTTACTGGGGCGTATGGAAGGACTTGGCTTTGAGTTGAAGCGTGAGGCGTCTCTGAGTACGCTAACCAATGACGTGGTTAAATCATCGGCCATTGAAGGTGAGAATCTGAATCCAGAAGAAGTACGCTCTTCCATCGCCCGTAGGCTCGGAATTGACATTGCAGGATTTATCCCTGCAAGCCGTGACGTTGAAGGCATTGTTGAGATGATGCTGGATGCCACGCAACAATTTTCCAAGCCGCTAACAAAGGATCGCTTGTTTGATTGGCATGCTGCCTTGTTTCCAACAGGGCGCAGTGGCATGCATAAAATCACCGTTGGAGGTTGGCGAACTGTTGAAGCTGGTCCCATGCAGGTTGTTTCTGGTCCTATCGGCAAAGAAAAGGTTCATTTTGAAGCTCCTGCTGCAGATCGCTTAGAACAGGAAATGGACATATTTCTTAAGTGGATGGCAGGTGAAGATAACACCGACCCTGTCATCAGAGCAGGCATTGCCCATTTATGGTTTGTGACAATCCACCCTTTTGAAGATGGTAATGGACGGATTGCCAGAGCTATTGGTGATATGGCGCTCGCTCGAGCCGATGGCACACCGGACCGTTTTTACAGCCTCTCATCCCAAATTGAGACAGAACGCAAACAGTATTACGATCAGCTTGAAGCGCAACAACGCACCACACCTGATATAACAGATTGGCTGTCATGGTTCTTGGATTGCCTTGGCCGCGCCATCAGCAATGCAGAAACGACGCTTGGGAATGTGCTGTTCAAAGCGCAGCTCTGGGATATGATCAATCAAAAGCCTGTGAATGATCGCCAGCGAATGATCATCAACCGTATGCTAGAAGATGATTTTGAAGGCTTTATGAACACCTCGAAATACGCCAAGCTTGCTAAATGCTCCAACGACACGGCCTTACGGGATATTCAAGAGCTGAAGAAACGCGGCATCTTCATTCAGAACCTCGGTGGCGGACGAAGCACCAGTTACAGGCTGCCAGACCGTGAAGAATGATACGTTTCCAATGAATCCCAAACAGGGATTCGAACTCACGGTTGGTACGGTATTTGGGTCACTTTGATTGAAACCTTGCCAAGAGCGGAAACCAAAGCAACACAGGGTGTTACAACATAAAACTTGCTTTCTATTGTTTTCAGGGCGATTATTTGTTGCACCACAA
>JABAAV010000142.1 GCA_014238595.1 Myxococcales bacterium | reverse complement strand
GAAGAGCATATGTAGGTTCGATGCGTTTATTTTTCCCTAAAGGGGTTCCTTCACGGGGATCAAGGAAATTAATAGGTACCGAATCAGCTTTGATATCAGATAGCGTATAGGCAAGATCCAAAATATCATCTTGTGTTTCATCAAGGCCAATAATACCGCCACTACATGTTTCAAGCCCAGCATGTTGAGCATGCATGAGTGTTTGCATACGATCTGCCCATGTGTGGGTTGATACGATCGAAGGGAAATGACGTTCACTGGTTTCCAGATTATGATTAAAACGATCGACGCCAGCATCTTTGAGACGTTGCGCCTTTTGTTCTGTGAGAAGACCTAAAGATGCGCATAGTGATAGTGATGTTTCTTTTTTGATTTGTTGTGCTGCAGCACAGATGACATCTAAATCTCGTTGTGATGGTGAGCGGGTTGCTGTGACCATGCAGTATCGATACGCTCCCGATTGTTGCGCCTTGTGTGCATTTTCAACGAGAGATTCTATGGATGAAAAAGGTTCTTGTCCTACTTGAGTGTTGTAGGAAGCGCTTTGTGAACAAAAGGAACAATCTTCAGGGCAGGCACCAAGTTTTGCATTCTCTAATACATGAACATGAATAGTTCTTCCATGAAAATGGTGACGCACACGAAATCCTGCCTGCAATAATGGGAGTAATTCATCAGATGCAGCATTGAGAACACTGCGAGCATCTTCGCGGTTAACAGGCTGTCCTTCGATGGCTTGTGAAGCTATTGTATTCCATAAGGGATTCATTGTTGAAGTATTATCCATAACGGTGGAATCTAACAACGTGCCATGTGTTGTTGCAAGCACGAATGTGTACGATATATGGTTATGTCTGATTAGAGATCAAAGAAATCGTCTAAATTATCCAAATCATTGGAAGTATCTCGTTCGATGCGTTTTGGAGGTGGTCGGAACATCTTTTTAAGTGTGATTGTTTTTAAAGGTTTCACTAACATATTTTTTTTGTAAGTTTTTCCTTTATACCGAAGAATGATTTTATGAGTGCCTGGTGTGAGTTTGACAGGTTTGATTGGAGCTTTGCCATATGAAATACCATCGATCGTAATTTGTGCATTCCGTGGTGTTTTGATCGCAAGGAATCCATCAGGAATTTCAACATTGACAACAATTTCTCCCTCTTTCGGGATCCTAATGGTACGGACGTCTTTATACTTAACTTTAGGCCATTCAAAAATGGCTGTATGCTCCCCTACAGGAAGTCCTGGAATTGTTATCGAGCCTGCTTTGTTTCTAGAGTCACTCCCAAACACAATATCACCAATTGAAATTTTTATATGAGGTGGTGCGTTAATGGTTAAGACAGAATCGAGAGAAAGCGGTTTTGCTTCGACCTTTTCAGCAGCAGTGGTTGTTCTAACTGATGGATTTTTTGTGTTAGGTATGGTTTGTGCAAGGTCTGTTTTTTGAGATTTATCCGAGAAAAGAAACAATAATAGTGCAACAATAAGTGATGAGAGCATCAATCCTGCCGCGACAATAGCAATATGTCGCATGCGGGCTTGTTTGTCGAGTTTTTCTGAAACACGCGTTCGAGCAGCTTGCCGTATCAAGTCTAGTCTGTTGTTCATGGCTGATACTTGCCCTGAAGTTGGACTTGGAATAATTTTTTCAGCTTTAGATATTGCTGGATTAACGTTGGATTGATTCATATCAAAAAGCATCGTTTGATCTGCAAGATCGACATCGCCAGCAAATGTTGCCGTGCGAAATGATATTTTTGTCGTCTCATT
>JABAAV010000141.1 GCA_014238595.1 Myxococcales bacterium | reverse complement strand
TTCACCCCATTCATTCCATTGCTCATCGCGAAACGACGCATCATCTGCTGCAATCCAAATCTCTCGTCCCAATCCGAATGACCATTGATTGCCTGACAACGATACTGAAGGATCAAGACGTATACCAAGCTCGTCATCTAACACTCCGATGCCTAAAGAGCCTGACAACGATTCTCCATAAAGTGGCTGACAAATAAAAAAAACAGAGATCAATGCAAGTCGTACAAACTTCATCCGCTCAGAATCGGAATATCTGATGCCATGGTCAAGTTTTCTTAAAATCTAAGCCTTGATTTCTAGCTTGAACACGATAGCAATGTTACAGTTTCACCTTGAATTCGCTCAATATCAGTGCTGTTTTACACCGAAGTATCCTGATCTGGATCAAAGGCTTTGTTCCTTTTACGATTCTCGCGGTACTGTCCTACACACCGGCACTCATCATCACAGCCATCACACAGAACCCTCCCGTTGATACAGGGCAAACAACAACGACATTGAATCAAGATACCCTTAATATTTCCTCGTATGTATTAAGCTATTTGATCACATTAACGGATGTATTAGTCACAGCGTTGCTTGCTCATGGTGTCTTTGCTCAACTGAACAAGCAATCCATCAAAATGAACGAGCAACCCATCAAAATGAACCTGCAACCCATCAAACGGAACGAGCAACCCATCAAAATGACTGATTGTTGGAATTATGGATGTCGTCGTATCATTCCTCTGTTCACCTTAAGCCTATGTTTGGCATTTATCTTTAGTTTGGGAACATCCATCTTAATATTGGCACCAGCATCTCTGTTCTTTCATATCATCGCATGGGTTGCTGTCCCCGTTTTTCTGGTAGAAAAAATCCCTTTACGTGACATACCAAAACGTTGTTTTTTCTTGACTCAAAACAATCGTCTTTCAATTTTCGGATTGTTATTTCTTATTGGTATCACGAAGATATTCTTCATCATGTTATTGCATCAACCCGATGAACTCAACCTTGAAACACAACTGCCTTGGTCTGTCATTTTCTTTGTCAGCATCTTATCAGGAGTTCTTACATCGATTGCAATGGTCGTTAGTTATCACGATCTAAGAATCATTCGTGATCATACGACATCAACAATTGTTTTATCTCAAGTATTGATGACCAAGGACACCAGTGACATCATTGACATTGATGACACCAATGATGACCAATCACCATAAAGATGCATCACCAATCTTGCCGTATCTGCTGAGATAATTGTTGATGTGCATGGCACCCTACAACTGACAATGAAGGTCTGCGCTGTTCACGCCGTTTGCGGTATGTTTTTTTCATAGACACAATGACTTTTGCTGACTTCTTTAGTTTATCTAAAAAATCAGGATGCTCAATCGCATGAGCATAGACGGCATTCCATCCGACCGTTTGACTCTCGTGTTTTTGACAAAACAGCAAGGCATGACAACCAGCATCTAAGGCTCGTATGGCGGCATCACCAATAGGAAATTGATCAGCAATGGCTTGCATATCCAAATCATCACTCACAATGAGTCCTGTATAATTCATCTCATCACGTAACAGACCAAGGATCTGTGGTGACATTGTCACAGGGTAATTCTTATCTAATGCTTGATATAAAATATGTGCTGTCATCATCATGGGAACCTGCACATTCGCAAAAGGTATCGCTTCACGCTGTTGCACTTGTGTTTTATCTAAACCCAAATAAGGCAAACAATGATGACTGTCTTGTGTCGTATCACCATGTCCAGGAAAATGTTTTCCACAAGCAAGAAGACC
>JABAAV010000140.1 GCA_014238595.1 Myxococcales bacterium | reverse complement strand
TGTTGTTATTTGTTTGTTTTTTGTATCATGCACATGTACCTCGGCTTCAAGTGAAAATTCTTCTGGTGCAAGCAATGATAATCCTAGCCGTGAAACGGGTACAGCGAAAATCACAGGAACGATGTGGATGCCTGCCAATAACCCAACGGCATTGTCTAATCCATCACATGCCATCCCTGTTTTTGATGCATTGATTTATATTTCTTCGACACAATCTGTGCCGTTAGAGCGTGGCGTATCATGCACGGAATGTGCGCTCCCTTCACAAACCCATGCGTTGTCAAATCACGATGGGACATTCTCTCTAAATGGGATTGCCGGCGGTGATTATTGGGTGACGATTACCAAAGCGGGATTTCGTCGTTCGTTTGAAATCACGATTGCCGATAATGAATTTATAGAGCTCGATGAAACACAAACGACGTTGCCTAGTCTTCATGAGCCAGATCAGGGAGCAGAAACACCCAGTATCGCGTTGGTGAGAGGTACGTATGATGAGGTTGAAGTTTTATTGGCAAAAATGGGCATAGGTCAGCTTGATTTTGATAACAAATTTGCATGGAATAGTGAGCAGGGTGTTTTTGATGTTTATGATGCGAGACCTCCTGGTTTGAATGATAACAATTTCCCATCTGTGACAGATTTGTTGATGGATATTGAGCTGATGAGTCAGTATCAAATAATTTTGTTTCCTTGTTCAGCGGGATTTAACGGAACAACCTTACAAAGTTATCCATCCATCGTATGGCAAAACATTCGAGATTATATTAGCCGTGGTGGTCAAATATACGCTACCGATTGGTCGGGGGAATATGTTGACAATATTTTTCCTGAACAAATGACTTTTGTCAATAGTGATGGTTTTTTCGGTGGAAGTGCGACAGATACTCCCGCCTCAGCATGGGATGGCACCACTTGGGATGCGAGTCAATTTGGTAGTGCTGACGGTGCTTTTCCGTATGATATCCATCGTGCTTATGCGATGGATGACGATTTGCGGGCATGGCTCACAGGACAAGAGGGACCTATACCCGTCTTGTTGGGTGGAGCAGTGATTATTGAGACAGGTAGTTTTGATGGGGAACGCTTTCCTGCGTTACATGCTTTGGCACAAATTCAATCTACACAAGCGGTCACGATAGGTACTGACGATGAAGGACAGCCTGTTGTCGATACCCCTAGAGTTTATGTGGTGGGTGATGTTGATGGCTTTCCTGCAAGTTGTCCGGGTGCAGGATGTCAGCCGATGACGGTAACCTTTGAACCTGTCGGGTGCGGTCGTGTGATGTATTCGACGTATCATGCTTTTGAAATGCCTCACCAAGGATTGCTCCCCCAAGAGCGGATTTTAATGTATTTGATGATGGAAATAGGTGCGTGTAAATCCGGTCCCATTATTAATTCAGTTAATACGGTTCAAACGCTGTGATTTGTCTTTCATCGTGACGACGTGCATGGTTTCCCCTGATGTTTGATGTTGATTCGTTTGACGTTGATTCATGTCTGTTCAATGACAGGACTCTTTATTCTTGGGCATTGAAGTTGATCAAATGATTATCATTTGTTAACAATAGCAGGTCGTTTACGATTATCTATTTTTTATATAGATAATCTCTGGAGGATTTCTGATGAAGCGTCTTTATATCTTTGTTGTTGCTTGTTTGTTTTTTGTATCATGCACATGTGCCTCAGCCTCAAGTGAAGATTCTTCTGGTACAAACAATGATAATCCGAGCATTGAAACGGGTACAGCGAGCATCACTGGAACGGTGTGGATGCCTGCCAATAACCCAACGGCATTGTCTA
>JABAAV010000013.1 GCA_014238595.1 Myxococcales bacterium | reverse complement strand
ACTTGCCAATATAATGACACGTATTCGATTCGAATATCCTGATATTCGTACTGTTATTATCGGTGGTAATGATGCAGAACGTGTTTTTTGTGCAGGGGCAAATATTTATATGTTGGCACGTGCTGATCATGGATTCAAAGTTAATTTTTGTAAATTTACTAATGAAACGCGCTTGGCTATTGAAGATGCTTCAGATTCAAGTGGATTACGTTTTTTAGCGGCTTGCAATGGAACAACAGCCGGTGGTGGTTATGAATTGGCACTTGCCTGTGATTATATTGCTTTGGTTGACGATGGATCATCGGCAGTATCCTTCCCTGAAACACCGCTACTTGCTGTGCTTCCTGGCACAGGAGGATTAACACGGTTAGTTGATAAACGAAAAGTACGCCGAGATTTGGCGGATGTTTTTTCAACATTAGCAGAAGGGGTGAAAGGGCGTCGTGCTGTTGTTTGGGGATTGGTGGATGAAATTGTTCCACGTTCTACCTTTCGCGATAAAATAAAAGCACGTGCTGAAGCACTTAGTGAAGAAGTTGCTGATATTCCTAAAGGACCTGCGGTGACATTAGAACCTATCGTTCCGAACATTACGGATACGGGTTACGAGTATCAGTTTGTCTCTCTCAAAATTGATACCCCTGCACGCACTGCAACGCTTACGGTTAAAGCACCATCAATAAGCCCTCCTCAAGAGATCGATGAAATTGTGAGCGAAGGTTCTAATCTATGGAATCTGCATGCTTTTCAGGAACTTGACGATGCATTATTACAATTGCGATTTAATGAACCTGAAATTGGACTGGTGATCATGCGCACATCGGGTGATGCCAAGCATGTTCTTGCAGCAGATCAGTGTTTGAAAAAACATGCTAATATCGGATTTATACGTGAAGTGCAGTTATTACAATCACGTGTATTGCGTCGGATGGATCTGTCGTCAAAATCTTTTTTTGCTGTCATCGATGCTCAATCCTGTTTTGCAGGAACATTGTTCGAACTAGCATTGGCTTCAGATCGCATTTATATGCTCGATGAAGAGCCTGTTTCTGTTTGGCTTTCTTCTGCCAATGATAACATTCATCATATGTCTAATGGTCTTAGTCGTTTACAATCACGCTTTTTGGCAACACCCTCACAGGTGAATGTTGTATTAGCACAAGAGGGTGCGATTGATACCACAACAGCTGAAAAACTTGGGCTCACGACGCTGATTGCCGATGATGTTGATTTTGAAGACGAACTCCGTATTGCCATGGAAGAACGAACATCAATGTCCCCCGATGCTTTGATTGGAATGGAAGCCTCTCTTCGTTTTGCTGGTCCAGAAACAATGGCAACTAAAATTTTTGGACGATTATCAGCATGGCAGAATTGGATTTTTACACGATCTAACGCAACGGGTGAGTATGGTGCATTGTCATTATATGGCAAACCTGAGCGTCCACGATTTCGCTGGAATAGGAGTTAATCAATGACACAAATATCCAATGAACGTATACCAAACAATGTTGATCTCTCTTCTGATAAGAAACTCCAACGTGCTTTAGAAAAATGGCAACCTAATTATTTAGAGTGGTGGCGTGCCATGGGGCCTGATGGATTCCAAGAAAAAAATATTTATTTGCGTACCGCTGTATCGGTTAACTCAGATGGTTGGGCTCATTTTGATTATGTTGCCATGCCTGAATATCGATGGGGAATTTTTTTAACACCACCCATAGAAGGACGCACACATCATTTTGGTGACCATATTGACAAGCCCGTCTGGGACAATGTTCCTGGTGAATTTCGTGGAATCTTACGTCGATTAATTGTCACACAAGGCGATACTGAACCGGCTTCAGTGGAGCAGCAACATACTTTAGGCAAGACAGCCCCTTCCCTGTATGATCTTCGTAATTTATTTCAAGTCAACGTAGAAGAAGGTCGACATCTATGGGCAATGGTCTATTTGCTTCATAAATATTTTGGTCTTGATGGTCGAGAAGAAGCTGAAGAATTATTGATGCGTCGTTCAGGCGATGTTGATAGGCCTCGTATTTTAGGGGCTTTTAATGAACCCACAGAGGATTGGCTGTCATTTTTTATGTTTACAATGTTTACAGATCGAGATGGAAAATATCAATTAGGGGCATTGGCAGAAAGTGCATTTGATCCATTGGCAAGAACAACAAAGTTTATGTTGACAGAAGAAGCGCATCATATGTTTGTTGGTGAAACAGGTATTCGTCGTATTGTGGATCGAACTTGTGAATTGATGAAAAAAGATCCCAATGAAGATGCTCGAACAGGTGGTGGTATCGATTTACCATTGATCCAACGCTATCTTAATCTTTGGTATTCTTTATCCTTGGATTTATTTGGTAGTGAGATCTCGTCAAATAGTGCGGACTCGTTTGCTAATGGATTGAAAGGTCGTTATCACGAATCAAACTATGATGATCATATTTGTCTCAATGACTATTATGAGATTGAAATGATTTCTGATGGTAAGATTCTAACTGAGTCGGTTCCTTTACGGAATGCTATGAATGAAGTGCTTCGAAAATCTTACATTGATGATTGTCAGCGAGGGTTGAATCGATGGAATGCAAAGATTGAAGAAGCAGGGTTTCCTTTTCGATTTAAGTTACCTAGTCCGAGATTCAATCGACAGATTGGAGAATTTGCTCAGGTTCAATGTGATCCATCGGGAACGATGATTGATCAAAATTCATGGGATAATAACAAAACACAATGGCTGCCCAGTCAAGATGACGTTGATTACGTCAAGAGTTTAATGAAACCTGAATATGAGCTAGGCAAGATTGCTTCTTGGATTAATCCTCCTCAACGAGGTATTAATGGAAAGTCCTTTGATTTTGAGTATGTCAAACCGTGATTATTCTAAGGAATACTTGAGGTCTTCTGTTGAAAAAATAAAAAAGGCATCCTAGTATCCTGCTGATAGTTTATTTTATGTTAATTTTTTCTTCTGAGGAGTTATTATGCGAATTATTCATTCTTTGATTTTAGTTATTGGTCTTTTTGCTGTTGGTGCTTGTGGTGCTTCATCCGTAGCCAACAATCCTTGTGCAGGCAATCCTTGTGTAGGTAATCCTTGTGCAGGTAATCCTTGTGCAGGCAATCCTTGTGCAGGCAATCCTTGTGCAGGCAATCCTTGTAGTAAGTAATTCTTAGCAGAATTATATTGAACAAAAATATAAACCACGGAACATGTTTTATGCATGCTCCGTGGTTTTATTGTTTTTGATCTGTATTGGATGATGCCTGTTGTGTCAGACTCTCTTTGGTCAAATGCTTTAAGGCAAAGTACGTACAAGTTCGGACAGTTGTTTCATCGGTCACACTAGGACCACCTTGTATTGTCAACATGCATGTTGTATCGGGATCTATGGTGCGATAGGTATAGGCCCATCGTGAACCTCGTTGTGTTTTGTGCACACAAGCAAATTGTCCTGCAATGGTTGTTTCTTCATCTTGTTCTTGTGTGCAGCGTTTTTTTAAAGAATTTTCAGTGCTCACATAACTGCAATACAGTGATGTTAAACAAAATTCATCACCAGGTGTAACGCCTAATATTTGATCCGCTTTGGTTGCTTTTTGTTGTGCAAGTTTCTTTTTTGTTTTTTTAGGACGCTTTTGATTGTTGCGAATTGAACAGGATGATGATGTTTCTTTCTTTTTGGCAGATTCATCCTTTAATGTAAGTGGCATAGCAAATGCTTTTTCTAAAGAGTCAAGATCAATCCAATCTTTGCAGGCAAGTTTGTCTCCAAATTTCATAGGACGTTTAACTTTAATAGCTGTGGATGGAGATGTTTTGATTGTGAGACTCTTGGCATAATCCTCAGGACTCTCAGTACAGGCTAGAAAAATAAGAGAAGAAATAAGAAATAAAAAAATATTCATGGCAAGATTTTTTCAAAGAGGCTAAAGTATCAACAACAGTCAAGATACAGGGTTTTAGACTGAAAATCGAGTGTATGGTCAAAATTTGTCTTCAATGTGAAAGTACATGGGCAGGTGGTACTGTTTGTGAAGACTGTGGTGGTGTCTTAACCGATCCATTTGATACAGGCGCACAATGGTTCCCGAAGCATATTTGGGCTTATATTCGATTGCAGTATGGCGCACGACGCGGAATGCTTCTCCGAGTGATTGCACTGTTTATGGGACCAGTTGTTGGAGGATGGTTTATACGCGAATCTTTAGTGTCATTTTCAGGCGTGTCTTTGGGGTTAGCGCTGAGTGGTTCGGTAGGATTAGGTGTGCTGATTTGGTTTTGTATTCATTGGATTGCTGGACGTGCTGTGCGTATTTGGGTGTTACGGCGCGGACAGTTTAATAAAAAGAAATTTATGATAGCAATGATCAAACGTATCAAACAGAGATGATTGATCGAATTTTCAATCCAGTTCCTCTGTCGTGAATGGTGAAAATTGAGATAATTCTTTAAATAATTCTTCGTATAATTCACGGGCACAATCAAGTCGTATGATGGGTTGTTCAATATCTTTTTTGAGAAAATGTTCAGTTTTAGGATGATGAATGACACGAAGCCCTGAATCTGTAGGAAGTTTTCTTCTTTTTTTACGTATTGTATCAATGCGATAATAATATTTTGCATGATCTCCAAAGTGTTTTGTTGCGACATGTTCGACATGCTCTTGGACATGAGCAAGGGTTTGAGGATCAGAGATCAATTCAATGCATTTAAAAAAACGACGTTTAGTGAATGCTTGAGCGAGGTTATGTAATGTTGGATCTGAAGAACCTTCTTGATAATCCCAACACCAGCGATCAATAGCTGAAACAATCGTGATATCATCAAGTGATAAATACTCAGTGGCTGTAATGGACCTGTTTTGAGAAATACGAGCTACAATAGGTAATTCTGAAGGGAGCTTTTCTTCTTTGATTAAATCACGGAAACGATGAAACATTCGAACAAACATGGATTCAGCAGCATGAACGGTCTTATGCTGATAAACTTTTTCATACATATAAGAGCGGGCAGATAAATATTGTTCTACAGCCAGCAGCCCTCGTTTGCTATCCAAAATCAAATCAATGGGTTGTCCCTCTTCTGAATAGGAAAGGCGTAGCGCGTGAATAATCCAATCGAGATCGTAATTAGCATAACGAACGCCTGTATAATGTCCATCGCGTAATAAATAGTCGAGACGATCGCAATCAACATCAGAAGCAACTAATTTTCGTGCAAAAGAATATTTATACTTGCCACTCCAAAGACGTATTAGTGATTCAGGAAGATCTGGTCGAATATCTCTGAGTGTTGCAACGAGTTCTGGTTCTTTTTGTATTATTTCTTTGCCCCAATCTTCATGTGTTCGATGAGAGAAAACTTCTTCCCAAGCATGTGAAAAGGGTCCATGTCCTATGTCATGCAGCAATGCTGCAGTTGCCACATCAATAGCTGTTTCTTCATCGAGATTGATTTTTTGTAAAATACGCGTGGCAATATGATAGGCTCCCAATGAATGTCCAAAACGGGAATGTTCAGCACCAAGATACACAAAACCTGCAAATCCCATTTGATGAATCCGACGCAATCTCTGAAAGGCACGTGTTTCAATGATGCTTTGTAATGGACGATAGATTCCACTAAATTCAATCAGTCCATGAATTGGATCTCGAAAGACACGTCCTTCTGTTGTTAAATATGACATGATGTTTTATGTAGAAAAATGAAGTTTGTTTCTTGGATTAAGAATTATCGTGATAAGAGAATAAAGCAATGATACGCAGTCTTTTGATTATTATTGGGATTATGATGGCCTGTCCTGTGGTGGCTTCTGTGAAGCAACAATCTTCTTATTCGTTTCTTGATAATCGTCTTTTATCACATATAGAGAAAACACGGAGTTTGTTTATCCCTGCTGGTTCAGCAGGATTTGCTAAGTATCTTCGTTATACTAAAGATAAGATTCCATTCAAATTACAACAAATGCAAGGAAAATGGTTTGTTGCCACCATGAATACCAATGCCGCGGCGTTATATATTCCGATGATTCGAGCTGTTGGCGAGATAAACATGCGTATTAAGCTTTATGTCAATGTTCCAGGTCGCATGACTGTTCGGATTAATGGCAAAAATCTTCCTGCTCAACCCATCATCAATGGATGGAATGAGCTTGTCATCCACAGCACTAAGATGGGTTTTAAGCAGGGTGATAACGAAATCATCTTGTTTGCATCTCCAAAGAGTAACCCTGAAATTGCATGGTTTATGGTGGGATCTGAGCCAACGATGGATCCTATTAATGACATCTTAACGGAGAAACCTTTTTACAATAAAACATCCAACCAATGGATATTTTCTGAAAAATGGGGTGCACGATATTATATTTCAATCCCCAAACAAGCATCGATCATTGCTTCAGGGTTAAAAGATGGTTGCTCGCTTGTTCTATCGGGAAAGACCGATGACGGTACTGTGTTGTCTGGACTGTTGACATCTGAAAATACGTCACTGTCATTATCGTCATTAGCGGATAGAGCGGCATGGATTCGATTTTCCGTCCAAGGCTGTTCTGTCATGGAATTGTCGACCTTGGATATAATGACACCATCAATTGAAAAAACAATATCGAAAGCAAAGCGCCCATCCCATGTGTTATTTTGGATTATGGATAGTTTGCGTGCTGATAAAATTGCGTCCTTTTATAAAACAAAACCTAAAACATTTCTCCCGGACACACCTGTCTTTGATCAATTAGCACAACATTCGGCAATTTTTCTGAATGCCTATGTTCAAGGCAATGAATCTCGTGCTTCTCATGCTTCAATATGGGCTTCGCTTTATCCTGTGACACACGATATGTTTTCTCGCAAAACAATACTTGCTGATAGATGGGTAACTTTAGACGAAGTCGCTAAGGAAGCAGGGTTATTTGTTAGTGGTGTTTCAGGCAATGGATATATAATTGCCCGTCGTGGTTTTGGTAAAAGCTGGGATTTCTATCGCAATCATATTCATAGCAAAAGTGGTTTGTCGGGGAAATCTATTATGAATGCAGGGATTGCTTCATTGACAAATAAAAACACACAGCCTTGGTTTTTATATTTAGGAACGATTGATACGCATGTATCTTGGCGTGCCAAAGAACCTTGGTTTTCACAATATGACAACGCCCCCTATAAAGGTTCTTTTGTGAAATATGCATCGGGTGTTGATATCGGAAAAATAGCAACGGGTAAGATGTCTATAACCAAGCGCGATATTCAGCGCATACGTGCGTTGTATGATTCCAATGTTTCTTATCAAGATAAATTATTAGGTGATATGCTTACAAAGCTAACTCAATGGAAGATCCGTGATAAAACAATGATTATCATTACAGCAGATCATGGTGATGAGCTTTGGGAATCAAAACGTGTTGGTCATGGTGGCAGTCTCAAAGAAACTGTTGTTCATGTTCCACTACTTGTTCATTATCCTCCAATATTTCCTACGACGAAGATTGAACAAGCTGTTGAGAGTATAGATATTCTTCCAACATTAGCTGATGTTTTAGATGTTCCGTTGGATATTAATTGGCAAGGTGTTTCCTTGGTAGCACTAGCACAAGGGAAACATGGAACATATCCAACATTAGCGATGAGTTCACAGTATGAATCAAAACATAGTGCACGGATGGGTGATTTTAAATTACATATACAAGGAGGACGTTCTCCTAAACTTTATCATGTAAAAACCGATCGGTTAGAGAAAAAAAATATCGCAAAAACGCATCATATTGCGTTACGTATGGTTTCTGATCCATTATGGCTGCTTCGTACCTACAATCGTCATTGGAAAAAATCACGCTGGGGCAATGCTGCCAATATGTTCGCTCATTGTGCGCGTGATTTTGGTGAATAATACTTCATTGTATTAATGAAATATGATGAAGTTGTCAGATCTGTTGAAGATGTGTGGCTATATAAAAATGATATGTCGATGAAACAATGAGTAAATATGACAGATGTTCTATTTGTGTCCAATGATCACGAATGTCTTATTTACCCATGGTTGATAATGTTTTTTTAATAAAGATACCTGCATGAATGAATAACAAAGGGAGCCACGCAAAAACGATCCAATGAGCCCACCATTGTTCTGGAGATAGAAAACGATTTAACAGCAAGACAACACCAAAAAGACATGTTGCAAGACTAATATGAACGATTAATAAAAATCGTTGTGTATCTCGTTTTAAAAAAGCGCGGCTGGGTCGTCTAGCAAGCATAAGTCGGTTAAGATTTGGGAGATTGGATATTTTCAGTCTCTGATATAGATGTAATCATGGCTGCAGTATTGAGTTGTGGATTTTCTGATACAAGCTTCATGATATAAGGGATTCCAACCCAAAGAATATTAAGCTTTGGTGCGATTCTTGCAGAAACACCGAACAATAATAAAAAAGTACGTTCTACGAAAAACCAACCGTTTGGGAATTGAATCGATTGAACAATGTCACGAAGTTCTTCTTGGTGATTGTCTGTCTGCGATGGTGGTGTAAATTCTTTGGCAATATGCTTATCAAGACGACTAAAATCTTTGATTTTAAGGCGAAATAGTTTTGCAAAATAATGGCGCATTGTTTTTTCAAGAAGTTCTTGATTTCCATCTGGATTAACAAAACCCATGGTATGAATTCCTTGAATGACACGATCATTATTGTGATTGATAATGCCATTTAAAATATCAAACATACCCGTCGCGATGTTTTTGTCGATCTCAGTAACGCTTCCAAAATCTAAAAACACAATACGAGGGGTGCCATCAGTATGTTGTTGAACTAAAAAGTTTCCTGGATGTGGATCTGCGTGAAAAATTCCATCGACAAAAAGTTGTTTATAAAACGATGTTATTAATTTTTCTGCGATCTGATTGGGATCAATGCCGATCCGTTGGAGTTGTTCAGTGTCTGTAATTTTTATTCCTTCCATCAATGACATGGTTAATACTGAATCACTACTCAACTCATGAAAAACAGTAGGAAATAAAATATTATCATCATCGACAAAATTGTTAGCAATACGTTCAAGACAAGAAGCTTCATGCGTTAAATTTGTCTCTTGATTGAGCAATGTTTTGATTTGATCATGTAATCGAGTTATTTCTTGAACAGGAAAAAAACGTTGATATATTTTTATAGACCACAATATCAATATTAAATCCCATCGAATGATATTGCGAATATCTGGATAAAGAATTTTAACAGCGACTTTTTGTCCTTCTTTTGTACGTGCTTCATGAACTTGTGCCAATGATGCAGAAGCAATAGGTATTGGGGAGAATTCAGAAAAAAGATTGTCTAGGCGATCATCTAGAGATGCTTCAAGCGTTTTTTTGATGACATGAAAGGGTTTAGCTGGAACAGCATCTTGAAGTTTTTCAAGTTCACGTGTGTAATTTTGAGGCAGAAACGTTCCCATCATTGACATAATTTGTCCAAATTTTATAAAGACCCCACGAAGTCGCAGACATGTTCGTACTAATCGTTTTGCATTGATGGCATGAATGCGTTTCCAACGCTTTTTCATTTTTTGCTTACCGAAGATGCGCTGAAGAATTAGTTGACAGATATAACTAATTCCAATTTGTCCTAACAAGAAGAAAGAGATTAAGAAGCGAAACAAAGGCATAGAAACGTTGAATACAACACAAAATACAATCATAATAAATGGAATTCATCTAAAACTGTGGAGGATTTTGTGCAAGGTATATTTTCAGAAGCAGCTTCTTTTTTTAGTGAGCTTCAAAAACGTATTTGTAAAGAATTGGAAGAAACAGACACTGTAGGGAAATTTTGCAGTGATGCTTGGGAACGTCCTGGTGGTGGTGGTGGATTGACACGTGTGTTATCGGATGGAGATGTATTTGAAAAATGTGGCGTATCTTGGTCTTCTGTAGAAGGGATCTTGCCTGTCGAATTAGCTCAATCAATGTTCGGTGACGGACAAACCTTCCGTGCAACAGGAATATCGTTAGTACTCCATCCTCGGTCACCTTATATTCCGACAACACATGCCAATTTACGTTGTATCGTTCATGGCGAAAAAGTTTGGTTTGGTGGTGGCGCTGATTTAACCCCTTATTATTTTTATAAAGATGATGCGATTCATTTTCATCAAATACTGTCAAATGTTTGTAAAAAACATGGCACGGTTGCTGATTATTCAACGTTTAAAAAATGGTGTGATGAATATTTCTATTTACCTCATCGTAAAGAAACACGAGGTATTGGTGGAATCTTTTTTGACCATTTAGGGATTGATAGCACATTGATACAAGATGCTTTTTCATTTGTGTGTGATCTTGGCGATGTTATGATGAATGCTTATTTGCCTATTGTTGCTGCCCATAGAAAGGCTTCTTATGGAGATAAAGAGCGAAATTGGCAATTATATCGTAGAGGACGGTACGTAGAGTTTAATTTACTTCATGATCGAGGAACCATTTTTGGACTTCAAACCGATGGACGTACAGAATCTATTTTGATGAGCCTTCCCCCATTGGTTCGATGGGATTATGGAACCTCACCGCCTTCTTTTGACAGTAGGGAAGCCAGACTTCTTCAAGTGCTAAAACCTATAGACTGGCTAAGCAATAGCTAAATCCTCCAAGAAACACCTTCGCTTAAGACACAAATCCTCTCCCCGTTGATACACAACGCAGAAAGACCGTTTGTCAAAAAAAAGGAATTAAAAGGTAAAAATTTCTTCTTTTGTTTCAGATGTCGCGTTTTCAGATGTTGTTTCTGCCGTACTCAAAAATTCTCCCATTTGTGTTTCCACAAGTCGGCTTACTGGAATTTCATTAAGCTCACAATAGGCTTTGAGTTTTGCATATGTTGCACCACTAACACTAACACTTCGACGAGTTTGCTTTCTAGACACAACACTCATATACTCCGATTGTTAATGTTAAGTCAAGGTTCTTAATCTTCTTATTTAAATGTCTAGTCAGCAACTTGAAACATTTCCGAATCCACGTACAGGTCGCGCTTATAATATCCGTTTTGTGTGTCCAGAATTTACATGTGTTTGCCCTAAAACTGGACAGCCTGATTTTGCAACGATCTATATAGACTATACACCCCAAAAACACTGTGTAGAGTTAAAATCTTTAAAATTGTATTTATGGCGTTTTAGAGATGAAGGTCATTTTCATGAAACTGTTATCAATATGATTTTAGATGATTTGATTGCTTGTATGGCTCCTGTGTGTGTTAAGGTTATCGGTAAATTTCGTACGCGTGGTGGTATTGCTACTGAAGTCACAGCACAGTATCCCGAACATACGACTTCAACATAATATATTTTTGAAGAAACCACATTGTCTTACACCATTGATATTCGCCATTTGAAGATTGCTTATGGGCGGCGTTTGGCAGTTAATGATTTATCTTTGACCATTTCTGAAGGTGAATCTGTGGCTCTGATTGGGCCTAATGGCGCAGGAAAAAGTAGCCTGTTAGCAGCGATTTCAGGACAAATAGAACCTCAAAGTGGCTCTATTGTTGTGGGTGATGTGACACCGCAAGCACACCCTGTCAAAATCAAAAAAGCCGTTGGTTTTTCGGAACAGCCCCCGATTCTTTATGAATTTTTAACAGTTTTAGAACATCTTACACTGGTAGGAGAAATACGAGGGCAACATGATGATGAACAATGTATCGATCTATTAAACACCTTAGGGATATTCGACTTACGAAATAGAATGGCACGAGAGCTTTCGTTTGGTATGCGTCAGCGGTTGGGGTTGGCATTATCATTGATCGGCGATACTAAGATTTTATTGCTTGATGAAACCCTCAATGGCTTAGATCCAAAGGCGTTTCGTTATGCACGAGACACGTTAGGCAATCAAGTGCGGCAAGGGAAAACATTATTGCTATCTACACATATTCTAACTGGTGTTGAGCGGTTATGTCAGCGATTGATTGTCATGAATGAAGGAAACATTGTTGCCGATATTTCAGAGGAAGATCTTAGCAAGATTGTCGAGCAAGGACCTTACGCCATTGAAGATTGGTATTTAGAACAGGTATAAATATGTTGTTTGAAAACAAATCCTTGAGAAAAGCATGGATGTTGTTTGCCCATAGTGAACTTGATCGTAAACGACAATCCCCCAAAAAACATCGTATCGGTTTTTTTGTCCTTACATTAATTCTATTCGTTGAGATTTTCCGTCGATTTAATGAAGGTCAAGAGGTTACAACAGTGATTCAAGCATGGGGAATGTTTAGCAGTCTTATGTATGCCTTGGCCGCGCAACGAGTATTGTCTTGTATGTATTGGTATGTTGATGCTGGTTTTCTTCTCAAACTTCCTGTATCGGGAACACATTTGTTTTGGATGGGGTTGTTTCGTCTTGCATCTATTGTATTTTGGATAACGATTCCTTGTTTGTTTGGGATCATTTTAATCACGTTTCTTTGGGGCAATAACAATTTAATTCAACATCTTGGGTTGATTGGTCTTGGTATGATGAGCACGATATGTCGTGCAAGTGCTGTGGCTGCACTTGCAGGGGCATTGGTTGCCTCAAAAACAGTGTCGATCTATTTGCGTAATGTTCTTGGAATTTCAAGTCCCCCTTATTTGATTTGGTTAGGTATTTTGCCGGCCATATCTATGGCATCTATTGTATTGGAGTGGATGCTTATTTTAGACGATGTTGTGATGGTATGGGTGCTGTCTGTAGGAGGTTCACTGGGATTGTTTATTCTCGCATTATATTTGTCATCAACGATGATGGTTTCAGGCGCACAACATATTGCATCTATGGATCGGCAGCGATTGGCACATGTCGAGCTGGTTGGACCTTCTTGGATAGAATGTCTGTGGGCAAAGATATCAATCTATGATTCTTCAGAACGATTGTGGTTCAATAAAGATGCTACAATAATGCGTCGACGATATCAGGGGTTTTTATGGGTAGGGAGTGGCCTTTTATTGTTAATTATCTATGGTGTTTTGTTTGGAGATGCACTGATGGTGTTGCATGAACGCACGATGATATTATTGATGCTTGCTGGAGGATGGATCGTTCGATTGATCACCCACATTCACACTCCGCCTGTGGAATTGTCATCATCGTTTGTGATGATTGATGCTTCATCGATTGTCTACGCTAAAAGAAAATACATCATAGGAAAGGCAGTTTTGTTATTTTTATTAGGACTGATGATGATTTAATGTTGTACATTACATCACGTTCATTCATTACAAGGGCTGTGGTGAGATACCTGCTTCACTGAGTCAATGATGGATTTTCAAGAAAAAAACATCTCGATCGATGTATTTCATTGTTTAGAACAAGAGCTTGAATCTCAAATTCAGTGTTATGGTGAAGAAGATGCTTCAGTGATATCATTAAAGACAGAACTTGGCCTTTTATGTCGTGATGTTGTTTGAGACACAGGTGCTACAGAACACTACATGTTTCTTGAATCCCCTTCAGGAATACGGTGGTTGTTATTTGACCTTGTCAAAATAGCTACAAAACTGCAGCTTATGAAAATTACAGATCGTTTGTTACACGAAAAAGGTAATGGGTTAGAATATTTTACGAGATTATGTCTTTTAGCGGAAGCGTGGTTGTCTCGTTTTATAAATCCGAAACGTGCTTTGGAACTTGTTTCAAAAGCGCGACAATGAGATGCCAATACACAGAAGATTTTGGAAGTATCTTGATCTTTCTATGCTTACCTTTTTGATGATTAAAGATTGATCATCTTTAGCCGAAATACTTGAATCTGGTTCATGGAATGATCGTGGCTTAAAATGCCGTGCTTATCGTGAAGCAATCTTTATTTATCACGATCATTATCAAGATGCGTCACGTATTTTTCTCTTATTCGATGCATCACATCTGAATGAAAAAAAGAAGACATCGATTGGCTTGAGTATTTTTTCTATGGGGTATTAATATCCACGAAAACAAAAGAAATAGCATCACTCCTTTGGATTTCTCGCATTGAATCATCCTTGGCGTCTGGCTTAGATCTTATCTCTTTAACACGCTTGATTTTTATACAGGAGCATCTCAAGCAACATAATAATTTAGGCGCTATTGAACAACTTTAATGTTTATTTGATCAAAAAAAGTAACGAATCTCATTGAAATAATGTTTTGGTTTCTTTTCTGCGAATGTGTGTATTCCCTTCCTTTGTTATTCTCAACATTGTGACATTATTGTTGAGAAATAAACACGTTTAAACTTAATTGTCTGAAGATGTTCTAATGAAGTATGTCTATATACATCGATTGGCTGAACTTTTGTTTGGATCTCAGGAAGATTATGCTGCTGTTTATCCACTGTGGTGTCAGTTGGCAAAACAAAACACGCATGATGAACATGCATATTATCTTGTTCAAGAAGCATTAAAAGCAGGACAAGATTGAAAAAAAATTGGCTGATGTATATCAATCTCATGCTGATATAAGAGAAGATGCTAGGCGCAAAGCAGAACTGTCTCTTTGAGCAGAAAAACAATATATTATGACTAATCATACTTCACAAGCTATATCGTCTTATAAACTAGTCGCTGTTCATCCTGATTATTTTTATGTTGCAACATCGAAGATTGAATCATTACTAACATCTTGTAAACAATGGAAACAATTAGTCGATAGTTACGTGTTTGTTTTAGATACTATTCCAGAAACAAATACTGAACATCGTATTTTTTTGTTGGAAAAAATAGGTGCTCTTTATATGGAGCGTTTAAACGATCAACATCACGCGGCAGATTATTATGATCAATTGCATCATATTGTTCCTGATAATTTCGAGACTATTTGTATACTAAATAGGCTTTACAAAAATCTTGATAGAGATCGAAGAGAGATTCTTGAACGATGTATTGAAGCATCTAAAAGTGATGAAGAGACAGCATCTTTTTATATGGAATTAGCATCACAGCATATTTTACAAGATGATATTGATCGAGCAGTGAGTGCATATCTTAATGCGGTTGGATTGACACCGTTTAACGTAGAATTGTTTTCCAAAGCAGAATCATTTTTAAATAAGCATAAACAATGGATATCTCTTGTTTCTTTAATTCAAGATATCCTTTCATCTCTCAAAGAGAGAAAGAAAGAAGCACGACCTCTACCTGAAGAATTCTCTATTTCTCATTTGCATGAGAAATGTGCTTATATTCAATATCGATATTTGAAACAAACACAGAACGCTTGTCAGTCTTATTTTGCTGCATTAAGAGCAGGTGATTGCTCAGATCATATTATTTTTTCACTGGAAAAAACATGTGCAAGCACACAAAACTGGCACATGCTTGCTGAAACCTATGAATTGGCTGCCTCAAATGCTTCAGCAATAAAGATGAAAGAAGCGTTTCTGTATCGTGCAATAGATATTGTTCATCATCGCATCAAAGATCCTGAACAGGAATTACGACTGTATCAATTGTTTATGAACACTGGAACAAAAAAACTCTCTCAGTTGAAAGAATTACAAACTATCTATGAAAAACACGAAAATTGGACGCTGTTGGTCGATGTTTTGTTTGACATACATGAACAAACACTACCTTCCGAGCGAAAGCAAGAAGATATCCTTCGTCTTGGAATGCTTTGTGAGGAGAAGTTAGGTGATGAAGTTCGAGCGATTGATGCTTATAAAAAGAGTTTAGATAATGAATCTAATAATTCGATAGCGTTGCAGTCGTTAAGTCGTATTTATGAATCCGTTGGTCAATGGCATGAACTTATGGGTATCATCAAACAACAAATTAAAATTACAACGCATCAGACAGCCAAAGCACAATTATATTGCAAGTATGGGTTAGTCCTCGACAGTAAATTGGAGAATATTTCGGAGGCTATTAAAGCCTATCAGATAGCAATAAAAATATACGCAGAATGTATGCCTGCGGTACAAGGGTTACGTGATCTTTATAGGAGACAAGAAGATTGGTTCAATGTTATCAGGCTTCTTAAGCTAGAAGAAACGCTTTGGAAAGATAAGAAAGAACGTGCATTCATTTTAGCGAGGATTGGAGAGATTTGTTGGGAACATCTCAATGAAATAAATACTGGATTGACGTCATTTCATCAGGCATTAAAACTTGATCCTGAATGTTTATTGGCTAATCAAGCATTATTTGACTATTACTTTGATCAAAAAAACTGGAATAGAACAAAGTTTTTTGGAGAAGTAATTTTAGGCAAAAATCATATCAATTGGGAGCCTACACAGGTTTCCACCTTACATCATCACTATGGGGTGGCGTTATTTTATTTGAACGATCATACCAACAGCTTGATTCATATTACCAAAGCCATTGAAATAACGCCACGGGCACTTCCTCCGTTGGAGTCATTTGTAATGCTCATCAAAGAAATTGATGACACTGTTAATGGTGAAGATGTATGTAAACGATTACACAAAGACTATGAAGGAAATGCTGATTTATGGATACAATATACCCGTATCCTTGTTGCCCAAGCGTCTATGGTAAAAAACAAAGGCGATTTCAATAAAATTGCCAAAATATGTCAACAAGCGACTGAAAAACATAAAGCTGATGTTTATGTTGTGCTTGAATTTATGAAACTTTATGCCTCGGTGAGAGATTATCAAGAGGTGCATGATTTAACGATATTATATGTGAATGCCAATACATCGTTGACGAAAAACGAACAAGCATCTGTTTTATTGTGTCTTGCAGATATTTATGCCGAAGGTATTGCTGATCCGAAACGATCATCGGCGATATTACAACAAGCGATAGCATTTGCACCTCATAATTTATTCATACGGTATCGTTTTGTGCAAGATTTGTTTTGGTTGGGAAATATACAACAAGCTCATATCGAAATGGAAACATTGATTGCATGCTTAGAGGAGCAACAAGATATTTCATCGACAGAACGTGCTGATTATTATTGGTACTACGGAATGCTTTTCGAGCAACAAGGTAATTATCACATGGCAAAACAACAGTGGAAACGCGTGTTCGATTACCAACCAAACCATGCCAGATTAATATTCGTCCAGTATCGTGATGCAATGAAAAATGGAGATAAAGAATACGCAAAAAACATTGTAGATCGCAATATTGATACTATTGATTGGAAAAGATACCCTCTCGTGGGCTTTACATTGCTTAGAAATCAAGCACAATACCTTCTATCGAGTGGATTAAAACCCGAGGCAATTGAAACATTAAAAAAAATTGAACATCGATCGCCTGCATTGGAAGAATATATTCTTCGGACAAGACTTATTGCGACCACTGATTTATCGCAAGCCATTCATGACCTTTCGCGTCTTTTGGAGAAAAATATTGCATGCGAAATTCTGTATCGTCAACTCAATGATTATGTCGCAGCAATGAAATCACCTCTACGTCATTATCGTTTATTAACAGTCATGTCGTTTTTAAGATTTGCAACACCATCCGATAAACAGATGTTGACGCGATTATCACAACAGATAAAGAGTCCAAAACAGTTCTTTAGGATGACACCTGAATTACGAAGGGAGATGGTATTTACACCCATAGCGAAAAGTCAGGAAGGTGCTTTTTTGATGACGTTAATGACCACGTTACGCCATCGATTCACCCGTTCATTGTCTTCTTTAACTATAAATATCACGCCCATGGCACAAGAAGTCAATGACCCTTTTTGTATACCTATTGTTGCATTGGCTCACGCGATTGATTTGAATGCTGATTTGTATGTTACTGATGCATGGAATTGTGCACCGGTCGTTTTTGATGAAAAACGACCGTCTGTAGTTTTTTCTAGACAGTGGTCTTGTGTTGAGCGTAATGCCTTATTGTTTTGGCTTGGTCGGATTCGAGAAATGCTTCAAGGTGGGTATGCTTTTTTGTTGAATCTTTCTAAACAAGATGAAATTAGTTTCACATATCTCCTCAATAAGACCTTGAACCAATCTCATCAAGGCAGAGATGAAATCGTGACACAATTTAGATCTCTGCTTCCTAATTCTGTTGAGGCTGCATTGGATGATTATATCGCTCAAAATAGCAAAATTCCCATTTTGGTCTGGATATTAGCGCTCAATGAATCTGCAAATCGAGCAGGATTGATGCTGTGTGATGATTTTACGGTCGCAGGAGCTTGTTTGACACAGATGTGTGACGAAATATCATGCGATGAACTCGGTGTTGAGTTTATTCCAGGAACTCTCGATTTGATTCTTTTCTTTTTGAGTGATTCTTATCACAACTGGCAGG
The DNA here is from genome assembly GCA_014238595.1 of Myxococcales bacterium. Taxonomy (GTDB): domain Bacteria; phylum Myxococcota_A; class Polyangia; order Haliangiales; family J016; genus JABAAV01. The sequence continues at coordinate 6,535 of JABAAV010000013.1, read as the reverse complement.
GGCGATTGACAGAGACAAAGATCGAACAAATACCCTATGCTTAATTTCGCAGTTTGTGATAATATCGATGGGAAAAGGTTTTGAGCCACTGAATATTGTAATGATACTGCTTGTATAGCGATCATGATGAGTGTTGAGTTTTGATTTATGTCTTATAAATTTGAATCATCTATCTATAATCACGATGAAGGAACAATTATTCGATTATCGGGTGCTATTGACGAAGATAACGATCTTGTTGAGCTCATCGATGTCATTCCTGCCAAGCCTTGTTTTGTTCATCTTGGTGGCGTAGATCGTATTAATTCTTGTGGTGTTCGGGACTGGGTAAACTGGTTACATGCGATTGAAGCTAAGCCTTGTCGTGTTGTGCTGATAGGCTGTCTTCCTCCCATTGTTGCACAAATTAACGTTGTGAGTAACTTCACCGGTACTAGTGTCGTGAAGAATTTTTACCTTCCTTATTTTTGTGAAAATTGTGATACTGAAAAACTTCTTTTGGTCGACACTAAAACATTGTCCATTGAATCATCGTCTGACCTTCCGTCTTGTCGATGTGATGAATGTGATACTTTAATGGAATTTGATGAAATACCAGATGTTTATCTTTCTTTTTTAAATGACAAGAACAAAATAGCCACAGATCAAGATAGTACATTGCTTGATCTCATCTCAAAAACGATGACGATTAGTGATGGTACCTCTTTATCGGCATTGGCTGCTTCCTCTCCAGTGAATGAATTCGTTAGTGGCGTGCTGTCATCGTCGAGAGAATATCATGGGAAATTTAATAAATCGATCACAGCATTACCGGATGAAGATGATGCGGAGATTAGCGAGCAATCTTCGATGTATTCTGTGGATGAGCTTATGAACGATTTTCAACATTTTTCTGATGAAACACCTGCTGATGAGATGCGTAAGTATTATTATTATGTTGCGATCAGTGTTGTGAGTCTTGTCATCAGTGTTGTGAGTCTCAGTTTATTAATAATGTCGTTTTTATCTGATTGAGGACTCTACGAATAGATTTGAGATGTTATGCCTTCGAGCCTAGAAGAATTTATTGAACAGTTTAAACAAGTTTCTGATTTATTGACTGACTCTTATTTCATCGTAGATACAGAGCGCACGATTATTGATTTTAATCATCATTTTTATAAGAAATTACCTCGTGCATCCGCACGACAGTTAAAAGGTAAACATTGCTACGATGTTATAACCCTTGATGTTTGTGCAAATAATTGCATTGGACAGCAATGTTGGGAAAAAAAATCTGTTGTTCGATTGGATGAGATCAATGGGACGATCGTTGGGGAACAAACCTCCAAAACATTTATTTTATCAGCACTGCCTATTTTAGATGATTCTGGAGTACCATTAGGTGCGGTAGAGATCCAACGGGATGTGACCGATGTTGTGGACATTCAAGGAAAATACCGTACAGTGTCGGATATGGAAGCTGCAGAACGTGAACATCTGAACCAGACGGTTCAAACACGGACTAAACAGCTTATGGATGTCAATAAACGGTTGATTCAGACTCAAAAAGAATTATTGGAGTATAAACGTCATTTGATTTTTTGAAGGGTATTGAATAATTTTTGTATAGGGGATATCTGTTGTGTGAAGAAATGGAATAATTAATGGCTAATCTACATAAATTGCGCGAAGAAGGGTGTGATCCAAGAAATTATACATGGTCTCGCCGTGGTTTTCTGGGTCTTGCAGGTTGGGGAGCTGTGCTGGGTGCATTAGGGCTTGCAGGAGGTTCCTTTGGTCGTTTTATGTATCCACGTGTTTTATTTGAACCACAATCTTTATTCAAGGTAGGTTATCCTGATCAATATGAAGTGAATAAAATCTCTGAAGCATGGATTGAAAAGGAACGGTTTTGGATTGTTCGAACCGTTGATGGATTTGTTGCTTTATCTGGTATTTGTACTCATCTCGGTTGCACGCCACGCTATCTTGCATCAGAAAACAAGTTTAAATGTCCATGTCATGGTTCTGGATTTTATGCAATTGATACGCTGGATCCCTATCCAGGTATTGCAGGTGTCAATTTTGAAGGTCCTGCACCACGTCCCCTTGAACGATTTAAAATAGGTCTCGCAGAAGATGGACAGATCATTGTAGATAAGGGAACAATCTACCGTTCTGAAAAGGGGCAATGGGTTGCCCCAGATGCTTTCTTAAAATATACAGGGTAATCGTCTTGGCTGATTCTAATAAAAGTTTTTTTACGCATGTCAAAGAGTCTTATGTGTGGCGTTCTATGTTTCGTCATGGCTATGCTGACACGCCACGCAATCGTATTTTGCAAATATCATCCAATGTCTTTTTGCATTTGCATCCTACTAAAGTTCCACGTCATGCTGTTCGTATTCGATTTACATGGTGTGCCGGTGGTGTCACTTTTTTGTTTTATCTTGTGACTGTTGTCACTGGTGTGATTTTGATGTTTTATTATCGACCTACACCAGAGCATGCGTATGCAGATATTAAATATCTTCAGTTTGATGTGCCATTCGGTATGATCATGCGTAATATGCATCGATGGGCAGCGCATGCCATGATCATTGCTGTGTGGGTTCACATGTTACGTGTTTTTATGACAGGAAGTTACAAGCCACCACGTGAGTTTAACTGGATCATTGGTGTTGTTTTATTGGTCGTTACTATGTTGATGTCATTTACAGGGTATTTGCTCCCGTGGGATCAGCTTGCTATTTGGGCCGTTACTGTAGGAACTAATATGGCTAGCGCGACACCATTGTTGGGGCATGAAGGACCGTTTAGTGATTTAATTGGTGTTGATGCTCGATATGATATGCGTTCTTTTTTAGTGGCAGGGAAACTGATTGGTGGGGCAACTCTACTTCGCTTTTATGTTCTACATTGTATTTTCATTCCAATTATTGCATCGATTTTAATGATTGTTCATTTTTGGCGTATTCGAAAAGATGGTGGTATTTCTGGTCCTCTTTAAATGAGGAATACAGAAGCAATGTGACTCATGGATTCAACGACAACCACACCTAATCCTTCTTCGGAAGTTTCCGAAAGCACTGTCAAAAACGATAAAAAGAAAATCACGCTTTCACATCGTATTCATACATGGCCTTATTTGGTTCGTATGGAATTTTTGACGGCTATCATTGTTATGTTGGGGATGACAGTGTGGGCCATTGGTATGGATGCACCTACTGAACAACCTGCGGATCCAAATCGGACGCCAAATCCATCAAAAGCACCTTGGTATTTTTTGGGATTGCAAGAAATCTTGGTCTATTTTGATCCATGGTATGCAGGTGTTGTATTGCCTACGCTTATTATTGTTGGATTAATGGCTATTCCTTATATTGATATTAACCCTCGAGGTAATGGCTATTATACCTTTCGAGAACGTAAGTTTGCCATTTCTGTGTTTTTGTTTGGCTTTGTGGTGTTGTGGCTTTCACTGATTGTGTTAGGGACATTTTTTCGTGGACCAGGATGGAATATCTTTTTGCCTTGGGAATATTGGGATCCACATAAAGTCGTTGCGTTGACCAGTGTTGATTTGCCTTACATGTTAGGTGCGCGACAAGAATCAACAATGTTTATTGTCGGGATGTTATTGGTTTTTTGTTATTATCCCGGTGGTGCGTTGGTGGGGCAGCTTCTGCTTCGTGATACTAATATTTATAAACAGCTTGGTGCGGTTCGTTATCACATTACAGCGGGTCTTTTTTTAATGATGTTTGCCTTAGTGATAAAAATATTTTTAAGGCTTGCGTTTAATGTAAAATATATTTGGGTTACCCCTTGGTTTAATGTTTGATGTCTGTGTCCTCGCTTGTTTTTGCGACCAAAAATCAAGGTAAGGTTGCCGAGCTTCGTCATTTATTGCAATCGATACCTGTGACAGTGTTTGCGTTGAATGACTTGGCGATTTCTGTGCCTGATATTGTAGAAGATGGTGATAGTTATTGTGCTAATGCACGTAAAAAAGCCACAATGACGTCTCGATACTGTAATCTTCCAGCGTTAGCTGATGATTCTGGGTTAGAAGTAGTCGCATTAGAAAATCAGCCAGGTGTTCATAGTGCTCGTTATGCTAAATACGGTGCAACATCTTCTCAAAACAATGCGAAATTAATTCAAGAATTAGATGGTATTGCTCCAGAGAGACGCCAAGCAACGTTTCGTTGTTTTCTGTCTTTGAGTGACTGGCATGGTCGTCTTGGCACAGATTCTTTTATTGAAGCAGAAGGTCAATGTCATGGATTGATTCTTGAGGAACCTCAAGGTATAGGTGGATTTGGTTACGATTCATTATTTTTTCTACCTGAACAAGGGTGTACATTTGCTGAAATTTCATCAGAAGAGAAAAATTTATACTCACATCGTGCCAATGCACTTCACAATATTAGACAACCATTGGTAGATTATCTTATAACCTAGATATTATTTGTTATAACGGGGTGTAGCGCAGCCTGGTAGCGCACCTGGTTTGGGACCAGGGAGCCGGAGGTTCAAATCCTCTCACCCCGACCAGTGGCCCCGTAGCTCAGTTGGATAGAGCAACGGTCTTCTAAACCGTGGGTCGCACGTTCGAATCGTGCCGGGGTCGCCATAAAAAATGACTATGATTGACATTAGCATCAAAAGATACAAAATCTTCCACTAGTCATCATTGATAGAAATAGGTTATAACCCTTGACTGATGGTGGGCGTAGCTCAGTTGGTAGAGCACTAGGTTGTGGTCCCAGTGGTCGCGGGTTCAAATCCCGTCGCTCACCCCATTTTTACTTCCGTACAATCTGAAGATGGCATTATCCATTCATCAAACACTGCGATGTTTCTTTGAAAGAATACCCTTCGAGTAAAAAACGCCGAACATGGATAATTTATGAGTATCCACCGTACGGATGTTGTTCGAAATTAGTTTCTCAATGTCTTTAAATAATTGAGGACAATTTTTGTGTCTGCAGTCAAATAATCAATAGTTGTTTGATCTTTTTGTGTTTCAATAACATCTGCCAAGACGGTTTCACAGGAAGGACAAGGTGTTGTTCCTGTAATTCGTGTGAGTGCCAGTAATATGCCTTGGCGTACAATGCGTTCAGAAGATTTAACATGCTCCAACAATTTGGGTATTTCTGATTTTGCTTTGGGTCCTAATTTTGCAAGATCCAGTAAGGCACGTTCAACACGTGCTAATCCTTTTTGGGAAGTGGCGACATCTTCGACCTCGAGATAATCAGTATAGCAAGAAGCTTTTTTATTACGGCATTTAATGCCTACATTGATGCGAGCTTGATGTTCTTCAAAGATATTTTGATAACGGCGGTAGCCACGACTTTGATTCATGAGTTGTCGTTTTTTTTGAGGATTTTTGGTTGCTTCTGCTTGTTTTTCAAGTTTGTCTGCAGGCGTTTTGTAACGACGGACCATGGTTGCAATAGGTTTGAGCTGTGCTTTTGTGTTGGCAAGTCTTCCATAGGCAAGACCTGATGCAAGACGTATTTGTTCTTGTTCTCTGTCGTTTAAAATGAACTTAGCAAGTTTTGGTAAGGCACGTTTGTTTTTAACAAGCATAGAATAAACATCAATCGCTAAGGGACGAAGTGATGCAGGTGTTGTTTTCTTGTTCGAATAATTATAAACAAGGCGTGCTGTTTGAGTGTTCCCAATCGTGCGCAGTGCATCAAGAATAGCGCTATGAGTGACCGGTCCAGGTCTGCCTGTTTGTGGATTGTAAAAAGCAACTTTGGGTTTGTTTTCCAGTTCTCGTAATAAAGGGGACAGCGCTTTTTTGACACGCATATCACCGAGTAATTGTGCCGCTTTAAAAATCAAATTACCTGGTGCAGTACAGGTCGTACCTTTGCCTTGTTTTTTATTACAGTGATTTGCATAATTATTATCTTTTGCAAATCGATTAATTTTCTTATGTTTTCCTTGGAGTATTGATAATAAACTTGGAATGGCTGCCTTACCTAATGCGGTAATGGCTTTGCGGCATTGTTGATAAATGGCTGGAATACGATACATTGTAATCAGCAATGGCGTGATCGCTTGTTCATTAGCCGGTCTGTCTGCGGTAGGTGCTGCCGCTTCTGCAAGTGCATTAGCGGTGGCGGCAAACAGAGGCAAAGGTTGTTTATCGATGGGGTCAGTTTCTAATATTTTAATGAGTGTGTTGACCGCATTTTCTGAATGACCATATTTGCCTAACGCAATAATGGCAGTGAGTCGGATACGTTGTCCTGGGGATAATTTAGGAATACGCATGGTTGCTGTGGTTTTAAGGATGGCTTCTATTGCTGGTTGATGAATCCCTGCATCAGCTGCTTGAGCTAATCCATGCAGTGCTGCAACAGCATCATCTCTTGAACTTTGATCGGCAATATCAACATGCTCCACGGCTTTAATGAGATAAGGGATAGCAGGAGTCCATGATGGGCCTGTATTTTTTTCATCATCTCTGTATTCTGCCAATCCAATAATTGTCCGAAGAACGCGTGAAGAATAGTTTCGTTTTTTC
>JABAAV010000139.1 GCA_014238595.1 Myxococcales bacterium | reverse complement strand
GATTCAGCACAAAGAAAAGGTGTTTCTGAGAAGGAAGGGCCATAACCACAGCCAAGCCCAACAAAGAATGAACAGAGTATGATTAACAAAGTAGATTTCATTGTAATTGTACGAGTAAAAAGTTCACAGATGTCATGTCCTACAAACAACCCATTGTGATTATTGATTTAACACACAAAAGTCTGTTTCAGTGTCGCAGGTATATCCTTCTGGACATTTTTCTTCTTCCGCAAATACAAGGTCACCCGATTCAGCACAAAGAAAAGGTGTTTCTGAGAAGGAAGGGCCATAACCACAGCCAAGCCCAACAAAGAATGAACAGAGTATGATTAACAAAGTAGATTTCATTGTAATTGTACGAGTAAAAAGTTCACAGATGTCATGTCCTACAAACAACCCATTGTGATTATTGATTTAACACACAAAAGTCTGTTTCAGTGTCGCAGGTATATCCTTCTGGACATTTTTCTTCTTCCGCAAATACAAGGCCACCCGATTCAGCACAAAGAAAAGGTGTTTCTGAGAAGGAAGGGCCATAACCACAGCCAATCCCAACAGAGGACGAACATAGTATGATTAGCAAAGTAGATTTCATCATCAATGTACGATTAAAAATCAAACGAGACCCATGTTCCAACCAATCCCTCATGGTTAATCATCGGTCCAATGACCCATTGATCTTCGGAATCAGTGTTATTGTTTGATGTTGATTGTGACAGATAGCGCCACCAAGAATAACCTGCTAGTCCCCCTGAAGCTAGTCCTAACACAAATGTGAATGTGCTTGCTGTGCTCCAGTTTTGACCACTGTCTTGAACGGGACCGTCAAATATTGGATTCCATCGATAGCATGGTCGTACTGCGATGCTAGTACATTGGTTCGTGCTGGCCAATTCTAATACATTGGAAATATCACTTGCTTTAAAATAAGCTAACAGAGATGTGGCAAACATGATTCCTGAAACTGCCGTAGCACCTATGCGAACATAAGGTTCGATTTCTGGGCTAAATAGGTCAAAATCTTGAGCGTCATTGTCCTCGAACGTATCTCCATATAATGAAATAATATGAGGGCTTGATCGACGTCCTGAACGTCCTGTAATTTCCCCTTGATCGGTTTTTGTGATGATATAGTATTGAATGGTTCCTTGAGTTAACGCTCTTTCAGGGATTTCAGCGACAAATACCCCATGGTATTTTATTTCTTTCATCTCAAGGGATGTAAATGCAATGCGGTCTGGAAGTCTGTAATATAATGTGACGTCACTTTGATCTTTTGTAGGAATTTGAACTGTGATGTCAAGAGAGGCTTCTCTTTGTGCTTCTTCGATCGGTGTATGAGTGAATCGTTTGACCACGGTGGGAGAAAAGCGTAGGCGGCTTTTTCCTTGTCGTAATTCTCGAATGCGTCGTTTGACCTGAGATCGATGCTGATTTTTTTTGGGTACTTTTTTTAAAAATTGAGTATAAAACAAAATGGATTTTTTATTTTTTCCCCATTGGTCGTAAGCAGCCGCAATATTGTAGAGTAACAAAGGATTTTTTGATAATCGATAAGACTCTTTAAAAACAGCAATGGCTTGTTCATACTGTTCATCTTCTACTAGTTCACTGCCCTCAATATAGAGTGCTTTTGCTTCCTCAAGAGATGCTTTGGAGGGTTTTGCAAAAGCTTGTGATGATGAACCAACAAGGAGCAAAACGAAAACAAACAAAGAGCGGATGAAATTAGACACGATAGAAATCCGCTTTTATATGAAAAATGTTGATAAGTCTATTAAAAAAGTTTCGATAAATCTATTGAAACGGGTCAATCAGTGTCTTATTGCGTGAAGATTTTCGTTTAGAACGTTTTTTACGTGCGCGTTTAGGCTTTTTTGCACGAGTTGATTTTGCCTTTTTAGCGTTGGTGGTGGCCGTATCGAATGGATCGATCAGTGTTTTACTGCGCGAAGATTTTCGTCTAGAGGTTTTTTTACGTGCGCGTTTAGGTTCTCGTATACGGGTTGGTTT
>JABAAV010000138.1 GCA_014238595.1 Myxococcales bacterium | reverse complement strand
GTCTGAAACGTTTTTGCTTGTTTTGGTTGGCACACAATCTTCAATCGGCTAAACTTTTTAAGGGCAATGATGGCGAATAAACTCGTTTTGGTTGGCACACAATCTTCAATCGGCTAAACTCAAAGACACAGTCTGAAACGTTTTTGCTTGTTTTGGTTGGCACACAATCTTCAATCGGCTAAACTCAAAAAATACCGTTTAACCAAGAGCTTGCAGTTTTGGTTGGCACACAATCTTCAATCGGCTAAACTTTGGTTAGACCACAATCTAGATTCCTCTTTGTTTTGGTTGGCACACAATCTTCAATCGGCTAAACTGAAAAAAAGTTAACGCAACTGAAAAACAGTTGTTTTGGTTGGCACACAATCTTCAATCGGCTAAACTACAAAGACACAATCTGAAACGTTTTTACTTGTTTTGGTTGGCACACAATCTTCAATCGGCTAAACTCACATCCAAAGTAATAATGTTTCACGATGTGTTTTGGTTGGCACACAATCTTCAATCGGCTAAACTGAAGACGAGATAGTCATGATGGAAACGACTGTTTTGGTTGGCACACAATCTTCAATCGGCTAAACTTAAGGGAACGATAATTGTTGTCAAATCACTTGTTTTGGTTGGCACACAATCTTCAATCGGCTAAACTATGCCTTCTTAGCAATGCAGATTGGAGCATGTTTTGGTTGGCACACAATCTTCAATCGGCTAAACTTGGCCTAAGCGTGAGATTTGCAGAGAATTAGTTTTGGTTGGCACACAATCTTCAATCGGCTAAACTAAGCATTGAACGAAGTTTAACCCAGACGAGTTTTGGTTGGCACACAATCTTCAATCGGCTAAACTAAAGAGGCACTTGTTGAGCAACATAGTATCAGTTTTGGTTGGCACACAATCTTCAATCGGCTAAACTTCTACCTCTGCTGGAATGTCGCAAAAACTGGTTTTGGTTGGCACACAATCTTCAATCGGCTAAACTAATGATATACATAACCCAAGTAGTTTAACCGTTTTGGTTGGCACACAATCTTCAATCGGCTAAACTTTGGAATAGATGTAAACCGCGTTACTGTCGTTTTGGTTGGCACACAATCTTCAATCGGCTAAACTATGATGTTGCAGCCATGGTTGCTATCTTGAGTTTTGGTTGGCACACAATCTTCAATCGGCTAAACTCGTTCTTCCTCCTCGGCATCAACATACCTTGTTTTGGTTGGCACACAATCTTCAATCGGCTAAACTATTATATGTTTATTCTGGTCTATAAGCAATGTTTTGGTTGGCACACAATCTTCAATCGGCTAAACTCGTGCGCATCTTCTGATCCTTTTGGGTATTGTTTTGGTTGGCACACAATCTTCAATCGGCTAAACTTATTGTCTTAAGCAAGAGATATACTGCGTTGTTTTGGTTGGCACACAATCTTCAATCGGCTAAACTGAAAACAATTCACAAACTCAATTCTATCGTGTTTTGGTTGGCACACAATCTTCAATCGGCTAAACTAGTGTATGTTTATTATCGTTCATAAGCAATGTTTTGGTTGGCACACAATCTTCAATCGGCTAAACTACTCTCTCTCTTGGATATAACGACATCTCAGTTTTGGTTGGCACACAATCTTCAATCGGCTAAACTCATTTCTTTTGTTTTGTAAAGATATATTGAGTTTTGGTTGGCACACAATCTTCAATCGGCTAAACTGTTAGTTAGTTAGCTATTGTGTTACTTTTCGTTTTGGTTGGCACACAATCTTCAATCGGCTAAACTCAAACATGAACGGCAAGTAGTCGAACGCGTGTTTTGGTTGGCACACAATCTTCAATCGGCTAAACTGTTCAACTGATTGTTGGTCTGAACAACCTTGTTTTGGTTGGCACACAATCTTCAATCGGCTAAACTCCAAACGACTTTGAACAATTCAAACTTGATGTTTTGGTTGGCACACAATCTTCAATCGGCTAAACTCATAGTAACTATCGATTGTTTTTCCGCCGGTTTTGGTTGGCACACAATCTTCAATCGGCTAAACTAGTGTATGTTTATTATGCTTGATAAGCAATGTTTTGGTTGGCACACAATCTTCAATCGGCTAAACTTACTGTGTTGCGTGTGTTTATTGTGATTCAGTTTTGGTTGGCACACAATCTTCAATC
>JABAAV010000137.1 GCA_014238595.1 Myxococcales bacterium | reverse complement strand
TGCCACAGGGGCATCACTTCATGTGAAGCCCGGTGCAACCAATAACGAAAAAAGTCGGCAAGTAAAATCATGAGGAGCACTTGCACACCCATAGACAAATCCGCAGGCCATAGTGATGATTCACGACTACTGATTGCAATGAGCGTCATGGCAACAAAATAGGATAACAATTGCGGCAACAGTATTTGAACAACGACCATAAACCCTGTGTCATTGATAACTTCAGACCTGTTCGGCTTCCAATGTTTACGATAAGGGAAATAGATTTCGAGCAATGTCACTGAAACCGCAGCTAACACAACAGGAATATAGGTACTATAGATTAAGGGAACACCCACACTAGATAAAACAAGATGCAACAGTACGGATGCACTGATTAATAATGGGTACCACATCCATGGTAAAAAACGCTTTACATAAGTATTCATCATTATTGGCCTGTCACTGTTTATGATGTTTCGTTGATTCGCCTGAATGTTTCGTTGATTGGCCTGAATGTTTCGTTGATTGGCCTGAATGTTTCGTTGATTTGCCTGAATGTTTATTTGATTCGTCTGAATGTTTCGTTGAGTTTTGCATCACTATCTAACCTTTTATAAACCACTCTCCTGTCAGAGAGTCTAGTGATTGAACAAGAAGGAGCACAGTTTGTTTTAGGAAAAGCTTCAATCTAAACGCTTTGAGCAATATCCAGTGCAGCTTATCAATTCATCTTTAATAGTGGTATTTAGAGCAGATTATCACTTCAACACCAACATCGGTGATATTACCCCAAAAAAACAGTCATAAGGAGATATTATCTCTTTATGACTTGACATATGGCTCAAAATCAATATATGATGGTTTTTAATGTGATTATATCTCACAAGGAGCCTTAGACAAAATGATTATAAGTTTTTCCATTGAAAATTGGTTATCTTTTCGTGATCCCGTCTGTTTTTCTATGATTGCGAGTAAAGAACGACAACACAGCGATCGTGTTTCTAAAATCAAAAAATACAACACAAGAATTTTACCTATTGCCGCCATTTATGGAGGCAATGCTTCAGGCAAAACCAACCTAATCCAAGCATTAGACTTCGTTAAACATATGGTTATTAACGGAACAAACCCAGAGGGTTTAATTCTCACGATGCCTTATCTTTTAGATGACACAAGCGACAACAAACCTTCACGATTCAAACTCGAATTATTGATTGATAACTGTATTTATGAATTCAGCTTTGCGGTAACCCAAAACAAGGTTGTTGAAGAAAAATTGATTCAAATATTAACGACTCGTGAAAAGATTTTATACAATCGCCAAGGGAACGAGATAACCTTTGACAAAACTCTTGTTAAAGATGAACGCCTTAAATTTGCATTTCAAGGTACAAGAGAGAATCAATTGTTTTTAACCAATACGATATCTCAGCAAATAGATAATTTTAAACCTGTTTATAATTGGTTCAAGAACAATTTGATGATTATCTTTCCAGAGACAAAATGTGATTTTTATCCAAACTTTCTTGATGAAAACAATCCTCTGTCCAATACGATGAGTAAAATATTATATAATCTGGATACTGGTATAGTGTCTTTAGGTGGTGAAGAAATCCCATTTGAAAATCTCCCTTTGCATGAAGATCTCAAAAGAGAACTCCAAGAAAAAGTTGTGGAAAACGAATGCGCTCGCATAAAAGATCACTTGAGAAAAGATTTTTATTTCGTGGAACGTAAATCCGGAAAACTTATCGCAAAAAAACTGGTTACATTCCATCTAAACAATCAGAGAGAGGCGATCAAATTTAACATATATCAAGAATCAGATGGTTCAAGACGAATGATCGATTTGCTGCCGGCATTTCTTGAACTCTCAGAGCCCTCATCTAAAACAGTATTGGTGATTGATGAATTTGATCGCAGTCTTCATTCTTCATTGGTAAACGAACTGATAAAAGCTTACTTAACAATTTGTAGCGTGGAAAGCCGAAAACAACTACTGATGACGACTCATAATCTGCTGTCAATGGATCAAGAGTTTTTGAGACGTGATGAAATATGGATTACAGAGAGAAAATCTGATGGTAATTCAACTCTTATGTCATTCAATGATTATAAAGACGTTCGCTATGACAAAGATATTCGTAAAAGCTATCTTCAAGGTCGCTTAGGAGGCATCCCCAA
>JABAAV010000136.1 GCA_014238595.1 Myxococcales bacterium | reverse complement strand
CGATTGATCTGTCCCCAATTATGCACAGAAGCTCTTTGTACCGTCGTGCCATCTAGCTCTACCGGCTCCAATAATGCCACCGGTGTAATCACACCTGTTCGTCCTATATTAGTTTCAAAACCAAGAATCTTAGTCGTCATTTGTTTTGCAGGAAATTTGTAGGCCATTGCCCAACGAGGAAATCTTGACGTATGACCTAATTGTTTTCGCTGGTTATAATCATCAACTTTGATGACCAATCCATCAACCGGATATCCAAGATTCTCATACTTGTTCTGCCAATCAACAATATTTTTTTTGAGCAAAGCAATTGTATTGACAAAACAATTGTGACTCGAGGTTGGCAATCCTAAAATATCGAGCCACAGTAAAGATTCATGATGATTTTTTGATTGATCTTGTTCTAAAACAACATCATAAAAAATAGCTTGAAGAGGTCGTTTCATGGTTTGTCTTGAATCTAATAACTTCAATGAACCAGCGGCTGTATTTCGAGCATTTTTATAAGGAACTTGTTCTTGAGCGATCCGTTCTTGATTCATAGAATCAAAATCTCGCTGAAACAGAAAAACTTCTCCGCGTACTGTAAGGTTTATTCTCTGTGTTAATTGTAATGGAACGGTTCGAATTGTCTTGATATTGTCAGTAACATCTTCTCCGACAAGACCATCGCCTCGAGTCGTTCCTATTTTGAGCAATCCTTCTTCATAAACAAGTTCAACACCAAGTCCATCAATTTTCGGTTCGATGGCATAGGTAACATGGTCACACTTCAATGCTTTGTTAATCCGAACACAGAATGCTTCTAATTCTTGCGGTGTGTATGTATTATCCAATGACAACATCGGCTGTTTTCGTTGAATTTTAGCAAAGGCTGATAATGGCCGATGGCCTACGCGATGACTTGGAGACCACGATACAATCCAATCTGGATGTTTTTTTTCTAACGTGATCAATTGATTCAACAATTGATCATATTCTTTATCACTAATGCTCGGATCATGCTCAACATAATAGGCACGATCATGTTTGGTAATTTCCAAAACAAGCGATTCGTACAATGCCTTGGATGTCATGAGAAAACGACTACGCTGATCCTGAATCTCTGTAAATATCGTTACCGCTATCCCGAAATTCCTGCGCTTTTTCGGTCATTCCTGCCATAATCGCTGACTCGTCATCTAATCCATTATCTTTAGCGTAATCACGAATCTCTTGTGTAATACGCATTGAACAAAATTTAGGTCCACACATGGAACAAAAATGAGCATCCTTAGCCGCGGGCGCAGGTAATGTTGCATCGTGAAAAGCACGCGCTTTATCAGGATCAAGAGATAAACGGAATTGATCATCCCAACGAAACGAAAAACGAGCACGTGACAACGCATCATCACGTTCCTGAACGCCAGGGTGTTCTTTTGCTAAATCGGCAGCATGTGCAGCAATCTTATAAGCAATCATACCTTCTTTAACATCTTCTTTATTAGGCAATCCTAAATGTTCTTTCGGAGTCACATAACAAAGCATCGCTGTCCCATACCATCCGATCATAGCAGCCCCGATAGCTGAAGTAATATGGTCATATCCAGGTGCAATATCAGTGACTAAAGGTCCCAAGGTATAAAACGGTGCCTCATGACATTCTTTAAGTTGCTTTGTCACATTTTCTTCAATTTTGTGCATAGGAACATGGCCCGGACCTTCAATCATAACTTGAACATCATGTGACCATGCTTTTTGGGTAAGCTCACCTAATGCTTTGAGCTCGGCAAACTGTGCCTCATCATTAGCATCCGCAATACAACCAGGTCTCAAGCCATCCCCTAAACTAAACGACACATCATAGCGTTTCATAACCTCACAAATACGATCAAACCCTGTGTATAAAAAGTTTTCTTTGTGATGCGCCAAACACCATTTTGCCATAATAGATCCACCACGCGATACAATACCTGTAAGACGTTTTGACGTCATTGGAATATGATGAAGCAACACTCCTGCATGAATCGTAAAATAATCAACACCCTGTTCAGCTTGCTCGACTAAAGTCTCAATAAAGGCATCCAATGTTAAATCTTCTGGGACGCCATTTACTTTTTCAAGTGCTTGGTAAATAGGCACAGTGCCAATGGGCACTGGAGATCGACGAATGATCCATTCTCTTGTTTCATGGATGTTATCTCCTGTGGA
>JABAAV010000135.1 GCA_014238595.1 Myxococcales bacterium | reverse complement strand
GGCAGGGTAAACCCCACCGGGAGCAAGACCAAGTAGAAAGTCGCGTTGCCCACGTTATGACTTCGGGTTGGTTGCTATGAACAATTCAGTAATGGATTGTCTAGATGAATGACTCCAACCGATTGATTTCAATCGGAACAGAACTCGGCTTATTGAACACTTCAGCAACAGACTTTTTTACAAAGTCGTCACGTCAGGATTACTCATTGTGATAACAGATATCATCATTAACTCACCACAGAAAACCATAATCCACACAAGACACTCAACAATAACACTAATGTTGTTGAGCAAAACACCACAGAAGACATGACTTTAGAGTGTGACAACACATGCGGCTCAAATGAATCTTTCATATACATGACAACCACGATGCGAAAATAATAAACGACGGAAATAGCCGTATTCAAAATAGCAATACCAACAATCCAAGGACTGATACCCGCTGACAATGCTGATTCAAAAATAAAAACCTTTCCTAAAAACCCTGCTGTCGGCGGCATTCCTCCCAATGAAAGCAAACAAATCATCATTGCAAAGGCAACCCGAGGGTTGGTTTTTGAAAACCCTGTCCAATCACTGATAAAGGATCGATCATATACAGGATCAGAAAACCACGACACAATCGAAAACACACCCACCGCAGCCAAGGTATATGCAACCAGATAATACAAAAACGATGCCGATGTTTCTGCATAGCCATCCCAAGGAAATGCTGCAACAGCTAATAAAATGATTCCAGCATGTGCAATGGACGAATACCCTAACATACGTTTGATATTAGTTTGTTTCATTGCACAAAGATTACCAACGGTGAGAGTAATAACAGAAATCACAGCTAGAATAGTTGACCAGCCCGTATCACCATGTGCAAGAAATGGATGATACAGTGTATCACCAAAGATACGGAGCATCCCTCCAAAGACAGCAATCTTAATCCCTGTTGCCATCAACATACCGGTCGGTGCTATTGCTGCCTGATACACATCAGGGATCCACATATGAAATGGAACCGCCGATATTTTAAACGCAAAAGCAGCCAATAAAAACGTAACGCCTAATTTCAGTAATACGCTTTGATTAGCTATCTCGGTACCACTGATAACATGTAAATTCGTGCTTCCTGTCGCACCATAGATAAACGCGATGCCATACAATAAAATGGCTGTTGAAAGCCCACCAATTAAAACATATTTAAGACCTGCTTCGGTTTGGAAGTGAGACTGTCGATTAGCAACAATCAACACATAAATGCCCAACGACATCATTTCAACACCAATAAAAAACGTTATTAAATCACCCGATTGTATAACCAATAACATTCCAACGCCTATTAACAATGACAAAATATAGAATTCGCTGGACAACAAATCATGTCTGATCCGATGCTCTCGTCCAACCAATAATGTTGCGCCAAGAACCACGCAGATCAAGATGGTCAACAGATAACCTAAGGAATCAACCACAACCATGTCATTCATGGTTGTTATTGTGCGCCCACCAATTTTACCCCAAAAATAGATCGCTGTGGCAATGCCAGAGACAACGCCTGTCATTGCAATGCCAAACAATGCACGTTGCTTGTCCCAAGCATCCGCTAAAAGCATAACAAAGACACAGAGGGTTAACAGTATTGATGGCATTTGCCATTGCAAGTCAATCCAGTATTTCACAATGACCTTTCGAGACTATCAGAAATAGCAGAAATAACATGTGGCTCATCGTATAGGGGCAGTGTTGAACGTTCTTCGAAAAATTCAACATAATCATCCACTGAACTATTCAATGAATTTAAAATAGTATTTGGAAAAATACCTAAGATAAAAATGAGTGCAACGATCGGTATTAATATACTGCGTTCATGCCATCCAATATCCTTGAATGTTTGCTCTTTGTCTGCTTTTCCAAATGCGATTGTATTGAACATTGATAACAAATATACAGCAGTAATAATCACAGATACTGTAGCTAACGATGCAAACACCACACCCAAGGCCATCGTCGATGAATCAAACATTCCAATTAATATTAAAAACTCTCCGATGAAACCAGCAAGGCTAGGCAATCCAAGATTGCCAAGAACAATAATCAAAAACAAACCACAAAACACAGGCATTTGTGTCCATAGACCACCGTAGTCACTAATATTTTGTGAATTGCGGCGGACAAATAACATATCCAATGCAAAAAATAGTCCAGCAGTCATTAAAC
>JABAAV010000134.1 GCA_014238595.1 Myxococcales bacterium | reverse complement strand
CAATGGTGAAAAGTTGCAGATTGGGGGCTAACTGTTTTGCGTATCGATCAAAATAAAGAATTTGCTTACTTAACAACAAAAATTCTTGTGGCATTTTGAGATGATAACGCATGGCAACACGTGAAATTTCGGGCAAAAAACTTCCATAAGACATTTCAGCCATATTCGTTGTTAACAAGGGTGTACAAACTTCTCTGAGTTCATGAATAAATGTAGGCATGTCTACATCTTTATTATTGTTGACCATCGCTAAAATCGTATGGGCTAATCCTTCGTAATTCTGTGTGGTTAGATTGGTCATATAATCGATGACAAGGTTTTTTTCTTGATCATTCAAATGTCCGACAATGCCAAAATCTACAAAACCGATATGTCCATTATCTAAAATAAGCATATTGCCTGCATGAACATCGGCATGGAAAAAGCCATGATATAACGTGGATTCTATCCACGAACGAATGCCTTGTTCTAAAAGATGTTCTAAATTAAGTGCACGATTTTTTAATGTAGCAATATCGTTGATATGTGTTCCATAAAAGCGTTCAAGGACTAAGACTTGTTTGGTACAGAAATGGTCATATGTTTTAGGTGCATGAATTTCAGAATACGAAAGCTTAGTCATGATTGTATTGAATTGATGGATGTGTGCGGCCTCTTTTTCAAAATCGAGTTCTGATTCAAGGTTGTTTCGTAAATCATCAATCATGCCCACAGGATTAAACATGGATACTCTTTTGCTCAGTGCTGATGTCACTCGTGCCAAGATATGCATGATATTCAAATCTTGGTGTGCTTGTTTCATCAAGTTAGGTCGTTGAATTTTGATAACGACATCTTTTTCCTGATCATCTATGGTTAAAATGCCTGAATAAACTTGAGCAATTGATGCACTCGCAATGGGTTTTAATGTTAGCGAGAGTTTTGAAAATTTATCCGGTCCAAGCTCGGTTCTAAGAATCTCTATTGCTTTGTGGGTTTTCATCGGAGCAACGTTATCGAGGCATTGTTGAAATTCCGTGACATACTGGGGTGGGAATAACCCTTCTGAAGATGCAATGATTTGCCCAAATTTAACAAAGATAGGACCCATATCTTCGCAAAAATGTCGTAATACACGTGGTGTAGGAACACCGAATAAACGGCGAACACTGTGTTTAATGACGTAAAAGATGGATTGATAACAGCGTCTTACCATTGGGATAAACCCTAACGCTATCAAAGTAATGGCAATGAGCATGTTAATGATGGATGAATTGAGGATACTTCAGAATAAAATAAAATCGGGAGATATCGATACATCCATTTGTATGGACAGATCAGATACCCCCCGATGGGTGTTACTTAATAATATGATTGATACAGATGACTACCATGTATGAACAAAGGTCAAACGAGCAGCAAGAGCACTTAATGCGTTATCTGCAGCGATATCATTTTTGTCTAAGGTTTCGTAACCGACAAAGATACCAAGGGTGCTGTTGTCAGTGTAGTTAACATTGGCGCGTCCACCGACATATAATGTTTCGAGATCGCTGTCTGTAGTATCTTGGGTGACTGCCCAAAAATCACCCTCAACTTGAGGACCGATTTTGATGGCATCATGAACACCATAGAGAGCAAATGCGCGAAAATAAACATCAATGTCACTATAAACGAGGGTGCGTGACGAACGAATTAGATCTGCATTATTACGTGGAGTATCATTGATGAGACTGTTCAATGATGCTTCTGTCCATAGCTCAGCATGAATTTTATCCATCATGTAGGTCGCATATAGTTGAGGAACAATGGCATCAACAACGCTTCGAGAAGAACCTAGACTGTTAGCTTCCCAGTTGAATTCGACACCGACCATAGGTGTTAAGATGACATCACCAAGACGTGCGTTGACACCAAGATCAAAACGTCCTGTTTGACTCGACATTGTAATGTCTGTTGCTAAATCAATGGCATCGCTTAAAGGATGACTTGCACCGAACCAAAGAAGCAAACCGCTTGAATCATTATCGACACGGAACCATGCAGATGTTTCTGACATCATTGCTTCGTCTGGAAGGACACATTCCGGGCATGCTGCTCTGTGAGCATCAGTGCTGGGATGCAAACATTCTTGGCATGTCGTGTTGTGTTCTGGGGTGTTAGGATGTCCTGGTTTTGCATCAGCAACCACAGGGGCTATAAGAATGGAAACGGCAAGTACTGCGGTTGAAGTAAGTATTTTAAAACAATTCATAAAAATCTCCTTTAATTTGTGATCAACAGATGATGTGGTGTGAATGATGCCTACGACGACATCAG
>JABAAV010000133.1 GCA_014238595.1 Myxococcales bacterium | reverse complement strand
GATCTTTAGATTCACGTACTCGTTTAATCCACATGTCATGAGTAATGATGACCTGTGCATCTTCATGGATAATATAATCTTCAGAGTCAAACGTTTTCTCTGGAGCTGGTTTTTTGATTTTTGTACGTCGTGGATTGCCGTAATCTTCGGCAACTTGAAGAAATTCTTTTTTGACAAGATTTGCGAACTTAGTTTTGCTTTTTAATATGGATTCGATGTGTTTAATTTCGGTTTGTTTTTTCGTCAGTTCATCTCGAATCGTTTGTATTTCAAGTTTTGATATTTTATAAAGTTTTAATTCTAAGATAGCATCAGCTTGCAATTCATCTATCTTGAACATTGAAATCAATGTTTTTGCTGCCTTTGTTTTGTCGCCACTTTTTCGAATAACAGCAATGGCTTTATCAAGGTCATTAAAAAGAATGCCAAAGCCTTCTAAAATATGACAACGTTCTTTCAATGTTTCAAGTTGATAGGTGAGTCTTTTTCGGATTGTGAGGTAACGTGCATCTAAATAATGCGAAAGCATTTCTTTGAGATTTAATCGTTTCGGTTTACTGACTTCTCCTTCATTGGATGAAGGAACTAAACATGTGAGATTGACATGGAATGTTGTTTGTAATGGTGTGTGTTTATATAAATACGACATCACCATATTTACATCCACGCCCTTTTTGAGTTCAATAACAAGACGTAACTTGGTCGTAGATTCATCACGAATATCCACAATCTGCATCAATTTTTTAGACAACACGAGCTCAGCTGTTTTTTCAACAATGCTTGCTGTGGTCACAGCATAAGGAATCGATGTAATGATAATCTGTGTTATTCCGCGTGCAGGTGTCTCAATGCTGTGTTCACTGCGCACAGATAAAGCACCTTGTCCTGTTTGATAACATTGAAGTAATGTCTCTTTTGTAGTGATGAGTTGACCACCCATAGGAAAATCAGGACCTTTGACATGGGACAATAGGTCTTTGACGGTCATTTTAGGATTGTCAATGAGTGCCACTAACGCGTTGATAAGCTCGTTGAGATTATGTGGTGGAATATGTGTCGCAAGACCAACAGCAATACCTGTTGCACCATTGACCAATAAATTAGGAAACCGAGCTGGTAATACGACAGGTTCTTGGGTGGTGGCGTCATAATTGGGTCGCATCAATACGGTGTTTTGCTTGAGTTCTGTGAGAAGCTCCATAGCAATGGGCATCAGTCGACATTCGGTATAACGATAGGCAGCCGCTGAATCACCATCAATAGAACCAAAATTGCCTGAACCTTCGACTAAAGGTTCACGTAAAGAGAATGGTTGTGCCATACGAACCATGGCTTCGTAGGCAGCCACATCACCATGAGGATGATAACGTCCGATCACTGAACCAACGACTTTGGCGCTTTTGCGATGTTTCGCTGTGGGGTATAAATGTTCATCTGCCCACATGGCAAACAGAACGCGTCGATGCACGGGTTTAAGTCCATCACGGACATCAGGCAAGGCTCGTGACGTAATGACGCTCATGGCGTAAGTCAAATAACGGCGATGGGCTTCTTGCTGCAATGATGCTTCAGGTGCTTGATAATCTTCAATCAAGAGCTGTTTTTTCGATTGTGTACGGCGTTTTGTTTGTTTTGGCATTATATAGATGGATTGTGCTTGGTTAGGTGCCCGAGGGCAAGAAGATTAAATACACAAAACACAAAGTATACACAAGAAAAAGACATAGTTTTGCACAAGAAGCAAACCCATGTTAGGCAATCATGTCCATTATTGATCATCTATGTCGAATTCATCAACATATAAGCATTCCCCTGCTCCATCACATCGTAAACAAGGGAAAGGGTTTTTGATTAGTGTCATTTTAATCCTGATTTTTTTGAATCTTTACGTTTTCGTTTGGCGTGAAAATAACTCGATCATTAACGTGATGGAACAAGCACAAAGTGAATCTGTTGAAAAAACAACAACCAATGTCACAAAGAACAATGACAAAGAAACAAATACAAAAGCTGTATCGGATAAAACTGTGTCGGATAAAGCTGTATCGGACAAAACTGTGTCGGACAAAACTGTGTCGGATAAAGCTGTGTCAGATAAAGCTGTGTCGGATCAAGTTGTATCGGACAAAGCTGTATCGAATAAAGCCGCAGTTCCTGTCAAAAATACCAACGATGTAATCAACACCAATGTTGTTCAACCCGGCACACAATCATCAAAACATTCAAAGCAAGATGATCGTGACAATAACAAACAAATCATTCAAAAAAAGGTGTCAGATGTCACATCTGTTACCGATGTGTTCCTTCCTGAAATGCTGTTGAGATCTTACGAGTCTGATTCACT
>JABAAV010000132.1 GCA_014238595.1 Myxococcales bacterium | reverse complement strand
ATAAGCGTTAATTCTTGGCTTGGATTGTTTTGAATTGTGGCGGCAAGAATTCCTAATGCATATGAAGAGTCTTTAACAATAAATTGTGGAATATCAACGGTATCTATAGCGGTCTCTACAACGGCAGCGATTGCTCCAAGTTGTTGTGCTTGTAAAAGATGTTCATGACCATCCGTATTGAGACCACGAATCGCAACAAATAAATCATTTGTTTTCACGTGCCGTGAATCATCACATAGCGCGCCGATCTCTATTGATGTTTGATCTATGGCATTGGAATTCCAACAACCTGTTAGTGGTAAAAGAATTTCTGATAATTTCATGGCTGTTCCGGATAACGTAAAATAAGATGACAAGTGTTTGTTGTGATGGTTGTTCCGAACGCGATGGATTGATCAATGACAAGACCTGTACCTTCAGTGGTGATGGATAGTCCTGTTTTTTTGGAAAGAGTCAGTGCTTGTCTTAAATTCATGCCTGTAAAATTAGGGACTACGGTTGTGTCTTGAATATTCAAGGATGGTTGTGTTTGTTTTAATACAGGTGTTTCATGAGATAGGGGAATTGATGCTTGTATAATTGCTCTGGAGGTGACGTTGGTAGTTGTTGACGCGGATTTTTTTTTATACATCGGCGCATTGAGATAACGTAGTGTTTCTTCAACAATACGTTTAAAAACAGGGCCTGCTACTGTTGAACCAGAATGAAATTTTCCTTTGGGTTCATCAATAAGAATGGCAATAGCAATTAAAGGATTTTGGATAGGGGCAAGCCCAATAAATGAGGCGAGATATCGTTTATGATCGTATTGTTTTGTGTCTGGATCAACTTTGAATGATGTCCCTGTTTTTCCTCCTGCATCATAGCCCTTGATCGATATATTTTGTGCTGTTCCGCCTTGTTTTCCTTTGTCAAAAACTGAATGTAGCATCGTTAACATTTGTGAGGCTGTTTTTTCTGAAATAATCGGTCGAGAAGGTTTCCGTTCGGGTATTTCAATGATTCCATCGTGATTTGTCATGGATTGAATAATATGCGGTGTATGTAATATGCCTTTAGCACCGATAACACTGATGGCGGATGCGAGTTGCAAAACTGTTGTTGTTATTCCATAACCAAAAGAGATGGATGCTAAATCTAATGTGCTCCATGTTTTAAAGGGTTTTAATTTTCCGTGACGTTCACCTGGCAATCGAATGCCTGTTTTTTTCCCAAACCCAAAAGCAACAAGGGATTCATAAAGCGGTTGTGCTCCAAGTTGTTGTGCCACTTTGACCGATCCAACATTAGAAGAACGTTTTAAGATTCCACCAATCGTTAGAGATTTATTTTTATAGACATCACGAATAATTGTTGTGCTTACGCGGAAACGCCCATTATGTACATTAATGCGTGTATCGGGAGTGACAACACCAGCCTCCAGTGCGCTTGCCAGTGTAAAAACTTTCATTACGGAACCTGTTTCATAAGTGTCTGTAATCATACGGTTGCGTGCCCCAAGAAGGACATCTTTTGAGGGATTGTTCGGATTATATGTGGGGAATGAGGCTAAAGCTAAAAGGCTTCCATCAGCAATATTAATGATAACCACTGAACCAGAAGAGGCTTCATATTTTTGTATAGCCTCTTGCAATGCACGTTCAACAATAAATTGAATAACACGATCGAGTGTCAATGTAACGGAAGGTTCTGTGTGTGTAATTTCATCAACGGACGATAATGCTTTGAGCATTGTTCGTCCACGAACATCACGGACTGCACGATGATGTAAAACAGAGCTGTTTAAAATAGAATCTAAGGATAATTCGATACCATCAATGCCGTTGTTATCTCGATCAGCAAAACCCAAAACAGTGCCTGCAAGTTTGCGTTCAGGATAAAAACGTCGTGGCTCTTTGATGAGTTGAATGCCTTTAAGTTTTTCTTTTTTAATGTTCTGTGCTGTTTTGTTATCGATATGTCGTTTGATCCATGCAAAATAACGAGAAGATGCCAAACGTTTTTCAAGCCGTTTGACATTGAGATCGTTGATCAGTGTCGTTAGTTTTTTTGCTGTATGAATAGGGTCTGTGATGGCTTTGGGATTGGCAATCACGGAGTAAACTTCATCGGTGACGGCTAAGGGTGATTGATTACGATCATAGATAATACCTCGTGATGAAGAAATAGCGACATTGCGAAGATGTTGAAGATCTGCTTTTGATACATACTCTTTTCCGTGTGTTATTTGTACACGATAGGCGACAACGACTAACCCTACGATGCTAACCCATAAGAGAGCGGATATAATATAAATCCTGATCCGAATGTTCTTTTCAATGATTAAAGAGGAATTTTTACGTGACATGTTGATTACATTATTTAGAAGAACGTAGCGGTGATAACCGAGGAAT
>JABAAV010000131.1 GCA_014238595.1 Myxococcales bacterium | reverse complement strand
TCTTTATTGAGGTATGCAGCAATGGCATGTGTTGCATCATCTGAAGTAAAGAGTTGTTGTTGTAATTCACGTTCTAATGCAAGCCCTGAAGAGAGTGATGTTTCTAATCCTGTTTGTACGGCACGTTTAATTGCACCAACAGCTTTAGAGGCTTTATGTGGTGGAAGAAATTGTTTGGCATAGTCGATGGCATTGTCATTAAATGAGTGTGCAGGAAAAACGGCATTGATAAGATTCATCGCTAAGGCTTCCTGTGGGGAACACAGTGTACCTTGGATCATAAGATCGATAGCTTTGGATTTGCCAAGGAGTCGTGACAGTCGTTGTGTGCCTCCAGTACCAGGAAGAACCCCTAATGTTATTTCAGGCATTCCGATTTTTAAACCTTCCTCTTTGGCAATGCGAATATCAGCTGCCAATGCAATTTCAAGTCCACCACCAACACAATGTCCATTGATGGCTGCAATAACAAGTTTCGGAGTTTGTTCTAATCGCAACAATGTTTCATTGGCATGAAGACAAAAATTATATTTAAAAGAAGGTGTTGCTGTTTTGAGCATAGCAATGTCTGCGCCCGAAGAAAAGAATTTATCTCCTTGTCCACGAAGCAAAATAACATGGATAGAATCATCCATTCTTGCTTCTAAGATAGCAGCATCCATTTGTTGAAACATGGCATAGGAATAAGCATTTGCAGGAGGATTTGTTAATTCAATAATGCCAATACCTTCGTTATTGTGAGTGTTAATATATGTGTCAGTCATACTAAAATCCTTTGTCAAACATGTTAGGGGGTTGTGGTGAATTGGAGTAATGGTTGGTACAGATCAGGTCTTCGGTCTCGAAACAATCCAAAACTAGCACGATCTTGTTTTACTTTCTGAAGATCGATTGATGCAATGGCAATACCTTCTGTTTTGTCATCAAGTTCAGCAAGATATTCTCCTTGATGATTTACAATAAAAGAATGCCCATAAAAAGATTGTGTATCTTCAATGCCAATACGGTTAGCGGCAATGATAGGTGTCATGTTAGCAACAGCATGTCCAATCATGACACGTTGCCACATGTTTTTGGTATGCAGTGTTGGATCAGAGGGTTCACTTCCAATGGCTGTTGGATAAAAAAGCATATCAGCACCTTGTAAACAAAACGCTCTTGCTGCTTCAGGAAACCATTGATCCCAACAAATACCAACACCAAGCCGACCAAAGTGTGTTTGCCAAACAGTAAAACCACTATTGCTAGGACAAAAATAGAACTTTTCTTGATAGCCAGGTCCATCAGGAATGTGACTTTTATGATATGTGCCTAGGATTGATCCATCAGCATCAATGACGGCAACGCTATTGTAATAGACAGGTGTCTCCTCTTCAAAAAAAGAAACAAGAAGAACAACGTTGAGCTTTTTCGCAAGCGTTGTGAAACGATTCATCCATGGATGATTGTTAAGAGGAAATGCATGGCGAAAAAAAGTATCATCTTGTGTTTTAGGAAAATAATGCCCTGAAAACAATTCAGGAAGAACAATGATCTGTGCTCCTTGAGTGGCTGCTTCTTGAATATATGACAATGATTTTTCAATATTGATTGCTTCATCATTGACCATAGCCATTTGTATGGCCGCGATTAAACAAGTTTGATTAGACATAGGTGGTTATGATGAAAAAAGTTTGGGTTGATGGCAGGTGATACAATGAAAGGCTCCCCCACCTGTTAATAATCTTCGTGCATTGATAGCAACAATCCGTCGTTGAGGAAACACTGTTTTCATAACATCGGTAACGATTTTATCTTGTGGGAGATCAAAGGAAGGTATAACCACTGTACGATTGCCAATATAAAAATTTAGATAGCTCGCAGGCATGAGTGTTTGGTTTGATGCAAAAATAGAACCAGGTGTTGGTATAGTAATGATACGAAGGTGTTTCCCTGTGTGATCGGTCATTTCCGAAAGCTCATTATAAACAGCAGTCAATGTATCATAGTTGGGATCTTGTTTTGAATGAGGCTTCATACACAGGACAACATTGGGTGCAACAAATCTTGCCAAGGTGTCAACATGACCATCTGTGTGATCATTGATTAATCCATGATGTAACCACAATATTTTTTTCACGGAAAGATAGCGTTTCAATTGTTCTTCAAAGTCTTGTTTTGTTTGTTGTGGAGAGCGGTTATTGAGACATTTCCATGTTGTTAAACAAGTGCCTTCTCCATCAAAATCAACCGATCCACCTTCTAATGGAAATGGCACCGTATGACCGATTGCCTCTGAACGATCTGTGATGGATTGACTAACCGTGTTGTCATGTTTCAACATATATTTTCCACCCCAACCTGTCCAAGAAAAACACAACGCATGCAATTGGTTTTTTTCAACAGCAAAGATAGGGCCTGTATCACGTAGCCAAATATCACCGAATGAAATG
>JABAAV010000130.1 GCA_014238595.1 Myxococcales bacterium | reverse complement strand
AGAAATTATCAAGCTGCTAAAAATTTAAAAAGTATGAAAAAAGGAGACCTTTGTTTTTTTTATCATTCAAATATTGGAAAAGAAATTGTTGGAATAGTAGAGGTAATCAAAGAAGCCTATTTAGACAAAACCGATAAATCAGGGCGTTTTGTAGCTGTTACAGTTAAATTTAAAAATAAGTTGTCAAAGGATGATTCAGGCTCATCTATAAGAAGCATGTCGTATTTTTGAGCGTCTTGTATTGCTTGCAACAAATTAAACTCCGCTCTTTCTCCACCAGAAATCTTATGCTCATCCTCATTGTAAATATTATATTCAATTTCGACGAAATATTTATAATAATCAGCCTCTGATATTCCATCCATGTCCTTCAATCCTTTGAGGAAATCATATGGATCGTCATATTTAGAGAAAGCATTACTGAAACTTTCATTTGTTTTACTAACTTTCTTTAGCGCTCTCACGCTCTCAAAAGGCTTGGCTTTCGCTACAATTTCAAATCTCTGCATATGTTTTCGGCAAATAATTTTATCTTTACGAGCATTTTTTACCACACGCTCAAATTGTTTCACTTTCGCTTGATTTAGAACGATATTATATAATTCCACATCCTTAACACGAGTGCTTGCAGTACGCGTATCAAGATTCTGCTGAATCTCAACAATCAATTCGTTTATCCAAGTTTTATTACGGCAATCAGCTTCCCTTTTGGAGTGCTGTTGCATCAAATCCACAATTAATTTCTTCAGAGAATCTATAGTTAGGTGTTTTTTGATGACACTCTTAAATTCCTTGTTCTCGATAAGATTTTGCGTTGAGGCTATTAAATTTTTCAAGCCATTTTGGGTTGGTAGTGAGTATTGTTCTTCACTAAATAACCTAGCCTTAGAAAATGTATCATGGCGTTCAGAGTCCTTCGCATATTTCAACAAAGATTCAACATAATCACCAATAGCGCGCTCATCATCATCAATATTTACTTTAACAAGATCGTTAATCACGTTTTGCAAATCACCCAAATATTCATGTGTAAGCTCACTTTCTCCATCGCGCAGCATTTGATTGAATTTTTTCTCATCATCCTTCTCATTCCTTTCCACAAGTGAAAATTGTTTTATATAGTGTGTGTGTTCAAACTGATTGCTAATTTTATCCAAGGTATGCGATTTTCCAGATGATCGCTTTCCTAAAACAACATTCAAACCACAAATCAACTTCTGGCCATCTTCAAAAACTTTGAAAAGTTTTCCTACTTCATCAGCTGAAAGTGCCACTTTATCTTTGTCATTCAGAGCGTTCTTTAAAGATGGGAATTCTGCATCTCCACACTTTAAGTACGTTTGTCGCACCGATATAGCATCCATCTTCGTTGATATTCTGCTGTCACTAAAATACACAGGAACCAAACTCTCCTCATTTTTTTTGCAATACATGAATTTTTTAGGACTCTGGACTTCTCCCGCAGTAATATATTTTTTCAATTGATCAATCGTTTTCTGTGGCACGCGAGGACGTTTATCATAGTGAGGGATGAGAATATATTGAGATAGATTTGAAAATATACTGTGCAGAGTATCTACATCAATACAGTCAGTTTTCGTTGAATTATCCTGAAAAACCTTTGCACACTTTTCAGAGAAATCATCCAGATTAGTTCCATCTGAAATTAACAGCATATGTCCCTTATCTATATCAATCTCAATACCCGGATAAACGAATATCTCTAGCTCTTCTTTGATTTCCTTAAATTGCTCCAGATCGAACATGTTATGATTTGTAATTGCAATCGCATCTAGCTTGGCCGAAGAAACGTAACCCTTTAGGCTCCCTAGAGAAAATTCAAACGAGGCATCACTTGAGGTAGCCACCGTATGCATGTGAAAATCAATTTTGATCATACCACTTTTGTAACACCAAATCATTTATATTTGAATCAGCTACAGTTTACTTCTTAAATGAATGATTAATGCGAAAAGAGAGTGTAGGCGTTCTTCTTTATGGTTAAAAAACCAAGAGGAATGACTATTTTCTTTTGTATTCGTGGGATTGAGTCATTTTGAATCGCCCCTCAATGATGCTTAAACAATCGCATGTTCGCTGATACGGGACTGTGTTCAATGCCGATATTACAATTCAACAATCGGGACGAACAACGTTATGCATCTTGTTTCATTCGTGTTGTAGAAAGCTGGCTATGCTGTGAAAATCGAAAAATCATTGGCTCACCACCTTGTTTCAATGAACCTCAATCATTCATATGATTGTTCTTGATTTACCCATGATTTACCCATGATACATATGTAAATTCAACGTTCACTTCATAACTTCGGACGTTGAATGTATCTTTGTGCTATCAAGCCAAGCATCATGGTTGAATGACTTTTACGATCATTCGCCAAAGGGGACGTCCCATAGACTGTCAAGACATCGAGTGGTAGCG
>JABAAV010000012.1:7062-25011 GCA_014238595.1 Myxococcales bacterium | reverse complement strand
TGTAGGTCTTCCCTTGAAATCAATCATTGGGGTTTTGGGTGTTTTAATTTCTTTGTCGATACTTTCTTCAATACTTGTCGATGAATTTGATAAGAGTATTGAACGAATTTATCAAATGATTGGTTATTGGAAATAGCAGATGTCATCTCAAAAATCAGGGAAAAACCCAACACTGCCACCAACTTCAAAACGTATTGCTGATGCGCGCAAAAAAGGGAATGTTGCAAAGAGCAATGATTTAACATCTGCTATTGTATTTTGTGCCACAGTGTTGGCATTGTTCTTTTTTGTTCCTTGGATAGGGCAGACCATTCTTTCATGGTTTGAACAACGTATTCTTTATGCAGCTGAACATGATCAAATAATAAGAACATCTTATTCTTGGATCGATGCCATGTTGTTTATAGGCAAAGTCACTATGCCTGTTGTTGTTATTGCATTTTTTTCCGCACTTATTGCAGGTTATATTCAGATAGGACCTTTATTGACGTTTCGTCCATTGGAGTTGAATTTTGAACGAATCAACTTTGTATCTGGATTGAAACGTTTGATTTCTCTTGATCTGTGGTTTGATCTTTCAAAATCTTTGTTAAAAATTATCTGCTCAGTTTGGATTGTATCCCTTGTATTGAGTCGTTACATTGAAGAAGCTTCTCGGCTGTCTACGGCATCTATTGCTTTGTCAATGCGTTGGATTGAAAGAACGGCATTTCATATTCTCATTGGGGTCATGTTGTTTTATCTTGTGACTGGAGTGGGTGATTATTTTTGGCAAAAATATCGTCATCGTCATCGCCTAAAAATGACACATGAAGAAATCAAACGAGAGCATCGAGAAATGGAAGGAGATCCGCATCATCGAGCACATCGTCAGAGACTTCATAGAGAGCTATCACAACATCAAATGATCACCAGTGTTAAAGATGCTGACTGTATCATTGTCAACCCTGACCATGTTTCCGTTGCTATTCGTTATGACAAAGAAAACATGCATGCACCTATTGTTATGGCTTCAGGGTATCGCTTGACAGCAAAGCTCATTAAAGACGTCGCACGACAATATGATGTGCCTATTTATTTAGATGTTCCATTAGCCCGGGCTTTGGTAGATACAACACCTGGTGAAGCCATTCCTGAAGCATTATACGAAGCCGTAGCTGTTGTTCTTCAATTTGTCTATGGGATGAATGATAAGTTTAGTGATACTATTGATCAATCATGAATTTACGTACTGCTATTATTCCGGCCGCAGGATTTTCGAGTCGATTTTTGCCTGCAACTAAAGCAATACCTAAAGCCATGCTTCCGATTGTGGATAAACCAATTATTGAATTTATTATTGATGAAGCAATTGATTCGGGCATTGAAAAAATTGTCATCGTTATTGGTCGGCATGGAGATGTTATTGTCAATCATTTTTCATTCGATCAACAATTAGAAACAAAACTCAACAATAGTAATCGTGAAATATTTGCTGATAAAATCAATCGATTTTCTAACAGGGTAGAGATTGTCTTTGTCGAACAGAAGGAACCATTGGGATTGGGACATGCTATTTTAATGGCTGAATCAGAAATCAAAGAGAATTGTTTTGCTGTTCTTTTAGTTGATGAACTTATTTATAATGAAAAAAAACCTGCGATAGGTCAACTCATGTGTATTTATGATGAGATCAAGGCTCCTTTGTTAGGTGTTTATGATGTGCCATTGGAAACAGCATCGAATTATGGAATTGTTTCAGGGACAGAATCAGGCAATGGTCTCATTGCGGTGTCAGAACTCATTGAAAAACCACAAAAACCATCATCAACACAGGCAGTCATTGGAAGATATATTTTTACGACAGATGTTTTTGATGGACTCAAACAAACAACATCAGGAGTGGATGGTGAAATTCATTTGATCGATGCATTGAATGTTTTGAAAACATCTGTGTTTGCAAAACACATTGAAGGTGAACGTTATGATGTTGGACAGCCACTGGGTTATATGCAAGCTAGTTTAAAACATGCTTTGATGCGTGATCATATTGCCAATGCTATAAAACATGTTCTTGATCAATAAATTAATTAATTCATGACAGATCAAGAACATGTCTTTGTTGAAGTTGCTGTTGCATTGCCTTTGTTTCAAACGTTTTTCTACAAGTCTTCAACAGATTCTATTCCTCATATAGGTTCACGTGTTCTTGTTCGTCTTGGGTCACAATCGATACAAGGTGTCGTTGTTGATGTTGTTCAAACAGCGCCATCTCATATTAAAAGATTTCGAGATATCGACAGTATTATTGATTTCAATCCGATGATCTATCCAGAAATTATCAAGCTTTGTCGTTGGATATCCGACTATTATCATGCCCCTCTTGGAGAAGTGCTCCGGTTAGCATTACCTGTAGGTAGTACGATGACGATAGATGCAACGGTTTCTTTAACCAATGAGCAATATAGTACTGATACAAAATTAAACGCTATGGATAAAAAGGCACTTCATATTGTTGAAACGTTCAAAGGCAAAGCTTCTTTGAAGATATTGAAAAAACATAAAATACCAATGGCAAGACTCAATAGGTTAGTTGCGTTAGGGTTATTAACCATTGACACCAGAAATTATCAGTCAAGAGTTCAAGAAAAAACAAGCATGGTTGCTGTTTTACAAAATGAATCTCAAGCTATTGTTTTGTTAAAACGTGCTTTGAAACGACGGGCTGTTTTTGAACAAATACAACAAAGTGGAGGGCGTATTGAGGTGTCAGTTTTGAAAAATCTTATGCCCAATGCGTCATCACATCTCCGAAACTTAATTAAAGATGGTTTAGTAAAGATGGAGCGTAAAAAAATCAATCGCAATGCATGGGAAATGTCATTAAAGCAAGCTAATGATAAGCCAGAAACAAAACATTGCTTAAATAAAGAACAACAAAAAACTTTTGATTCTATTTGCCATTCTCTCGATGAATTTAAATCCTTCTTGATTTATGGTGTAACGGGCAGTGGAAAAACAGAAGTTTACCTACATCTCATTGAAAAAGTTCTTCAACAGGGGAAATGTGCTATTATATTGGTGCCTGAAATTTCATTAACACCACAACTTAGTATGACGTTTTATAAACGTTTTGGCGATGATGTGGCTCTTTTACACAGTGGATTAAGCGATGGAGAACGTTTCGATCAATGGTATCGTCTCAAAGAGGGTAAAGCACGCATTGCATTAGGTACTCGTTCTGCGATTTATGCACCGATGACCAATATCGGTATCATCATTGTTGATGAAGAACATGATAGTTCGTTTAAACAAGATACAAATGTACGTTATCATGGTCGTGATGTTGCATTGATGCGTGCCAAACATGCCAATATTCCTTGTGTTCTTGGATCGGCAACACCTTCTATAGAAACATATCATTGGGCTCAGACAGGTCGTTATCAAATGCTTACACTAAAAAAACGCGCTACAGCATCAACATTGCCTCATGTTGATGTTATCGATCTTAAACGTTTTCATCCCAATAAAGAATCAATGATTACAGCTCCTTTAGATAATGCAATACGAGGAGTTCTCAAAGAAAAAGGGCAGGTTATTTTGTTGTTAAATCGACGTGGTTTTTCAACATTTATACTGTGTTCTGAATGTGGATATATTGACACATGTCCAGATTGTTATGTTTCTCTCACTTATCATCAACATCGAGAGCAGACGATATGTCATTATTGTGATTATGCTTGTACGCCAAAAATTTATTGTGATTCGTGTAATAAAAATACAATTATTCGAAAAGGTATTGGCACTGAAAAATTGATGGAAGGAGTGACAAAGCAATATCCTGATGCCACGATAGAACGACTAGACAAAGACAGTTCGAAGGGGACTAAACTGCATGATATTTTAAATCAATTCCAACAAGGAACTATTGATATTTTGGTTGGAACACAAATTGTTGCCAAAGGGCATGATTTTCCAAATGTATTATTAGCGGCTGTCCTTTGTGCTGATATGGGACTGTCTTTGCCAGATTTTCGAGCAACCGAACGTGTTGTTCAATTGCTAACACAAATTTCAGGTCGTTCAGGGCGTAGTCAACGAGGTGGAAATGTCATGTTACAAACCTATAATCCACAAAGTTCATGGATTCAAGCTGTAAAACAACAAAATTACGAATCGTTTTTTCATGAAGAAATAAATGAACGTAAACAACATTTATATCCTCCTTTTAGTCATTTAATTTTAATTCGAATAGAAGGCGACAATGAACAATTAGTTCAAACGAAGGTGCGATTATTGAACAAAAAAGCGATTTTACTTAAAAAGCGATTGAATACTGTATTGATATTAGGACCTAGTGAAGCACCTTTACGTAAATTACGCGGAAAAACACGATGGCATCTGTGGCTTCGTTGTCCAACACGTCCACCGTTGCATCATTTTGCCCACGCTTTAATTGACAAAGAAACTCAGCAAGGACTTTCTGTTTATATGGATGTTGATCCTGTTTCTTTGTTGTAAGTCTAGGATGAATCTGTATTATCATTGCTAATGCGTATTGGATTCATGGGTTCACCAAGATTTGCGTTGCCTACTCTCAACGAGTTAATCAAGCAACATGATGTCATGGTTGTTTTGAGTAAACCAGATATTCGATCTGGTCGAGGACAAATTGTTGCAGCGTCACCTGTCAAACAAATGGCTCAAGAAGCAGGAATTACAGTGTTTACACCTGAATGTATCAAGAATGATGCATTCATAAAAAGTTTAGAAGTCTTCGATCTTGATCTTATGGTTGTAGTTGCCTATGGAAAAATATTACCAACATCATTATTAACACTGCCTAAGTATGGCTGTTTAAATGTTCATGCTTCGTTGTTGCCAGCATATCGTGGTGCAGCACCGATTCAATGGGCTTTAATTAACGGCGAAACACAAACAGGGGTAACGATTATGCAACTGGATGAAGGATTAGATACTGGTGACATTATGATAACGCGATCGATTGATATTCAAGAGACTGATACTTCGGATAGCCTGCATGAAACATTATCGGTTTTAGGATGTCATGCTCTTTTGGACGCATTGACTGCAATTGAGCGAGGCAAAAATTTAAGGCAATTACAACCACTTGAAGGTGTCAGTTATGCCCCGATGTTGAAAAAAAAAGATGGGCATATTTTATGGAATGACACTGCAAAGAATATTTCATGTAGAATACAAGGTGTGACCTCATGGCCTGGAGCATATATCGTGTGGAATGGTAAAAACATCAAAATGTTTGGCAGCAAAGTATCCGATTATTCTACCAAACATTCTAGGCTAGGTACGATTCTTTCTATCCATGTAGATGGTGTCGAAATCGCATGTAGTATAGGTTCTTGTATGATTATGGAATTTCAAGCTGCTGGGAAAAAGAGAATGTTGGCAAACGATTTTTGTGTTGGACGTGCTTTGCGTGTTGGAATGGTACTAGGTGATGACAATGTCAAAATTTAAAATCAAAATTGCACCATCGATTTTGTCGGCAGATTTTGGTCGACTTGATGATGAGATTAAAGCTGTTGATCGTGCAGGTGCCGATTGGATTCACATTGATGTTATGGATGGACATTTTGTTCCTAATCTTACAATGGGACCCAGTATTGTGGCAGCAGCTCGTCGAGCCACGTCATTACCACTTGATGTTCATTTGATGATTGAGAATGCAGATCGCTATCTTGTTGATTATGTGGATGCAGGTGCTGATATGATTACAGTACATGCAGAAGCCTGTCCACATTTGCATCGCACGGTCGATGCTATTTTAAAATTAAACAAAAAAGCAGGAGTAGCACTCAATCCAGCAACACCAGCAGATGCTATTACCTATGTTGTTGATAAAATATCATTGGTTTTAGTCATGACCGTCAATCCTGGTTTTGGTGGACAAACTTTTATTGCGGATATGCTGCCTAAAATTCGTCATATTCAAACAATGATTGATACTGATGTTGATATTGAAGTTGATGGTGGCATTAATGAGACAACAGCCGCTGATGTTATTTCTGCAGGTGCTACTGTGTTAGTTTCTGGTAATGGTATTTTTAAAGCTGATAACTATAAACAGGCTATTGATTCCATGA
Organism: Myxococcales bacterium; assembly: GCA_014238595.1. GTDB lineage: Bacteria > Myxococcota_A > Polyangia > Haliangiales > J016 > JABAAV01. The sequence goes on along the minus strand of JABAAV010000012.1, from coordinate 18,907 downwards.
AGATGATGACTGAAGATGAACACAGGATTTCATGTTGATGATCCATGGATTTGATTGAAAATCTTAGTGAAGTTATTGGTAGAAAATCCCAAAAAACAAGTCTTGATAGCTTTTCAAAGGTATTTGTCTTGTTTAAATATTCTTAATATAAAAGTGTGATCGCATCAAATATGGTGTATGAATCCAATATCATTTACATCCATCATGCTTCGCATTAGTTGTTTTTTTGCGTTTATGATTGAGTTATTTTCAAAAAAATCAATGAAGAATTTGGTAGGAGCTTTATCATGAATAACAGTCCATCGTTGTGTCGTTCTGTTGGTTCCATGGAAACATCTGTCTATGGAAAATTGGGAAAATTGTGTGAAGAAGCAGCACAAAATAATGAAACTGTTTTTACATTTCATTTGGGAGACACTTATTTACCGCCACCATTTAAATCGCGTCTTGGTGAATTACGCTTCTCTTCAGAACATGATCCACAATTGTATGAATATTCACCCACTCAAGGTGATGCTGAATTACGTATGCTTCTGGTGGACAAAGTACAGAATCAAAACAATATTTCCATTGATGGTCCAGAAAATATTCAGATTACTTGTGGTGCTTCACATGGCCTTGCTTCTGCTGTAGGTGCTGTTTGTGATGCTGGAGATGAAGTCTTACTTTTAACACCGTATTGGCCTTTGATTCGTGGCATGGTGTCTTCGTTTGGTGCCCATCCAATAGAAGTGCCTTTTACGCAAGATATGCGTCAAGAATCATTTGATCTTGGTGAGTTATTAGAGGGGTATCTAACGGATAAAACCAAAGCTATTTATGTTGCGAATCCTAACAATCCAGATGGAAAAGTTTTAACACAGCAAGAGTTAGATTCCATTGGAAACTTTGCAACAAAACAGAATTTATGGATTCTTTCTGATGAAGCTTACGAACATTATGTATATGACAATCAGAAACATATCAGTATTGGGAGTAAATACGGTGATAGAACGATCACAGCATTTTCTTTTTCCAAAACTTATGCACAAGCAGGTATTCGTGTTGGATATGTTGTAGGTCCTCAAAAAGCTATTGAAGGTGTACAAAAAATCGTTACTCATTCGGTCTATTGTGTTCCTCGTGCTATGCAATATGCTGCCAAAGAAGCTTTGATTCATGGTGATGATTTTATTGATGAAGCGAGGCATCATTACATCACTGCACGAAACAATGCTTATGCACAAATTGAAGTTCCATGTGTCAAACCCCAGGGAAGCACATATTTGTTTCTCGATTTAACAAACTATCTTAAACAAGGTCAAACATCTCGAGATGTTTTAGATTTGTTCGCCAAAGAGCGTGTTATCTTGGCACCAGGAGATGTTTTTGGAAAACATTTTACGAAATCAGTGCGACTTTGTTACACGGCTGTATTACCGAAACATCTCGAAGAAGGTATCGAGCGTGTCAATGACGTTTGTGACAAGCTAAAATCCTCTCGATAAATGAGATGTTGAAATTATGTCGTTGACATCTCTTTTATTGTGGGGGAGTGATTTGCTACACCACGCAGGTTGTCTAACTGCAAAGCTAGACGCACAGGTGTTGCTTGCCCATAGTTTAAACATTGATCGTGTCTCTTTGTTGCTTGATAAACAGCAACTCACAGATCAAGACAGTAAAAAATATAAAAAATTCATTGAGCGACGTTGTCAGGGAGAACCGATTGCTTATTTGATCGGACGCTGTGAATTTTGGTCTCTCGATTTTGATGTCACTCCAGATGTCTTGATTCCACGACCTGAAACAGAGATTATGGTTGAAAAAGGGTTGAATTTGATCAAGACAATAGACCATCCTCATGTTGCTGATGTGGGAACAGGGTGTGGCGTGATGGCGATTGTCATGAAGAAAGAACGAAACGATGTTTCGATGGTTGCTACTGATAATTCTTGTAAAGCATTGGATGTTGTCAAACGTAATGCGATCAAACATCGTACATCCATTGACATTCGCCATGGTGATTTATGTGAAGCCTTTAAACAAGAAGAGCAATTTGATCTCATTGTTGCCAATCTTCCTTATATTTCTTCCGATGAGATTGCTGATCTTGATCTCGATTTTGAACCACGATCTGCTTTAGATGGTGGTAAAGATGGACTGGATATTATAAATATTTTCTTAAATAGCGTGTTTCGTTATATGAAACCTCATGCACCACTTCTTTTGGAGCATGGTTTTGATCAAAATGATAAGATCAATGCTATTTTTTCTCAAACAAATCAGTTTTTACCTGCACAAACTTTATCAGACTATAGTGACTTGCCGCGAATTACTTATGCGTGCAAAAAATAACAACAATGACTAACAACACCGAAATAAACAAAGAATCAATCGAAGCAGGTCGTGGTGTGTTTGCTATTACCAGTGCAAAACTTTATTTCATGATCGTTGGATCCATATTAACATTTTCTCTGCCTACGATTTTTGGTCCTGTGTTGTTTGGTGCATACCAAGTCGTTGTCTCTACAGTATCGCCTATTAACAATGTGTTGATTGTCGCCACTATTCAAGCGATGGCGCGATTTACAACCAATCACCCGGATAATCCTGAAATAGCTAAACGTATTGGTTTGTTGATGCATTTTAGAATAGGTGTACCTCTTGCCATTGCATTTATGCTTTGTTCACCTTTAATCGCTAATTTTTTGCACGATGAAAACAAAATCATTCCTATTGCATTGGCCTCTGTGATTATTGCGTTCTATTCACTGTATGCTGTGTTGATAGGATATCAAAATGGATTGCGCCGTTTTGATATCCAAGCACGATTCGATATGACCGCTGTTACGATACGTGCTGCTTTAATCATTGCAGCCGCAGCTTTAGGTTTTGGCGTTATCGGAGCTATTAGTGCCTGGGGATTGGCCGCAATAATTATGTTTGTTGTTGCAGCAATCATTACGGGAATACCTACATTGCGTATCAGTAATGAAGCTCGTCATTATGAAAAAAAAGAACTTCGTTCAATGATATTCTTTTTTTCTGGAGTCTCTGTCTATTTTATCATTATGAATTTTGTCATGGTGATTGATAGTCTATTATTAAAACGATTTGCGACTGAATGGTTTTTGCAAAACGGTGTTCCTGATTGTATGGAAAACATCAAATCCTGTGCTGCATCTTCATCAGATAGACAGGTAGGGTACTATGCTGCAGCACAAGCGCTATCACGATTATCTTATCAGTCAATCGTTGCGATTTTGTTTGTGGCTTTTCCTTTGATTTCAAAAGCTACTTTTAATAAGAATGAAGAACTTGCACGCAGCTACGTACAAACAACAGTGCGCTATGTGTTACTTTTAGGAAGTATGGTTGCCGTTGTCTTTGTTGCAAATCCGTATGGAATACTTGGAATTCCTTTTTCTGATGAATACGCTGTCAATGGAGAATCCGCATTGACAGCATTGGCTTTGGGCAATATTGGTTTTTGTTTGATGGTGATTTGTGGCACGCTCTTGACGGGCGCTGGTGCTGTTCGTTCTGCCATTAAAATGATCACGTTAACATTAATAATTTCTGTTTTAGGGATGATAGTGATTGTTCCTGGTATTGAACCTGGAGCCCATTTGCTTAAAATTTGTGGATTAATCACGGCATTCTCTATGGGTGTGGGTGCTGTTTTGGGTGGCATTATTGTCAAAAAAAAATTTGGCGTATTTCTTTCGATCCAGACGGTGTTACGTGTTGCTGTTGCGGGATCGGTTGGAATTGCTCTTGGAAGAATGATTAATACCGAAAGTGTGATGATGCTTTTGGCAGAGGTGGTTTTAGTTGTTGTCGTTTTTGTAGCTATTTTATTTTTTTTACGTGAATTGACATCGAAAGATATTGCTGCTTTTAAGAAATTGATTAAAAAAATGAATCCTTAATCAATCATAATTATTGATGGCAGTGCAATACTTTCATTGTGATCTTCTTTTTTTAAAGCAAGCGTATATTATTATCGCTTATGATAAAGATGGTTTAAACAACACCGAATGCAGAGATTGTGTCATCGGTGTTCTCAGTTTCTTGGTGTTCTTCTTTGTCTTGTTGGCATTCAATACACAACGATGTTATTGGTAACAACAAAAGTCGCTTTGTTTCAATAGATTCTTCACATTCTACACATAAATGGATAATACCTTGCTCTAATCGGTCAAGAGCTTGTTCGATTAATTTCATACGATCTTTGTTTCTGTCATGGAAACGCAATGCTGTGGCATAGAAAGTTTCTGTCGTTGATTCATCAATAGAATCACGTCCCTGTCTAGAACGATCTTTGTTTTGACTGAATAAAACACCTTCTTGCGATTGGTGTATGAGGGTTTTTTTCTCAGCGGACAGAGTTTGTTTGAGTATCGTTAATTCTGATGGCGAAAGCATGATTTAGATCAACAATGCCCGTCCGATGGAAAAGAAAATATACAGACCAAGCACATCAATCGTTGATGTAATCACTGGTGCAGAAGATACGGCTGGATCAAATCCGATTCGTTTTAGGACCATAGGTACAATAGCTCCTAGCAATGCACCTGTGATAACGATGGAAGTAACACCAAGTGCGACTGTACTTGAAACAAGAAGCGTTTGAGAATGTTTCAAGAAAAACCAGAAATCAGTGTGTCTTGAATCTCGTAAGATATCTTCAATAAAGAAGCGTGCAAAACCAAACAATCCCAAAAGAAGTCCCAAAAGAATAGCCACAGAAAATTCTTTGTAGATGACTTGGAGCGTTCGTTTTGGAGTAATTTCACCGACCGCCATAGCACGAATGATTAATGTGGCTGATTGAGCTCCTACATTTCCTCCAGATGAGGTAATTAATGGAACGATGGTGAGTAATACGGCAATTTCTGCGATATTGATCTGATGTTCCAAAACAGAAATAGAAAGCATTTCAACAACGAATAGTGCCATGAGCCATGGCATTCTTGCGAATAAAAGTCTGCGTATTGGTGTTTTTAAATAATGAGCATCGGTAGGATTAATTCCGGCTAATTTTAATGTTTTGTTATCAGCACCCGTCAAAACACCGTCTAATTCTTGAGGAGTGATTGTGCCGACAACTTTCTTTTTATCATCAACAACAGGTAACAACGCGAGATTATGATGACTGATCAAATAAAGAAGCTCAGATGCAGAAGTTTTTGGATTTGCCGTAATTAACTCATGGTTTGCAAGATCTTTTATGAGATTGGTTTCATTATGTAAGATTAAGTCACGAATAAAAATAAATCCTGTGATTTCATTCTGATCGTTAACAGTATAAGCACGATAAGCTGCTTCAAGTTTGACATCGGTACTCTGTGCATGTACGCGAATTTTATCGATTGCTTCGTTGACAGATATGAGTTCATGAAGACATATAAAATTAGTCTTCATTAACTGGTTTGCTGTAGGGGATGGTTCTGGCATTATATCGTTCAGTGTTATATATATGAGTGCGTGTATGGATTGAGTTACAATGAAAGTAACCAATCTAAGGGTCAATCAATGGTGTTGATATACCAACAGTAGATTATAGAAGTATCAATCGTTAGTCATAGTCATTTTTTGTCTAGGATTCAATAAAATATGTCAGATTTATTGCTTGGAATTACAATGGGAGATCCAGCAGGCATTGGTTCCGAAATTATTGCTGCAACACTACAAGCACGTCAAGAATATGCTTATCGTGTTATTATTTTTGGTGATGCTGATATGTTGATGGGGACATCATTGATGTCAATGCCTTGTCAGGTGGTTGCTGTGAGTACATTGGGCGAAAATATGATTGCTGGAATACCTAATGATGCTACGAGACGAGCACAGATGGCTTATTTAGAGATGGCGACTAAGGCGGCGTTACATCGTGAAATTGCAGGTCTAGTGACAGCACCTATGTGTAAATCAGGTGCCCAAAAAGCAGGATTTGCATTTCAAGGACATACAGATTATTTAGCAAAATGTTTTGGTGTGACAGATGTTGTCATGATGTTTTTAGGAGCATCGATCAACGTTGCATTGGTCACAACACATATTCCTCTTGCTATGGTTCCACAACATTTATCGATAGCACGGGTGGTCAATACGATTAACAAAGTGTCATCATTTTTATGTCGGACAATTGAAAAACCGCGTATTGGAGTTTTAGGACTCAACCCTCATGCGGGTGAACAAGGTCTTTTCGGTGATGATGAAGCGCGTGTTATTATTCCTGGGATTAATCAGGCCAAACAAGAGAATCAAACATGTGTCATTGAAGGTCCTTTAGTGCCTGATGTCGCATTTCGTTTTACTGACAAATATGATGCCTTTGTTGCAATGTATCATGATCAGGCGTTGATTCCATTGAAGCTTTTGGATTTTGACAGTGCAGTCAATTTAACATTAGGGCTCCCCATTGTTCGCACATCCCCTGATCATGGTGTTGGGTATGATATTGCTGGCAAGGGTATTGCAAGGCCACATAGTTTCACTGCTGCATTTGATTTAGCGATTCAAATCATAGACGATGATAACGCTGTGCAATAGGCATTCTTCGTCCACTTCCAAATGCTTTATCTGATATCTTGATCCCAGGGGCTGTTTGTTTGCGTTTATATTCACTGTTACGAATCAATGTAAGTACATGAATGACTGTTTCTTGATCAAACCCTTGTTGTACAATATCCTGAACATTCATGTTTTGTTCAACATGAAGCATCATAATATTATCTAAGATATCATAGGGTGGAAGAAATTCTTGATCTGTTTGATTGTGTCGCAATTCAGCACTAGGTGGCTTGTTGATTATCGATAATGGAATAACGGGGTTGGTCTTGTTTATTTCATGCGCTAATTCATAGACCATTGTTTTAGATACATCGCTAAGAGGAGCAAATCCACCCGACATATCACCATACAATGTGCAGTATCCAACAGCGAGTTCACTTTTGTTGCCAGTAGTTAACAAAAGATGTCCCAATTTGTTTGAAAGAGCCATCAATATAATACTGCGCAACCTAGCTTGAATGTTTTCTTCAGTACTATCAGGTGCATGGTCGTCAAAATGCGGATTTAATGCAGAAAGAAGATGACCAACATTGTCTTGAATAGGGATAATACGGAAATCAATATTGAGATGATTTGCAAGATTTTGAGCATCATCTGTTGAGCTTTTTAGAGAATATTGAGAAGGCATAGCAATGCCAAGGATTTGGTGAGCGCCTAATGCTTCTTGGGCAAGACAAACAGTGACTGCTGAGTCAATACCTCCTGATAATCCTAGGATAATAGAATTGAAGTTACATTTATGTACGTAATCTTTTATCCCAAGAATTAATCCTTGATGCAGTGCTGTAATCGTTGATGTTGAGATAGGTTTTTTTTGTGTTATCGGAATCACAGTGCCATCAGATTTTATATCAACCAAAATCAAGTCTTCTTTAAATTCATGTCCCTGAGCTATGATTGACCCTTGAGCATCAATTGCCAAAGATGCTCCATCAAAAATAAGTTCATCATTGCCTCCAACTTGATTGACAACGAGCAATGGTTTTTTCTGTTTTTGTGCATGTTGTGTAAAGATGTTTTTACGTGATACCCGTTTAGATAACGAGAAAGGTGATGCTGATAAATTGATAATGATATCTGCGCCTAGTGTAGCAAGATCGGTAATAGGATTTTGATTGTATGTTACGCCATCACCCCAAGCGTCTTCACAAATACAAATGCCTAAGGCAATATCATCCAGAGATGCAAGCGTTAATTGAGATGATGGTTTGAAATAACGTGTTTCATCAAATACATCATAAGTTGGCAACAACGTTTTGGCATGAATCGATTTAATTTGTTTATCACAAACAAAGGCCGCAGCATTTTCGAGCCATGGTGTGTTTTTACATGGGTGAGCAAAGCCTATAATAGAAGGAATGGGAGCTCGGCTTGCAAACAATTTTAATGCACTAAGATTGTGTTGGATAAATTCAGAATTTTTAAGCAAATCACGTGGAGGATAGCCTATCAAAGATAATTCAGAACAGATAGCCAGATCTGCCTGCTGCTTAGCTGCGAGATTGATTTGGTGAAGAAGCTTTTCTAGATTGCCATCAATATCTCCAATGATGAGATTAGTTTGAATCAGTGCGATCCGTAGACTCATTGGTTTTATGGTGTTGATTGAGACGATGAATGTTCGTTGAGAGTTGGAGTATTCTGTTGAGGTGTTTGAGATTCTGTTGATTCCGTATTGTCTGTGTGTTTTCCAAAACGAGCAGCCATTCTTTTTGCTTCTTTTTTTGCTTCTTTTGGAACTTGATTCATAAAAATAGGTGAAGTGTATTCACTGGATCTTTTTGGAAGATAACTCCTCGACATAGTAATATTTTAGATATCAAAAAAAAGATCGTTCGTCTATGTTTTTCGTTTTGTTTGTGGAGACTCTTTTTGAAGAAGATACAGCATAATATAAGTTTCAGCTGTTTGTTTTGGTCCTTGAGTGTTGTTTGCGTTTCTAAGTTGTGCTGCTCGTTGTCTGCGCATAAATGAGCGGTGGAGTGCCATGGGTTGAATAAAATCATCAGTATGTTCATGATCTATGGTTCGACCAATAATGGCTTCTGCATTTTCACAGTTAATTGCTGCGATATGTTCTTTGTCCATATGGTGACGCAATAACGATATTTCTTCATAAGTCATATCAAACAAAAATTCTTCAAATGCATTACGTTCATCTTCAGAGACATCGCTCCTGTCAAAAAAATCAAGAAACTCAGAAGGACAATATTCATTAACCAAGTTGATATATTCAGTAGTGCCAAGCAAACTACCTAATGTTGAGTCGATGTGATTGCGTGCAAGCCATGCTGCATTAATAAGAGGACAAAAATTTGTGGCTTCTAATGCATCGTCTTCCCAAATATCTATGAGATATTCTGCTGCAGAATGTTTTTGAATTTTCGAAATAGATTTTTGTTGCAAAATATCTAATAAAATTTGTTCGGCCAGCTGTGTATAAACAGCTTCTGCGAGTTCCTCATGCAATTGATTGTCAAGAGTATGGTAAGAAGGATCTCGAATATTTTGAATGGTAACAAAACGGACACATGCACGGAAGAACTGGATTTTAGCAATGAGTAATGCTTGTGATAAAATTGCTTTAAGCGGAAAACCCAATGCTCCATCCGCCGTATTGTAGTGAGATAGATGTTCAACAAGTGCATTAAATGTTCGTTGTTCATTGTCTGAGTTTTTTCGATATAAAGATGGCATTTCTCGAATAAGATTGCATAATTGTGTCAGACCTCCGAGTTGTTGTTCGAGTATTTGAGCATTTGGTACGTTGTCTTTTTGTAATTTAGAAATAGTTTTGAAGATCAATTTTGTTTTTGAATGATCGACAACAAATGTTTTGATCATTTTCTTCAATGAGATCTCAGACGTCGTTATGTCAGTTGTCTTAAGAGAGGATTTCATAAGCATGTTGTTTTACACTTATATCCATATTCGAAGCAGGGCTGTTAACGCTAAGAACAACAGTGATGAAAATGCAATAATTCTTGTTTTATGTAGTGATATCTTGATTCGTTGAGAAGGGTTGTTGGGTTGAGATTGTGATGTCAAGATATGAAGACTATCTAAATTAGCAATATTTCGAGAACGATTTTTGAGATCAAAGAGTGCAATAACTTCAGTAGACACATCTTGATTGATATTAAACACCAGCTTCGATGTGAGTTGTAATGTATGTAATAGTCCTAATCCTGCACCACTGGTTTTGTTTTCTATGACTGTTTCGGAATTTTTTGAACGATTCAGATATTTGACCAGATTTTGTTTGGCCAATGAGCCAAATTGATCGCGAACAGCAAGACCGAAATAATTATCGTTGATGCAATATTGCATTGTGATAGGATCAAGGTTGGGAAAAGATGCTAGTTCTTTTCTAGAAATGTTGGCGTAACGTTCATTGCCATGTTTGTCTACAGGCGCATGATATAGTGCGTTCATTAAAATTTCATCAGTAACAGCTTCAATGTTGTCTCGTACAGCACTGCGTACCCCTTTTTTACTGAGGTGAGTAAACATATGAATTAATGCAGCTTTCTTTTCTTTTGCATTCTTGATCTCAATCAGAATAGAAGGGGTGTTCCAAACCATATGTTTATTAAGACCAAAAATATTCCAATGTATTATTGTATTGACTAATCTCATAAATTCATCACCTTTGAATAATGTTTTATGGCGAAAAATGCTGAGAATTTTTGGATCAGAAAACAATTGAATTTTAGGAATGATAGAATCATTGACAAATAAAATAATATTGGTTGTTTTAGGAATAGTATCCAATGTTGGTGTTGTTATATCGATTGTTTCGGTATCCAAAATTAACAGCCATGTGGCTTCTAGCACTGGATCTGATAACGTGTTTATGTTGGTCACCGTTAATCTTGTTTCCATAAAAAGTCGTTGAAGTGTATCTGAAAACGCTTTATTTGATGTTGCTATAGAGACTTGTTTGTTCATAAAGGGGTGACCACAGTTGCATTAGTGTATCGATTATGAATATACTAGAGCCACTTTTCTTTGTGTTTTTTGATGTCGTTCAACGTATATATAGCACATTATCATAGCGTTTCTATCGGATGAGTTCAATCGTGATTCAGCAATATTATTCATCACATATTCTTAAGATTTGTTTTTTATTGTTTTTAATCAACGTCTTTGGAGTTTCTTGTGCCACACGTGAACAAACGAAAACAATGTTCGAATCCGATGTACGATTTTTAGGTGCATTGAATTTATTAGATAAACAGCCATTGATGTTTGGAACTTATGTTCCACGGGATCAAAAGAAGACATTAGTTGTCTTCTTTTCGTCTCAATGTGCGCCTTGTAAACAGCATTTGTGGAAACTTAAGCCGATTATCAAAGAAAACCCCAATGTTCGTGTGATTTTAGTCAATGTATCTGAGAATGCGCAACAGCGAAGTAATTCTGAGCTTGTGAAAATGTTTATCGATCAATTGAATGTTAATTGGTCTGTAATCTTGGGAACAAGAAAGATTATTCGTGCATTTGGTTTTGTGTCGGCAATACCTGCGGAATTCCTTTTTGATTCGAAAGGGAATTTGATGACTGCTTACCGCAGTGAAGATGGTCCAATGCCTACGTCTGAAACATTACAACATTGGTTTAACAAATGAGAGGTAAGAATTGAATCTTGTGATCATCTATACTTTGCAGATGCAATGTACGACCGTATGCGATTACTCAATGCTTCAATCATTGCTACGGTGAATAGCAAAACAATTAACAATGTGGTCAATTCTCGCATGTGAAAAAGACTGATGGCTGTGTGAATGGAGTCGCCGATACCACCTGCACCGATAAACCCAATCATAACTGCATTACGTATGTTCACTTCAAAACGGAATATTGTGAACGAGAGAATTGTTGACATTGTTTGAGGCAATATACCATAAACATAGCGTACAAAAGCCTTGCCACCTGTTTCTTCGATAAGTCGCATATATTTTATTGTGGCATCTTCGAATGTATCACTGTAAAGGCGTCCTAAGATTCCGAATGTATGAATGCTCAATGCCAATATGCCAGCTGTAATTCCTGGTCCAACCCACAGTATAAAAAACAAAGCCCATATCAGATCAGGAATGGCACGCGTGATTTGAAATAACCCTCTGATCGGAATAACACCAAAGATCAACAATACGATCTTCAACAGTGTTAATTTTTGTTCAGGACTGTCAGGTAAGTAAGAGCGGAGCGTAAACTTACTTGATGCCATAGGTGCTAACAGTATAGCCATTATTCCTGCACCGAGCGTGGCGCATAATGC
>JABAAV010000012.1:0-7052 GCA_014238595.1 Myxococcales bacterium | reverse complement strand
ATTAGATAGGCTAGAAAGAATAAATTCTTGCGTCAATAGAGGGTTTTTAAATCCCATCAAATACACGGATATTTGATGATACGCATCTGTCGTCAATAATGCTCCCCATGGAATATTCAATCCAAAGATAGCGACAAGAGAAATAATACATAGTGCCATAACAAATTGTTTAGGGTGTGTTTTTCGAAAACGAATAACAATAGTTTCAATAATGATTAAATAAAACAGCAGACATAATAATGCCGTAGCTAAATTGTCATATTGAAAATAGCGGATGCTCAGTTCTATCTCAGATCCTATGCCACCTGCACCTACAATACCTAAGATGGCTGCTGAACGAAGCGCACATTCAAAACGAAACAACACATAAGAAAGCCATGGTGTTCGTATTTGTGGAAATATCCCATACCAAAATGTAACAAAGGCTCCAGCACCATTTTGTTTCAACATCGTTGAGGGACGCGGATCAGCAGATTCAATTAATTCTGCGAACATTTTTCCAATAATACCACCAAATGTGATGCCGATAGCAAAGATAGCCGGTCCTGCACCCAATCCAAAAATACGCACAAAAACAAAGGCCCATAAAATTTCAGGAATAGAGCGAAAAAACAAAAGAATAGACGCTGCAATAGTTCGAATAACTCGTCGTATTTTTGTTAATACAGAGGAGTATGACGGATTGTCTGTATCTAAAAAGGGATGTGTTGCTAATGGAGACAAGCAAAGAGCTACGATCAAGGCTAGAACCATGCCTAATGCAGCAATGAGAATACTTTCTAACGATAAAAATAAAACATGTTTTATAAACTCAGAGCTAAAATTTGGTGAAGTCAATTCATGGAGTGTTACAGAAATATCTTTCAAATTTGATAGTGAGCCAATTTTGATAATATCAAAATTGGCAAGATTACTTGATATCCATAGCGTTCCGATAACAGCAAGAATCCAAATGAATTTCTTTTGTTCATGCAGGATGTTCGTTAGCATAGAGAGTGTCTAGATCACTTTTCGTGATTACTGATGCTGGTTTGTCAAATGCAATGGAACCTTGTTTTAATCCAATAACACGATCGATATATTTGATAATCCTTTGTATATGATGAGTTGTAATAATTAATGTTGCACGATATTTTTTTGTCTGTTTATCTAAGATAGAGATGATTTGTTCAGTCGTTTGTGGATCAAGATTAGACATAGGTTCATCTGCCAGAATTACTTTGGGTTTTCGTATAATATTGCGTGCAATAGCGACTCGTTGTTTCTGTCCACCACTTAATGAATCTGATGCCTTCCAAATAGAATTTGTCAAACCCACCTCATTTAAAGCATGAATGACATCAGCGTCTTTTGTTTGCCACAACGCATGACCAGCTGCATGATACCATGGCAGAAGGGCAAGTTTTCCAATAAGAACATTGTCGTAGACAGAGAGTTGCGGGATGATATGGGTACTTTGTTCTATAAAACCACAATGTTGACGGTATCGCCGAATTTCAATGCGACTCATTTGATCAACAGGCCTATCATTGATGTGTACCTGTCCTGATGATGTTTGTAACAATGCGCCTAGAAGCCGGATTGTTGTTGTTTTGCCAGATCCATTAGAACCAACAAGTGCAACACTTGAATTGGGTTCAATGGTTAATGAGATATTCTCTAGAGCACATTGATTTTGCCATGTTTTGGTAACAGCATGTAGACCAAGTTTGTACATGACTGTCGTGTTATCGTATGAGTTTGATGATTTTTCCGATACGTTCTATTTGATCAAATTCTTTACTGCCAGAATACATGTATTTTTGAGCACCCATTAGATCTAAGATCTTTTTGTGTTCTTTGTTTTTGGGAGATAACGTGATGAATGTTTTGACAAACATCTGTGTTATGTCTTCAGGGACATCTGTTCGAGTGGTCCAAACATAATTTACATAGGGTGGCGTTTTTGCTAAAACTTCTACCTGATCGACGGATGTAGGTTGTTCCTTTTTGAGTCGTTTCCATGTTTGAAAATTTAAGGCGCCTGCGTCCACTTTTCCTGATTGTACGAGTGCTACTGTTGCATCATGTGCTCCGCTAAACAGTGGTGGTCCAGCAAATTCTTTGACGACATTGCGGCGGAATTTTGTTGTTAAGAAATAACGAGGCATTAAATGTCCAGATGTGGAGCTTTTAGCACCAAAAGCGAATTTTTTTCCCTTTAAATCATGAATCCCTTTGATGTGTTTGTTTTTGTTAACAATAATGACACTGCGAAATTTTTTGTCAATATCACGACTGACTAAAGGAATCACATTACCTTGTCGTCGTGCTTGTACATAACTCAATCCACCGAGCCATGCAAAATCAACTTTTTTAGAAAGCAAGGCATGTACTGCAGCACCGTAATCTGTCACAGGTATATAGACAACATGCGTTTTGAGAGTTTTTTTGAGAAGGTTCACAACAGGTTGATAATGGCGTGCCATTTCTGTTGGATTGTCATCGGGAATGCCTGTGATTCTAATGACCTTGACGCCTGATGTTGATTGAACGTCATCTTGACAAGCTATCATGCTTAGTAAAGAAAAACAGACAGCAATCGTTACAAAAGAGCTCAGTAACGTTCCATTCGATGAACGCTTTAGTTTATCACGCAGTGGAGGAGGGTCTTCAGAATCAGACATAGATTGTTGTAGGGATGACAATGTCGAGAATTTGTAACATGTTGTTACTGGTAGTGCAAGTGAAGTATAAAAACCTTCCAAAGAGGTTTGCTTTGTTTGAATCAACGCTTGATTGACAAGAACTATATAGGTTTTTTGTATGAAACAACGTTGTTTGTAAAGAAGCATGTTTCAATGATGACTGTAACGAATGAGATATAAGAAGATTTTTTAGGCATCGTGGAACATCTCATATTTTCCTGTATGCAACGTTTTTTGTTTTGATACAGAGTGTCATAGTGAACTGTGGAGATAAGGGGAGTTGAACCCCTGACCTCTTGAATGCCATTCAAGCGCTCTCCCAACTGAGCTATATCCCCATATATTTGTGTAGGATAATCATGATCTGTTACAAACTTGTCAAGTTTCAAAGAAAAACAATGATTAGACTCCTATTGCAGAACGATTTTCTTGGTTGTCAATGATATCTTGAGGTACATCTCTTACAAAGAAATATGTTGAAATTGATACCAACAAGGCAATCATGGATATTTTACGGTATTTTTTCTGTTTGTATTTTTATTGCAGCCCTATATCTCCCCTATCGATTGTTTGATATTGATGAAATTGATCATCTGGCGCAACTTGAAAAACAAGTCAATGAAATTCAATTAGTGATCGATCGTGTTATTTTGAAAAATCGAATGTATCTTCATGAGATAAAACAACTTCGAGATCATCATCAAGCTGTTTTAAAGATAGCACGCACTGAGCTTGGGATGATTCGTAATGATGAAGTTATATTCTGGATCGGTGAAAATAACACAGAAAAAATCAAACCATGATTAAATCATTGTTGAGTCGAATCCCTTCTGCAGGTGTGACCGCAATACTTGTCATGGTTGCATGTTTGTATGTGTCATTCGGTGGCATTGAAAGTATATCTGTTTTAATACAAATACTGACTGCTAGTTTTGTCATTGTAATATTGATATGGACAATTTGGCTACGTATTCGTTTTTCTAGACAATCAGAAGATAAACCATGGGAGGAGTTTTTTTTAGATTGCAGACTTGGATTATCTCTAACAACTGCTACATATCTCTTGGTGGCTTTGTTTGGTTCTGTATTTCATTCGATTATTTATGCCGTTGTAGCATTTTCAGCGACGTTTCTTTTACACAAATCTGCTTGGATCATTATCAGTATCATTGCCGTGATTGAATTTTTTGCACCTGAAATGATAGTAGGTGTTCAAGAAGATGCATTCATTCGAGTGGGGTTAGTATTAGGTGCAGGGTTTGTTCATGTCATATTTATGCGTAGTTTTGTGTTTGAAGAAAAGCAGAAAATGCATCAACGATTTCAAAAAAAAATGAAACAGGCATTAGAAGACATGCATGATTATGGAATTGTTTCGACAGATATTGAGGAAGAACAAAACATATCGAATTCACCACAACTTTTTCTTGAAAACATCACGTATCTTTTAAAGCTTGTTAAAATGTCTCAACAATTAGAAACCTGTGTCCTTTTTTCGATTGATGAAAAACAAGAAAAAATAAAAATCAAATCTTTGGTCACAGATTCATCTTCATTCGCTAAAAACAAAGAGTTTTCTCTTGTAGGAATTCCTCGAACGATTGTTCGTACTAAAGCAATGATCGTGTTATCTGAAACGCGATCCAATCAGATTATATATTACACTACACAAGATGACAGCGGTGCATTTTTTGGTATTCCATTGATCAAAGAAGGTTCTGATGATGTGTGGGGCATATTATGTGCAAATCGCAAAGAGCCTTTTTCTAAAAATGAAGTAGAAATTCTTTCTGAAACAGCAAGTCAATTGATGAGAAATATTAATGCTGAAACAATGGTTGTTCATGTTAAAAAGGCACACTCAACGATTGAGAAATTTTATCAAGCATCAGATATGCTTGGCTACGCATTAACGGTTGAACAAGTTTCTGAGGCTGCTTTTGATGCAACACTGCAAATTGTCAATGCAGATGTCATTGTATTAGCATTGTATAACAATGAAGAAAAAAAACATTCTATTATCAACACTCGTTTATCTAAACAAAGCAAGAAAATTGTTAAACCACATGCACTCGATGGATTTGAATTTGCTGACAACAAAGGGCTTGCTTCTATGGCGTTGAGAACAGGTCATTCTTTACCTGTATCAGGAACATTACGAGAATCATCAATACCGATTTTCAGTGAAGATATTGAGTTTAAACATGTTGGCTCTGTTTTTGTATGTCCTCTTGTTTATGCTGAACGTTCTATTGGAACTTTTACTTTGATTGCTTCAAAAGAGAATTGTTTTTCAAAAAACATCTTGGATATGTTAGGAATTATTGTTAATCAAATTGCTGTGTCTTTAAAAAATGCTCAACTTTATACACAGATGGAATTGATGGCAAAACGCGATGTTTTAACAGGACTTTTAAATCGTAGAGCTTTTGAAGATAGACTTGATACCTTGCTCAAGGAATCTGCCAATCAAAAAAATAACGCTGCTGTTATCTTGATCGACATTGATCATTTCAAAGATATTAATGACAATTATGGACATTTAATTGGCGATGATGTGTTGCGAGAAATGTCGACTATTCTTAAAACACATGTGGATAATAGAATTATCCTTGCTCGTTACGGTGGAGAAGAGTTTTGTATTGTGGTTCACGATTGTGAAAAAAATGATGCACTAATTATTGCGGAAACGATTCGAAAATCAGTGAAAAACAATCAGTTTTCGAATTGTAAACTTTCTGTAACATTATCTTTAGGAATTGCTTTTTTTCCAAAACATGGCACTACACAGGATGAACTGGTTGGCAATGCTGATAAAGCGTTGTATCAGGCCAAAGAATCTGGACGGGATCAAGTCGTTTTATTTAATGAATGATCTATCTCTTATTTTGTTCGTTATTTTGTTTTGTTCGCTCTTTGCGGCTACCGCGCATTAATCGTCTTCGAACTTTTTTACGTTGTTTTGCTTTGTAAATGTTGTGACTGTTTTCATCTTGTTCGTTTTGTTCAGCAGTTGCTTGATCAACAATTTGAAACTCACTCGGTGATAAAACAATATGACTGATGTTGCTGTCAATTTTTATGCCTAATCGATCTACTCTCAATGGCACATTGGCAATAAAATTAACAGTTTTATAAGTATTGCCTGAGAATTTATTTCTAGTACGCATAGCAAATTTTTCTTGCTTCAAAGCGAGACTTTGTGTTCGTTGTAATTGAGTTTCATAAGAACGAAGAATATTGTTGTCAGCAATTGTCTTGTTGAAATCCACAAGAGTGTTTGTAGATTTTTCAGGAATGATATGATTGAAAGGAAGAATATGTCTCGTGAGAAGAACCAATAACGGGAAAATGTCTTCTTGTTTAGGTACAATGATCCTAAATCTCAGACTGTCATAAACAGTGGCAGCAATAACATTTCGTTTCTCAAGCAGTTTGGTGATCAAAGAGTCTTTTGTTTTGCGACTCCATTGAAACTCAGAAATTTGATGACCTTGAGATTGAAGCATTTCTACACCGTGCATAATTTTTTGCTCGGTGGTTCTAAATACATCGTCGTATGGTATTTTCATCCGAAATACAATTTCACGTGCTTCTAAATGAAGCAAAATATGCATAACCTTCAAAATAACACATGCCCACATTTGACTTGGACCTCGACGTGAAGCAATAAGAAACAAATCACGAGCAGGTGTATTGCTTGTCACATCTTGAGAGAAACGGAAAGAGAAGCTTCGTATCAAATATTCAACGGCTTGTTCGCGTAAATTATTTAATCGTGTCATATCTTCTTCAAGCGATGGTTCAAATTCATTGAGTCTCAAAAAAGTGTCAATGTTTTCTTGGTTATGAAATTGTAATTGATGCCAATCAACAACAGAGCCACCATGAAGCAATAATCGTACAGATTCCAGATCATCTATTTTGATATCATCAAGAGAAAACACGATTGTTCTTGTTTAAGGCAATGTCCCATTGATGGCAACATGTAACGAACGAATACTACCATCAATAGAGTTTGTTTTAGTATAGTAAAGTAAGTACGGTGCGAGTTCGTATCTGGAATCACGAATGATGGCGGCACCTGTTTCTGATTGATGCGTTAAAAACAATGAGATGGAATCAAAAACGGGATTCCATGGCCATGGTGTGAAGTTAATGGGATTGATTATAGTTCCTTGAGCATATCCGACAGAAAAGTTTTCTGGGATTTCATAATCATTGCCTAATTGTTTTGCGGTATCTGATTCTTTGCCAAATGCACTAAACCATAATTTTATCGTCTCGTTATTGGGTGCAAGTAAGGCATAAGGAGATGTGATTTTTTGAATTGGATCCCAAAAAACAACAGAGTCTTGTCGTGAG
>JABAAV010000129.1 GCA_014238595.1 Myxococcales bacterium | reverse complement strand
AAATGCTAACTTAGAACGATCTTCGGACTCGGGTTCGATTCCCGACACCTCCACCAATTGAAGAAGAAATTTATTGGATCAATGAGAGACACGGTATGATAAAGAAAATTAATTCGATTAAAAACATGGCAGTCTTTCAGGACTTTCAATGGAAATCCTCTGTGCAGGATGCTGAGTTTAAAAAAATCAACATTCTTTATGGCCGGAATTACTCTGGGAAAACAACTCTCTCACGAATTTTTAGAGCCTTTGAAACAGGGGAAATTTCAAAAGAATATAAGTCTTCTGAATTCAAATTAAACTTGGAGAATTCAGACGATCTAACACAAGATTCGTTAAAGACGCATAACCAATTAATCCGAGTCTTCAACAAAGATTTTGTCAAAGAAAATCTTCAATTTATCATTGATGATACACAATCAATCAAATCGTTTGCAATCTTAGGCGAAGATAATACCAGAATCAAAAATGATATTGAAAAGCATGAAGCCGAACTCGGGAGCGAATCGGATAAATCTGGACTGTTTGGAGAGCAACTCAGAGCTGAAGAAAAATTTAAAAAAGCAAAAAAAGATCATGCCGATAGATCTAAAAAATTGGACAACCAGTTGTTCGAAAAAGCCAATAATAAAGACACTGGAATTAGACACAATAAAGTATATGGAGATTCCGACTACAAGGTTCCAAGACTAAAAAAAGACCTCGAGACTGTTTTCCAAGATACTTATGCGCCGCTTGCTGATGAGCAGGTGACCGAGCATTGTAAACTCCTCAGCGGAGAAACCAAATCAGAAATTCCTGAATCCTCATCATTCAATCTTCAATACTCTACGATCGCTTCAAAGGCTAAAGAGCTAATCGGAAAAAAAATTCAAACATCTGAACCTATTCAAGAATTACTCAATGACACAATATTGACACAATGGGTGAGAGAAGGACGAGAACATCACAAAAAGGAGAATCGAGATACATGTGGTTTTTGTGGTAATAACCTACCCGAAGATTTATGGGAGAAGCTAGATAAGCATTTTAATCAAGAGTCTGAAGCTCTTCGTAGACAATTGGAACGTGCGTTTGTACTGATTGAACAAGAGCAATCCAACGTTGAGAAGTTACTGAAAATCAATGCCTCGGATTTTTATTCGACATTTGAAGCTAACTTGAATTCGTTAGAAAAACAGTTATCGATCCTATTAACGACTTACAGTGAGAATCTGAACTTCATAAAAAACCAAATCGAAAAACGAAGCAATGACATTTTTAAACATTTCGAATTTGATGCACCGGATTCGGTTGAAAAAGATTTGCATGAAATTAGGAATGTGTTTGAGGGATTCAGAAAGGAATCAAACAAGATTACAACTTCGATGAGCACCAAACAATCGGAAGCTCGTACGGCTCTCCTCCGTCATGAAATCTATATATTCATGAAAGACATAAATTATAAAGATGAACTCAAAGTCATTGATTCATTGACAAACGTAAAGAACGAAGCAGATAAGGATCAAACTGCCATAAAAGAAAAAGTTGAAGAAAAACGGGCAAAAATTAAAAAGCTAAAAGCCCAACTCAAAGATGAAAGTAAAGGGGCAGAACAGATCAACACTTATTTAAATCATTACTTCGGACATCAATCTCTTTCATTAAAAGCAATTAAAGAATCATCCATCGATGAATCTTCAGGATATCGCTTTGAAATAAGGCGTAATAATAATCAAAAAGCAACGCATCTTAGTGAAGGAGAGTGTAGTCTGATTTCTTTCTGTTATTTTATGGCTAAACTTGAAGATACTGAGACCAAAGGAGATCAGCCGATCATCTGGATTGATGACCCGATTTCCAGTCTCGATGCAAACCATATCTTCTTTGTTTACAGCCTTATCAAGGATAACATTGCTTCAAAAGACAACAAACAAATCCTATCTAAACAACTATTCATTTCAACTCACAATTTGGAGTTTTTGAAATATTTAAAATCGCTTCTTCCGGACAGATCTAAAAACGAAATTCAATATTTCATGCTTACCCAAACAAACAGCTCTGGTGATATCGTGACAATGCCAAAATATCTTAGCGGATACGCTACAGAATTTAATTTTTTGTTTGATCAAATTCACAAATGTGCCGAGGCAAAAGATGATGATGACAATCATGATTGCTATTATAATTTCGGCAACAATGCACGAAAATTTCTTGAAGCATTATTGTATTACAAATATCCGAATGCAACGGAGAACAGATCAAAGAAAATGAAACGGTTTTTCAATAACGATCAATCGACAATTTTAGTAATCGACCGCGTCACCAATGAACATTCACACTTGAAACCATTCGATAGCCATGCATTGCAACCAGATATTCCAATGATGAAAACAGTCGCAAACTCAATTATTGAAACAATGAAAAAAAATGACCCTGATCAATATAATGCTTTGTGTGAAAGTATTAACCCGAATAGCAACACATCAAACTAAGACATAGCCCTT
>JABAAV010000128.1 GCA_014238595.1 Myxococcales bacterium | reverse complement strand
CAACGAAAAATCACGCTCTTTTACAAACATCTATTCATGCTCCTTTTCATTGTGACGATGAGGAACCTCAAGGGGAGGCTCCGCGTGAGAATCATCTGGAAGATGATGGGGTTCTTCAAACGAAGGCTCAGCGGGAGAATCATCTAAGCTAGGTTCGATTGCCGTAGAGACAAGCATGATATCATTTTGTGACGTTTCAGGTTTGTGCTGTGGTTCATGAATGTGTGATGTCTCATCAACCTGTTGTGGTTCTTGCCGCATCTCATGGGCGTTATGACGGTTTATCGTTTCTCGATCAATGATACCATCGGTTCCGACTGTTGTATCCATGCCTTGGTCATCAAGATATTTGCGCAGCAAATGATCAGAGACTTTTTTAGGTTTTGCGGCTTCTTTGTCTAAGCGTTTTTGACGCCGATCTAACGGTAATTTCAAAATATCACCGATAGCATCCGTATAACTTCGATCCGTTGCTACAGCGCATGTCATATAAGCACTTCCATCTGCCAAATCAGGGTTTGGATTGACCTCTAACACATAGGGCTCACCCTCTTCATCAATGCGCATATCCATCCTCGCATAATCACGGCACTGAATCACTTTATACACACGCAATGCGAGGGCGTTTATTTTTTGAGCAAGCGCATCATCAATATCTTCTGCTGGACACACAGAATCCATCGTATAAAACACTTTACTAAACGGATCCCATTTCGCCGAATAACTTACAATTTCAGGCCGCCATCGCTCGTCGGTTTCAAAATCAGAATCATCAAATTCAATTTCAAACAATGGCAATACTTCAGGGTTTTCATTACCCATAATAGCAACATGAATCTCTCGGCCTTCAATATATTCTTCAACCAGTACTGCTTGTTCAAATTCTTCCAGCACATATCGACAGCGGGCAACCAAAGCCTCGTAATCATGAACAATCGAGGCGGCTTCAATGCCACCAGAAGCATCTTCACGAGATGGTTTAACAATCAACGGGTATTCCAATCGTAACGATAGTGGATTGTCGATCGGTTCTTTTTCAACCACCATGTAGGCAGGTGTGGGTATATTGGCATCTTCGAACAGCACTTTTGTACGAATTTTATCCTGACAAGTGAGCAACACATGTGGCGGACTCCCTGTATAAGGAATATCAAACAAATCATACAATCCAGCACAACTTGCTTCTAGATTTTCATTGTCTTTGAAATATTCGATCAAATTAAAAATGATATCAGGTTTGTGTAATCGAATCGCTGCAATTAAACGCTCTAAACTGTCTTCAACATTGACAACATTGACTTCAAAGCCATTGTCACGAACAGCCTTAACCAGTGTATCCATTTCTTCTTGAACTGTACCGACATCTGAAGCCGGCTCATCCGCATCCCAAGAAACCGCATGTGTTCCTTGCTCACGCCACAGCTCATAGACATCAACGCCTGTCTGATTCCAAAGCACCAAGACCTGTTTTGGCTTTTGGGGAGATTTTTTATCCAAGGGACAAGGCGTGTTTGAACAAGATTCGTTGTTTTGATTGTTGAGATCCATCACAGCGTTAATGATAGAGAAGATCAGATGTCATTCACAGACAAAATGTTGCAATAATAAGCAACCAAATTCAGATCATTTCTTCTTTTCGATTATTACCACAAAAAAACAAGCTATTTAAAATTTTTCTTGCTAGGATGCTCGATCATAATTCTATCTTATCAATATCATCTTTCAAAGTCATGAATTCATCGGACAATAAACCTTTCAAACCAACACATTTTGGCAACTACATTTTACACAAAAATCTTTCCAACCGTAACGATGGAGCTTCCTATATAGGATATCTGAAGAACTTAGCCCATAAAAAATGGCTCTTGCTGCGCATCTATTCGCCAGAACTCATTGCTAACCATGAGCTTTTTTCAAAAATTTCTTCTACGACAGAATTCTTCGCCAGCACCCACTGTCCGAGTATCCCTGATATCTACGAAGTCGGACAAGTCGGAGAAAAACATTATCTGTCCCGTTCTTTTCATCCAGGAATAACCATTCGTGGATTATACCGACTCACCCCTGCGCCACTTCCAATTAATATCACAGCATATATTGTACACATTCTGTGTGAAACACTGATCTTCCTTGAACAAGAAACACCCTGCAAGCATCCAAGTTTAACAGCCTCGAATATTCTCTTAACCAAAAGCGGTCACATTAAACTTTTGGATCTCGAACTACTTTCATCAATCGAGAAACCAAAAGATACAGAAAGTTTATTCATTCCGAATTTCATCGCGCCTGAAGTATTGCTATATGGTCAAAAAGATAACCGTTCCGATGTGTTCGTTGTAGGGATGCTTCTGTATGAACTTACAACAGGTGTTCGTATTTTTTCTGATGCTGTCAATATATCGTCTGTATTATCAAGAAAAATCCGTCCTCCTCATAAACTTATCCGTAATTTTCCGCGTGTATGGTCAACATTAATCATGCGAGCCCTCGAACAAAATCCCAGCAAACGTTATGCTAGTTGTTACGAACTCATTGCTCAAATGCAAGGACTCCTTAAAAAACAACCCTTGGGTCCTTCTGTCTTGAAGCAATACTTAGAAAGCTTAAACATAACATATCCTGATATTCCTGAAACACCGTCTGATATGAAATCAGCAGCCCTATCATCGTTCGGTGTTGATGAT
>JABAAV010000127.1 GCA_014238595.1 Myxococcales bacterium | reverse complement strand
TGAAGTATTATTCATCACTGTTATATCACCACTGATATTTTCTTGAACTGTGATTTCATCAATTAACGCATTGTTCGATACGATAAGATGTTCACCGATATAATCATCAATAATGATATCTGTTATTTTGTCATTGTTTTCCAAATGGACAGAACCGGTGATCACCTGAGGCCATGACAGATCGTCAAGTTCAGGATTATCCGTAAAGGAAACATCCCCCATGAGCATATCTTCAGGCAATGTAACATCTTTAAGTAACGGGTTGTTCGTGAGACGAACTCCTCCAAAAAGGACATCCCCAGTTATAGTGAAAGCTGTAAGCAGTGCATTATCTGCTACCACTATACTGCACTTCACAGATGAATCAGAACCACATGCCTCGCTGATGGATAGCTCTTCTAAAACAGCGTTGTTTTCTATTGTGATCTTTTTGACATTATTCAGTCCTTCTATCGACAGATCAGCCAAAACAAGATTGTCTCGAATTGATATTCGTTGATAAACATTTTTCAACGAATCCATATTAATATCAACCAGAGAAGCATTGTCTGCTATGATCAAAAAACCACCCACATCAATCAATTCATCGAAGTCTATTTCAACAAGTTTGACATTGTCACGGATCAAAACATCTCCACTAACACCTTCTAAATTAGGCATCGTTAATTCTTCCAGTCTATGGAATTCGTTAACGATAAGGTCGCCTTCAATGCAATTATACATTTCAAAGCTCTCTAATTCTTCTAATGTACTGATAGTTACATCACCGTTCCATGTTTCATTACCTGTACAGGAAAACTCTGGTGTTGGTGGTGTTGGCGGTGTTGGATTTGTTGGATTTGTTGGATCTGTTGGTGGTTGCGGTGTTGTTGTTGAATCTGTTGGTGGTTGCGGTGTTGTTGTTGAATCTGTTGGTGGTTGCGGTGTTGTTGTTGAATCTGTTGGTGGTTGCGGTGGTGTTGTTGGTGGTGTTGTTGGTGGTGTTGGATTTGTTACCACAGGTGGTGGATTGTCAGGGGATGCCACGTCGTCTTCAGTGCATCCTTCGGTACAACCAACGAAGAAAAGAGCAATCAGCCCAAGGACAATCCATCGTTTTGTGAAACGATAAATCATTGTGTCATTTGTAAATGAAGTTAGTTTTTTTATGTTCATAATAGACGGTAATCTACTCTCTTCATTTTTTTTGTCAAGGAATTAAATGCTTTTCTGCAATCCGTAAAATTATGGGTGCCACAGTCATGGCGGAAATGCACGAGAATCGAACTCGCCATGCTGTGAAAACACAGCATCTTTGGTTTTGAAGACCAAGCCCTGCACCAGCAGAAAAGCACTTCCATGTAAGAATCTACACCAATCCATCCATATTGAGTAATCGATCTATCAAGATTTTATCGCTTAGAAACGTAGAAAAACACTTTAGATATTGTGAACATTCATGAATAGTTATTTGAGAACATTCAAAATATCATTGATATCAGCATGATCTCCTGGTTGCTGGCTTCTGTGTTGATACATCAATTGACCTGCAACAGAAATCATCAATACCCCACCTAATTGCCATGGATTGCCTTTAAGCGAAGTTTGGCGAAATCCATCATGGTGTGCTTTTTTCATGAAACCAATCGTACGGAATGATAAGGAGTGTTTGATACTTGATATCATTTCCGTCACTCGATACGCATCTCTGTTGGATGCAACAAATATCTCTAGTGATGTTTCGTTTTTTGAATAAAACCATTCGATATCTTTGGGTGTTCCATGACCGATCACAAACACACCAACATTGTGATCATTGATTTCTTTTTCATGATTGGCAAACTGCGTCACGTGTTGAACACAGAAAATTCAACCAAAATGTCGAACAAAAACCAGTATTACATCTCTATTTTGCCACAAATCATCGGTTTTTATGATGCTCCCCGATCTATCTAACAAGGTTGTTTGCGCCAATTTATCTACAATATTCATTCGTTTTGTCTTTCCCATCGGATTCAAATTCTGTTACTTATTCACACCTTATGTCAAATTCAACATCATCAAACCCAACAGCCACTTTGGAAACATCACTAGGGAATATCACTCTTGAGCTCTTTGTAGATGCTATGCCTATCACAGCAAACAATTTTATTCGTCTTGCAAAAGAAGGTTTTTACAATGGTCTCCATTTTCACCGTGTGATCAACCAATTCATGATTCAATTCGGATGCCCGCATAGCAAAGATCCTGAAAGTCGGCTTTCAGGTACCGGTGACAGTCCCTATGGAACTATTCAAGACGAACATCCTGATCATGCAAAATTTTCTAACGAATCTGGAACATGTTCTATGGCAAATACCGGCCGCCCCAATAGCGGTGGTTGTCAATTCTTTATCAACACCAATCATAACGATAATCTTGATTGGTTTTCTCCAGGACCTTCGAAACATCCTGTCTTTGGCAAAGTACTTTCAGGTATGGATGTTGTTTCACAAATTGAAACGACATCAACAACAACAAATGATCGACCTATACAGCCTATCGAGATGAAAACAATCACGATTCATGATTAATCATTGAATCGGCTCAACCTACATATATCAACGATCATTGTGAATCGTTGTTAAACACGTTGTTAAACAAATTTTCAATAAGGGCGTCTTACTAACGTCAATAAACTGCCCTCTGTTTGTTCCCATGAATGTTCTAC
>JABAAV010000126.1 GCA_014238595.1 Myxococcales bacterium | reverse complement strand
CGCAGATCAAGACGAGAATCTGTGGCAACGCGCAATGCCGAGGCATTATTTGATCGTGCTACAAATTTTTATAGCACGAAGGATTACTATTCAGCCTCAATTGAGCTGCAAAAACTGATCACCAATAGACGTACACCTGTTTCTGTCCGAGAAAAAGCAGAATTTTTAATTGGAAGAACATTGTACCATATTGGGTTTCACGCTGCTTCATTGTTCTCATTTGATCGCATTATTGATAAAGGACGTTCACATGATTATTATGAATCAACCTTAAAATGGCTGGCTGCGTTATCTCGGATTTTACCCCCACCTGCGGATGTTATTGGGCGTATTGGTAAATACAAAGAATCATCACTGCGCAGCCAAGAATTGGTTTCAGTCAAAGATGATCTTTATTATTGGCTGGGACGCCATCATTATCAGGATGATTCGTTTGGTAAAGCCATCAACCTTCTTAAACAGATTGATTCGAACAGTCCCTTATTTTTAAAGGCACAATTTTTTGAAGGGGTTTCGTATGTAAGGCAATATAAAGGTAAACCTGCGATTGAGTCATTCAAACAGATTTTGATTGCGCTTAAAGAAAACCCAGAGCGATTCAAACAGGATGACGCAAAACGTTACGAAGAATCTGCATTGTTACAGATGGCACGTCTTTTTTATTCAACACAGCAGTATGATTTAGCCATCAAGTACTACCAAAAGATACCAAAAGATTCCAAATATTGGTCAAGATCGCTATTCGAAGCATCTTGGTCTTATTTTATGGCTAAAAATTACGCCAAAGCTTTAGGAAATATTCATACATTAGGCTCTCCATATTTTACGCAAGAATTTTTCCCAGAAGCTCATTTATTACGTGCAGTGGTTCTCTATGAGCATTGTTTGAATCAAGAAGCATTAACAGCGATTAAGGAATATCAAAAGCGTTATGAACCTTTACAAAGAACACTTAAGAGAATTTTAGACAAATACAATGAATCTGAAGATATGTATCAATACGCCGTCGAAATTCGTCAACGAAAAACTCAATTACCCCAAGATATGGCGCAATTGTTACGTTCAGTACTCATTGATCAAAGTATGGAAGATAATTTCTCTTGGATTAACAAACTCAAAGGGGAAATTCGCCTTTTGATTAAATCAAGCACTGCTTGGAAATCAACAGATATTGCCAATGAGATATTGGAAGAACTCTCAGTTCAGCTTGGTTTTGCAGAAATCAGAGCAGGACAATTAGCTCTTTATCGCTTAGAACGACTTTACGAAGAACTTGTTGAGCTTACCAAGAATATTCGAAGACTTCATATTGATGTACTCAGTGCGCGTGTTGGAAACATTGCCAGTGAGGTACGACAGGATAAGAAATCAGCGTTGTCTCAAGATATTGCATTGGGTGCAGTTGTATCTTCTGATATAGATCAAGTGCAATGGAGCTTTGGTGGAGATTATTGGAAAGACGAACTCGGCACTTATCAGATTCACATTCAATCACAATGCAATAAAAAATAAGAATATGATTGATTCAATGAATATATGAACATCGTGATGATCAAATATAATTTTATAAAAATCGGTGTTGTTTTTCTTAGTATTTTCTTAAGCTTTACAGCATGGGATTCTTCTGCATTTGCTCAAAAGAAAAATGATAAGATCAAATTTGATCGTAGTTCTGCAAAAATTAAAATCAAAAAAACACCTCGAGTGAATTCTTTCGCCAAGAAACAAACCAAATCTTTACAAGGAACGCATGAGCCTACAGTTTCGGCAGAACAATTTTTGCAAATTGAGACGCTATCGCAAGACATCAATGACGCAGTCATTCGTGAGCTTATTTATCTTATCCAAGATACGCCAATGTCAGAGGCGAATGAACGTGCCGCATTACTTTTTCGTTTAGCGGAAAGTTGGGCAAAAAAACGGAGATATTTCCATTTCAAAGGGATGGAACTCCATGCGGCGATTGATGTTTCACAAGGTAGCAAAAAACAAAGATTGATAGATAAGCAACAGGATTATTTTACTAAGGCTAAGAAAAATCTTATTCAAGCTGTTAAGATTTATAGAAAAATTGCGAGAGATAGCCGCTATAAAAAATATAAACGCATGGATGAAATGTTGTTTTATTATTCATATACTTTACGCCAAGTGAAGTACGATGATGAGGCTCGTAAAGTTCTGGTGCGATTAGTTCGTGATCATGCAAAATCCAGTTATGCACCCCAAGCATTCTTATACTTTGGCGAAACCTATTTTGAAGAAAACAAACTTGATTTAGCGGAAACATTTTACAAACGGGTGTTGGAATTTAAAAAATCTCATCTTCGAAATTATGCACTTTATAAATTAGGTTGGGTTTATTTGAATCAAAAACGATTTAAGAATGCTCGTACTATTTTTGCAAAAGTTGTCAGTAAGACACGTGGTTCTCAAAAAGAAGAAACAATTTTCAAGTGAGTCACTTTTAGTATTTTATTATTAGATTGGGGCTTAACGTCGCTTTAACACATCAAAATAGGTCATATCGCGACAGCGAAACCAAGGGAAAACGTAGAGGCACAGAAAAGGAAGCAGAGAGGGGGAAACGACAGGAAGAGGACAGCGACAACTAAAAACAAGGGCGGCGCATAAAGATGCGCACAGTGATCCCCCCGGTTCACATAGATGTTTATTTATGAAGCCCATTTAATAAAACTAACAATAATTGTAGATTTGTTCATTCAACTGA
>JABAAV010000125.1 GCA_014238595.1 Myxococcales bacterium | reverse complement strand
ATCCATTGAAGGACAACTACAAACAACATTTCTATCTCCGTAAGCATTGTCAATCCGTGCAACCGAAGGCCAAAATTTATTATCGTAGATCCAAGGCAATGGATAAACAGCTCGTTGTCTAGAATAGGGAAACGTCCACTCATCGGATGCAATCATTTTTGCTGTATGAGGTGCGTTTTTCAAAAGGTTATTCGTTTGATCCATTGTGTTGTTTTCAATTTCAGAAATTTCTTTGCGAATCATGATCATTGCTTGGCAAAAACGATCCAATTCCATTTTAGATTCACTCTCTGTTGGCTCAATCATCATGGTATCAGCAACAGGCCAAGATATTGTTGGTGCGTGATAACCAAAATCCATCAATCGCTTTGCTATATCTTCAACAGTCACACCTGTTGATTGTCGTAAAGGACGACAATCAATAATAAACTCATGTGCGACACGACCTTTCTCATTAGAAAATAAAATTGGATAATGTTCGGACAAACATTTTGCCATATAATTAGCATTCAAAATAGCGATCCGAGATGCATCTTTGAGACCATCGGGCCCCATCATCGCCATATAACTCCATGGCACCGGCAAAAATGACGGATTGGCATAAGCCGTCGCTGCAATAGCACCGACCTCAGTGTTTTGTTGCAATGGATCACTCGGTACACAATAACGTAAATGTTCTGCAACTGCAATCGGCCCCATGCCTGGTCCACCGCCACCATGAGGAACACAAAAAGTTTTATGTAAATTCATATGAGAAACATCAGGACCAAACAATCCAGGTTTTGCAATACCAACCAAAGCATTCATATTGGCACCATCAAGATAAACCTGTCCTCCATTATCGTGAATCAATGAACAAATTTCACGTATGGATTTTTCAAACACACCATGTGTTGATGGATAAGTAATCATCAATGTTGATAGTAGATCTTTATGCACAGAAATTTTGGCTTTCAGATCATCGATCGAAACATTGCCCATATCATCACAAGACACAGGTACAACGTTTAACCCTGCCATGGCAGCACTAGCAGGATTGGTTCCATGTGCTGACGTTGGAATCAAACAAATATTACGATCGATCTGATTTTGATAGGCACGAATTGCTAAGAGTCCGGCATATTCTCCTTGGGCACCAGAGTTAGGCTGCAACGATACAACGGGAAGCCCTGTAATATCGCATAACCATGTTTCCAATTGTTGAAACAATTCTTGATAGCCTGTCCATTGTTCTTTCGGAGCATAAGGATGCAAATCCGAAAATTTAGGCCATGTGACAGGCATCAATTCTGATGTGCTATTGAGTTTCATCGTACAGGAACCGAGTGGAATCATCGAATGCACTAAGGATAAATCACGATTCTGTAATTTCGTTATATAGCGCATCAAATGATGTTCAGAATGGTAAGAATTAAATGTTGAATGAGTACACCATTCACTATGACGTTTGGGCAATGGTGCATACTGTTGCTGGGCATCTTGAGCTAATGTTTCTTCATCCCAATTCACCTCCGAATCAAACAATTTTAAAAGTATTAACACTTCTTCGTATGTTGTTTTTTCATCTAATGCAATTCCAATGGCATGGTCATCATAAATTCTCAAATTAATTTGTTGAGCCCTAGCATGAGAAATAACATCATCAGATTTAGCCTTGTCTAAACAAATCTTAATCGTATCAAAAAACAATTCTGATTGGGGTTTGTATCCAAGTTTATCCAAACCTGTTGCCAGTAACGTTGTTAAATAATGCACGCGGTTTGCGATATTTATTAGTCCCTCGGGGCTATGATAAATCGCATAAAAGGTGGCAAGAATTGCAGGCAATGCTTGTGCTGTACAAATATTGCTTGTTGCCTTATCTCGTCGGATATGTTGTTCTCTGGTTTGTAATGTCAAACGATATGCAGGATCTCCCAATGCATCATGTGACACACCAACAAGACGACCTGGAATCTGTCGTTGAAATTTTGATTTTGTTGAGAGAAACGCTGCATGTGGTCCACCTAGTCCCAAAGGCATACCAAATCGCTGTGTAGAACCCACAACAATATCAGCATCAAATTCTGATGGTGGCGGGATCAATGTCAATCCAAGCAGATCTGCCGCAACAACAACCAAACTTCCCGCATGATGTATTTGATCAACGACATCACGATAATCTTCAATGCTTCCATCCGTCGTTGGATATTGTACAAGCACACCACACAACAATTCTAATTGACTTTCCATCTCAGACAAGGATCCAACGACACATGTCATTCCCAAAGATTTTACTCGAGTTTTAACAACAGCAATGGTTTGTGGATGACACATCTCTGAAACAAAAAATATGTCTTTGGTAGCACGACTAATCCGATGACACATCATCATTGCTTCAGCTGCCGCTGTCGCTTCGTCAAGCAATGAAGCATTAGCAACCGGTAATCCCGTCAGATCACTGATCATTGTCTGAAAAACCAACAACATCTCTAGGCGACCTTGCGAAATTTCAGCTTGATAAGGCGTATACGCAGTATACCATCCCGGATTTTTGAGAACATTTCGCATCAATACTGGTGGGAGTATGGATGATTGATAACCCATCCCGATCAGCGATCGAAAGCGCTGATTTTTGTCTCCCATATGATGAAGTTGTTTAAATGCCTCTTGTTCACTCAATGCTTGAGGTATATCCAAGGAGTGATGATATCGAATATGCTCAGGAATAGCTTCGTCAATCAAAGAATCAAGTGATTTAACACCAAGAACATCAAGCATCTGCT
>JABAAV010000124.1 GCA_014238595.1 Myxococcales bacterium | reverse complement strand
CCAGATCCCAACATGCCATCAGAATCCATCATGCCATCAGAACCTCCTGTCTCCAATTGTGGACCGACGCGAGCCATTGTTGATACGGTGACCGATGGGGATACCATCCAGTTGGTATCCGGTGAAAAAATCCGATATATCTTAGTAGATACTCCCGAAACATTTCGCGACGACTGTTATGCTGATGAAGCCGAGACGTTCAACAAAACCCTTGTTGAAGGTCGAGAAATCACATTGGAATATGTTGAAGATCATTGCACAGATGTCTTTGGAAGACTCTTGGCATTTGTTTCTATTGGGGATCGTAGCGTGAACAAACTTCTGATCGAACGAGGATTTGCCTGTGTATTATTCATTGCACCCCATGGAGAAGATGTCAAAGATGAATTTTTTGCTTTAGAACAACAAGCCCAAGAAGCTAACCGTGGCTTATGGGGTGCGTGTACAGAAATTCGATGCAACGATCGTTAACAATTTTGACGGCACTCATGGTGCTGCTTGTATACGCAACGCCAGCATATGCTATTGAATTTGAATCCTTTATTTCGATTGAGGATGAAGATGATTTATATGAGTATTTAGAGCTACAAGAAATTGAATCAGAGATCTTTGAAACATTGCTTGAACTGCTTCACAACGGCATTGATCTCAACAAGGCCTCCTATGAAGACATTTACAATCTACCCAATCTGACACTGGCTGATGCGCGTGATATTGTTGTCTACCGCAAACAACGACAAGGCATTGAAAACATCGCTTATCTTGTGAGAGATGGTGTTTTGTCCAAACAAAAACTCATAGCCATCCTACCTTTTATAATCAAATCATCAACATATCACGATGGCGGTATCGTAAGAAAAGCATTCATCAAACTCAATGGATTGGGTGTTAATGATATCCCTTATCAAACAGGTGTTATCATGGGATCATTAACCGCAAACGTCTTTGATCTTGATCTCCGAACCAATCTCACTGTTATTAAAACTAACAACCGTCTTTCTGATGTTGCTTATGACACACATCGCAACGCGTTGATTGCCACGGCACCACAGACACAATATCATATTCCTAAAACATTCATTCAAGCTAAATATCATCGTTCAAACATGCATGTTTTAGCTATTTTGGGAACTTATCGTGCAGGATTTGCTCAAAAACTCACCTTTGATAATTCAGGCCGTTATACTCCCAATGGTATTTATTTCGACAAGACAATACGACGTACCTATGACCTAACAACTGTATGTAAAGAATCACAAGGAGAACTTGAAACATCGCCTTGTTCAACTGAAGAAAAGACATCGTATACAACACCCGATTATGCGTGGAGTGAAGGACTTCTTGGTGGTGGTACACAGGTCACAGTGGAAATAGATGACATCCATCTTCAAGGAACAGGTTTTGTGTCTTATCAAGATCGATCCATCTATCAATATGAAGTTGAAGACACCGAGTCAAAACAATCACCCACTGTTTTCAACCGCCAAGATGACAATCTCACAGCACCAACAAGTAAATTTATTTATTCAACCCTCCCAGATCTTTATCAAGAAACATTGTTTGGAGGGAATCTATCGGCCACTTATCAAGATACCCGTGATAGGCATGCTTCAATCGGGATTACAGCCTATCGAAGTTCTATCCATTGGAATCCAGAAACCATTAAACTCGATTTCAGAGACTTTTCATCGAGACCTGCAGGACCTAATTTTGGAGCTGTCGGTATCAACCTTCATGGAGGTATTGGTCCTTGGAATCTTTATACAGAAGTGACCACAACCACTCAAACACAACAGATAAACGATACCTCAGACGATACCTCAGACGATACCTCAGACGATACCTCAGACGATACCTCAGACGATACCAACACACACACACCTTATGCTGCGATTATTCGAGGGGTCCATACAACATCACAAACAGAATCAGAACTGATTGCACGATATTATGATACTGATTTTGCCAATCCCTATGGCAGACCCGTTGCTGCAGCAGATGAATATCAAGGATTACGTGCACGCGATGAACAAGGTATTCGTCTTAAACATACCAATCATATGTTGCCACGACTCACAATACGATCATCCATCGATCTGTGGAAACAAATATCTCACGATATTAATAATCTTGATTTGTTTATCTATGGTGAAGCTAAGATTCTTGATCCGTTATCATTGAGCTTATCAGGACGCTTTACCGACAAAGATCAAAGCGATAGTAAACTCGAAGAATCAGATAACATAAAATGTTATGAATCATCAACAAAAAAAGATGCCGCAGGAAACACAATTCCTTGTAGTGGAGAACGATACCAAACAACGTTGCGCATCCGATTTACACCTTCGGTTACATTTTTATCCTCATTATTAGGATCTAATCCTGTTATACTCACAGCGTATTATCGCCATCAATGGCTTCATGATGGCAATAGTCGATACAATACCGACACGACTCAAAATCAGTTTCGTCAAGATCATTCTCTGGGATTATCCTATTCAATGCGCATTAAGAAAAACCTACGATTTGCAGGGTTGCTTCACTACCGCGATGATAGTATCGCTTTCATCGATTATTCAGAGAGAAAAATATTAAGCCGATTCAAGATGCACTACCATGTCTCAAAAAACATGTCTGTAGAAGGTCGATATCAGTTTTCAAAACGCATCGATGAACGAGAAAGTACACTCGAACGTCATCCTCTGAACGAACATTGGATTTCATTTGTTATCAAAGCAACACTGTAAAGATAGTACCGTCATTAGATAACATCGGAATCATCAAGGTATCCACAATCATTGTTGATATCAGATTCATTGAGATTATCCGTATCGTTCTTAGATAACATCGGAATCATCAAGGTATCCACAATCATTGTTGATATCAGATTCA
>JABAAV010000123.1 GCA_014238595.1 Myxococcales bacterium | reverse complement strand
TCATGATGGTAGTGAAGAAATCCCTAATGATGGTAGCGATGCAGCACCGGCACCATTTGGAACAGAAGATGTCAATGATGACGAAAGCGATGATGACGTTGAAAGCGACGATGCCGGTGGCTGCTCAGCACATCATACACAATCAAGCATGATGTCAGCATTAATCATGGCTTTATTTTCTTTACTTGTCTATCAACGACTGCGCTCTCGATGGTTCTCCCCTTGACTGTGCTTTCGATGGTTCTCTTATCTGCATAATAATTTGTGACCAGTATTGAATAGACATGTACAACAAAGAGGCAGCCTAGCTGCCTCTTTGTTGTTTATTAATTAATTAAACAATCTTGTTATATTAAAAACAAGGACCGTTTTCGATACAGTAACAAACATAACAACAATAATAATGTTTCTGGTGATTGAGTATGACATCCATCCAAATTTTCGTCGTCTAAATCTTCATCCGGATTAGATATACTTGGTTCTTCCGGATCCATCGGGGAATTTTCTGGCGGGAAATTTTCTGGCGGTGTATCAACATTAACACCATCACAATTCAATGTCGGTCCTGAACGATAGATTATCTCTGTACAAGGAGATAAATCTTCTTGACCATGATCGATACGAAATACTATATCCTCTCGAACACCATTCACCCACAAACACGAACCATCCCATGCGATGCCTTGAAGAGACGGTATTGAAAGTTCTAATCGATCATGGATCTCTCCGTTATTAGGATCAACTCGGTAGATAGAAGGATCGTCATTGCTGACAATCCATAACATCGTCCCATCAAATGTGATATCCCGTGCTTTTAGAATATTCAAGGTGATGGGGTCTCGCACATCACGACCATCATCACTATTGAGGGTATATATTATTCCATAGGTGTTATCCACAGTACGTGAATCTAACAAATAAAGATATTTCTTTGTTAAATCATAAGCTATTCCATGCAAAGTTCCTTCTCGTTGGTAAATAGTCTTTATTTCACCAGAAAAATCACGTAATAAAATGTCATCCTTAAATTGATTGGATACTTGAGGAAATCGTGTTGTCCAAAAATTCCCCGCTATGTCAGAAAAAACCAAACTTTGATTATTTTCGTATGGAGCCTGGTCAATTCGACAAAGTTCTTGCCCTGTTTGTGGATCATGTTTAGTAAAAGAGCTTGGGATATCTAGTGTCTGTGCCGTACGTTGAGAAGCTGCCCATAAATAAGAACCATCCCATGCCAATCCTGACGTAGCATCACTCGGTGCTTGAAAAGAAAAAAGTATATCTCCTTTTTCAGCCCAAATATTAGGAACAAATAAAAATTCACTCACAATCCATATGAAAAAAACAATGGTACATCGTTGTTTATTCATTAACTAATCGTGCCTCATCAATCTCAATATTATACGCATCTTTCCCACAATCAAGGCGACAAAACATGGCATAGCGCAATTGTTCATCATTAACATCGGAAGTGTAGTATAATTGTTCCTCTACAGAATTGAGTGAAATATACAATCGTTCAACAAGACGAAACATGCTCTGCTCTGGTGATTCACTGACAAACACTGTAAGAACTGCTGCGGTGGAATCGGCCAACACACTCCCTTCATAATTTTCGGGAAAAACACATTGTTGATTGCTCGACATGTCATCACAGGTTGATTCTGTTGCACGAAAAACCAAAGCAAGTCCTTGCGGTTCACATACCGTACCAAAATCAATGATGACACAACCTGAAACCGGATTACCATCAACAAAATTCGAGTCATTGGTTTCTGGTGAAGGAAATCCAGTACTATGATTGTCATTATAGCTTATGATTCCCAACAGATCACAGGGCTGTCCCTGTTCAGCATAAGGACCAAACTGTACCTGTTGTCCCTCTGTATGTTCACATATAACCCTAGATGGCTCTGAGATTGGCTCTGGGATTGGCTCTGATGGTATGACCGGTGGTGTTGATACTGTAGGGAATAGAACGTCATCGCCACCGCCTGGATTATTGGGCGGTGGGGACAGATTTGATCCTTGTGAAGGATTTGGATTCTGTTCAGACGGTGGTAATGGCGGTGAATTATTCATACCATTGTCATCGAAATCGGTAACTTCGGAAGGAGGTTCATCAACATCATTCACAGCATCTAATGACTGACAAGACATCAAAACACATCCACCTACAATCCATGCTTTAATAGTTAAGTACCGCATTATTTATTGTGAATCACACAGATTATTCATCTGAAAACAACATTTCGGCTCCATCGATTTCTATATTGTAAGACGCATCACTGCAATCCGGACGACAAACCATCACATGTTGTAATCTTGAGGGAAATTTATCCAAAAGATTGAGCGACAAAAACGAAGTACCATCTCGATCAAACAAACGTGTACCCATATATTTGAATTTAAAAGGATCAGTTTCTCCTTCACTGTTAT
This sequence comes from Myxococcales bacterium, assembly GCA_014238595.1. Classification (GTDB taxonomy): domain Bacteria; phylum Myxococcota_A; class Polyangia; order Haliangiales; family J016; genus JABAAV01. Next base: position 494 of record JABAAV010000123.1, on the reverse strand, counting down.
TAGAAAAAATCAATACTTTTTCATTATTTGCTAATGTGGACACCACACCACAATGCGGACATGAACCTTCACATGAATCACCACACACATTGCTAGTACCACGGAGTCCGATGATTGAAACATCATCATATCCGCGACACACATCGCCCCAATCAAAAACAACGCAGGACGATACCCTTTGAGAATCGATCGTCACACCAGTAGTAGTACCACCACCTGCAAGACCGACATATTTCTCATCGTAACTCGTAAAACCGTTATCGAGGGAGCACACTTGATTAAGCGTCTCTAATGACGCTTTAAAAATAGATAGTGGTTGTTTGGAACAAGCGCTCACATCTGTGTCATTGTTTGTAACATTTGTTGCCTCAGATTCAGCAGAACCTTCATCTGGACCGGTCGCCGATCCATTGCTATTGGAAATATCTTCATCAGGATCGGTTGCCGATCCATTGCTATTGGAAATATCTTCATCAGGATCGGTTGCCGATCCA
>JABAAV010000122.1 GCA_014238595.1 Myxococcales bacterium | reverse complement strand
GGTAGATGTACCACGTCCTATTTCATCAAGCACAACCAAAGATCGTGATGTTGCCTGTGAAAGAATGCGTGATGTTTCGTTCATTTCTACCATAAATGTAGATTCTCCATGCGCAAGATTGTCCGATGCTCCAACACGTGTAAACAATCGATCTACCAATCCTATATGAGCAGAAGCGGCAGGCACAAAACTTCCCATTTGTGCTAACAAAACGATATGCGCCACTTGACGCATATAAGTTGATTTGCCTGCCATGTTAGGGCCTGTAATTAATAACAATTTTCTCTGTTCATTGTTCATTTTACAATGATTGGCAACGAATGTATTAGCACCTTGTTTTTTTTCTACAACAGGATGTCTTCCATCAACAATGTTAATATCTAATCCATGATCAATAGTTGGTCGAACATAACCAGAAAAATGAGCCACTTCTGCAAGACTCAAAATACAATCTAATACAGAGAGACGAGAACCAATTTCACAAAGCTCTTGTGTAAACAACGTCACTTGACCGGAAATATCTTCTAATATTTCTTTTTCACGCATAGAAACAATGTCTTGAGCAGAGATTATTTTAACTTCTAACTTAGACAACTCTTCCGTAATATAACGTTCTGCAGAAGCTATGGTTTGTTTTCGAACATAATGGTTTGGTACTTTGTTGATCTGTGTTTTACTAACTTCAATATAATAACCAAACACACGATTATATTTGATTTTTAAATTGTTAACACCTGTTTTATCACGTTCTTGCTGTTCAATTTTAAGCACTGCATTTTTGGCATTGCGTGACAAGGCAACATGTGTGTCCATAATGGAACAGTATCCTTCACGAACAAAATCTTCATTCTTAGATCTCAATTCGAAACTATCTATCAAAGATTTTTGAAGTTCATTCATCAATTGCTGAATGTTACCCTGAGAAATCTTGTCATAATCTAAATCGAGCAACACAGGCAACGATGTTTTGTCTTTCAATGTTGCGTTAATGGCATCTATAAGACGAGGGAATTGAAACAAAGAATCACGAATACGACAAAGATCCCATGGAGAAGCCAATAAAAGCGAGGCTCTTCCAACCAATCTTTGTATATCAGCAACATCGCTCAACAAAGAAACCAGTTTGTTTCTTAACGTCGCATGTTCAATAAGGTAATCAATGGCATCTTGTCTCTGTGTAATCATTTTTTTATTGTTTTGCGGATAAAGAAGCCATTGGCGTAAAAGTCTTCCTCCAAAAGCAGTTTTAGTTTGATCGATCACAGAAAGTAATGAGTTTTGTTTTGTCCCATGCGACAAAGAAACAACGATTTCCAAATGTTTTACTGCAGATTCATCCACCAACATTGTTTCTTCTGTCTGAAACAAATTTAAGGTTTGTATAGGCATGATTCCAACAGGTTGTGAACGATAAGCATATCGCAATACATCTGCACAACAATCTGCAACAAGTGACGTTAACCCTATCGTCTCGATATCGTTTGTTAATTTATCATTCAAAAACGAAATCGAATCTTCATCATGTGATTGAATTTCAGTGTGTATTGTTTTAGGAAGTGTCTTTTCAATCAAATCTATATAAGTGCAAGGAACAGTCTTTGAAAACAATAATTCTCTTGGATCAATACGTGCTAATTCTGACAGAAACTTTTCCACGCCATCAATCTGTAATCCATAAAACTCTCCTGTAGAGACATCGGCATAAGAAATCCCAAAACATACTTGCTTGTGATCAACAGAAATTGCAGCAACATAGCAAGGAGTTTTAGGTTCTAACCCATCTTCATCAAGATAAATCCCTGGCGTTATGATTTGAACTACTTCTCGTTTTACAATTCCTTTGACCTGTTTTGCATCTTCAGTTTGTTCACAAAGAACAACTTTTTCACCTAACGAAATAAGTTTTGAAATATATTTCTGTGCAGAATGATGTGGAACACCACACATGCTGATTGGGGTTGCACTTTTCTTGTCTCTTGATGTTAATGTTAAATCAAGCAATTTCGATGCCTTTAAAGCATCTTCACAAAACATTTCATAAAAATCCCCAAGACGAAAAAAAAGAATGGACTCTGGATGTTTCTCTTTAATAGAGAAATATTGCTTCATCAAAGGAGTTTCTTTGGACATGGTCCCACTCATTCTTTGTTTAAATCAATCGTTGTTTGATTGTCATTCGATTGTTCAATCGAATCTTTTTTTGCTTCATCGGCTTCACCATGAAGCATGGTCCCTTGATCGTTAAGCAATGCTTCTTGGAACAAAAGTTCTTTCTCTTCTTTGTTATCAATACTTTCTAATGTTTCTTGGACGAACACTTGTTCGTTTTTATTGTTTACAGAAACCCCTAAAACAAAAGAAGTTCCAATTAAAACAACAACGAAAATAAAAAGAATGACGATCTGATAAAACTGTAAAATTATCATAAAGATTTTTCTGTCAGTGTTTACTGAGAAAAGAGTGGCGAGAAACCACTTTCAGGACTACTAGGGTTCAACCGAAAGACTCTCCCTTGATAGCTTGAAGATGTTGTACCATTGCCTTGATCAATTCCCCATACAAATCCATTTGGACCACGAACAAGTTGTTTAGGAAACACTACAGTATCTTGCAACAAACGCATTGGAGAAAAACCGCCTATCAAAGAGAAACTTAGCCTCCCTTGTGATGGCAACAAAAAAAGCTCCGGATAAGAGACAAGCATCTCATCAAAATCATTATAACATTCTGGGCTTTTGTAAATAGGATCTGTAATAAGATGGGTTGTAAAAACAGGATTGCTGAAGCGCAGTGCGGAAAACATCCCTGTTCGAATTCCCATATAACATGTTTCAGCTTGTTCGTCGTATAGATACGCTTCTTCTGTATGTTCAATTTGAACACGACAAGATTCTTCATTTGCAATCAAATTGTCTTCGGAATTACAATCTGAAGACAACAATGAC
>JABAAV010000121.1 GCA_014238595.1 Myxococcales bacterium | reverse complement strand
ATGTTTCGCCGTATTGTTATTAAACCTCCTCTGATTCCTATGAATTTAGATGCAGGAATCATTCTTGGTGCAATTGCAAGTCTGATGATTACTCATTTTCTTTATCATGGTTTTCATGGAGCAATACTAATCAGCCAACAAACAACTTTACCCTCATACGCCCCTGTCTCAAACATCGTTGCGGCATGGCTTTCACCGGTATCCATCAAAGCAGCCACCATCGGTGTTGAATCTTCATATTGGATTCATATTATCGCATTACTCGCTTTTATGAATTATCTTCCTTTTTCCAAACACATCCATTTGTTAGGTGCTTTACCCAACATCTTTTTTCGCAACCTTAGCAATCGAAAAATGGATCTTCCTAAACTTGATCTTGAAGACGAAAATCAATGGGGTGTAAGTCGTATTGAACAGTTTAGCTGGAAAGCATTATCTGACACCTATGCCTGCACTGAATGTGCACGTTGCTCAAATTATTGTCCCGCATATAACACTGAAAAAAACCTTTCACCAATGCAGCTAATCCATGATCTTCGTTATGAAATGATTGACCGTGACGCATTACAACAACAGCAACAAATACTCGAAAAAAAAATTGAAACTTTAACAAAGAAGGCCGCAAACAGCCCATCAGGAATTTATACGAACGCACTGACCACTGCCAAGAACTCTCTCAAAGATGTTTTACAACAAAAAAAAGACATGGAACCTCTGGTTGGTGGACGAATCCAAGAAGACACATTATGGGCATGTACAACCTGTGGCGCTTGCCAAGAAGTCTGCCCTGTATTTATTGAGCATCCACAAAAAATTATTCAAATGCGTCAAAGTTTAATCTTAGAACAAGAGAAAATCCCTGTGGAACTTGGTCGAATGTATCGACATATCGAGCGACAATCTAACCCATGGGGGATTAGTAACAACGAACGCATGGCATGGGCTGAAGGATTATCTGTACCAACCATTGAAGACAACCCCAACCCTGAATATATTCTTTGGGTTGGATGTGCAGGTGCATTTGATCAAAAAATACAACATCAAACTAAAGCAATGATCAAAATCCTCAATGCTGCACAAATAAACTATTCCGTACTAGGGCATAACGAAGGATGTACAGGATCACCTGCGAGACGTTCGGGCAACGAATTGTTATTTCAAATGCAAGCAGAAACAAACATCGAAACATTAAACAATACTGGTGTTCAAAAAATCATTGCTTCTTGTCCTCATTGTTTACACACCTTACGTCATGATTACCCACAATTTTCTGGTACATATGAAGTGATCCATCATACACAACTCATTGCACATTTACTTGATGAAGGAAAAATCACTGTTCCCAAAGACAGTGTAGACAATGTCACTTATCATGATAGTTGTTACTTGGGTCGATGGAATGGTGAATATGAAGCACCACGTAAAATACTCAACAAACTCCCTATTTATGGTGGTGTTGTGGAGATGAAGCGTAATAAAGAACATGGCTTTTGCTGTGGTGCTGGTGGTGGACGCATGTTTATGGAAGAAGAAGGTCCACGCATCAATACTGAAAGAACAAAGGAAATATTAGACACAAAATGCTCTACAGTGGCTGTATCATGTCCGTTTTGCAATCTCATGCTAACTGATGGCGCTAAAGATTTGAATGCCGATGACTCATTAAAAGTTTTAGACGTTGCCGAATTAGTCGCACAATCATTATCAGAACCTCATGGAGGCTTCACAACAACATCTCCAACACAATCTGATAACCCATCGCAGTCTTCATCATGAAATCATTAGAAGAACAAATCATTGCCGAACGAAATCGCATGTCGAACAAAGTCCCTTTTCATCAATGGTTAGGATTTGAAATTCAAGAGATGCATGACGGTGTGGCAAAAGTCTATGCACCGTTTAAATCTGAATTCATCGGAGACTATATCCGTCAAAGACTTCATGGAGGATTACAAGCCACGATGTTAGATGTTGTAGGTGCTGTTGCTGCAGCTAGTGTTGCACCAACAAATCCATTAGGCACAGTGACTATGTATATCGATTACCTCCGTACAGGCATGCCTCAAGACATCTTTGCAGAAGCACGGGTAACCCATCAAAGCAAATCAGTCATCCATGTTGAAGCTATCTGTTATCAAAATGAAGAAAAAGACAATCCGATCTCTCGAGCACAGATCACATTTGCAATTATCAAAAAGAAACCAGACGTACAATCCACATCATGACAACACTTGGCGTTGCATAGACATCATTAACAATGATGTCTGTTTTGATCCCTCTCCTTGCTTTATGAAGTGACCGTGAAGTGACAACGATGTCATATCATCACCGCAACACACTATATATGCCTTTATAGGTTCACTGATATCAATTAGCATTGACTGAACGGGCAACCCAAAAAACACGATTAAACACATCATGACATTTTCTTTGTGTATTGCAATTGACAGATCATGAATATGTTTCCACAATGCCACAATGAATAAAGTCTATGATTCAGCTGCTCAAGCAAGCAGTGATATCTCAGATTCTTCTACATTGATGGTAGGAGGTTTTGGTCTTTGTGGCATTCCTGAAAATCTGATTACTGCGATTGCTGAACATGGCATTACAAATTTGACCGTTATTTCAAACAACTGTGGCATCGATGATAAAGGCTTAGGCATTCTACTTGCTGCCAATCAAATACAAAAAATGATCTCCTCCTATGTCGGCGAAAACAAAGTGTTTGAAAAAAAATTCTTAGACGGAGACATTGATGTAGAACTTCTTCCACAAGGAACTTTAGCCGAGAAAATAAGAGCCGGTGGTTCTGGGATTCCTGCTTTCTTCACGCCTACGGGCTATGGAACGTCTGTTGCAGAAGGTAAAGAAACGCGTATGTTTAACGATATGCATTATGTTTTAGAAACATCTTTAACATCAGATTTTGCCATTGTTAAAGCATGGAAA
>JABAAV010000120.1 GCA_014238595.1 Myxococcales bacterium | reverse complement strand
AATTAGCTAATAATACGTTACTCTGCACAACTGAAAGGAATTTTATTATGAAAACCATTAATCACTTTACCAGACTTATGAGAGACGATGATGCAGCAATCTCAGCAGAATATGCTTTGCTTGCAGCTGTTGTGGCAACCGCACTCGTTGCAGCCTTGGCTATCTTCAAAGATGACCTTACAAACACCTTCAACAGTGCGAGTGACGGAATGGCAAATGCACCTATAACAGCTCCATAAGTCATATTTATATCGTTTTATTGTAAGGGAGACGCTATACATAGCGTCTCCCTTCTTTTTGGGATCAGAAGAAAACTTATCACAGTACACTCTTAGAACCATACAAAATCCAAATGCACTGCAGTACTCTGTACAACTAAAAGGGGTTTTAGCTATGAAAATCATTAATCATTTTGTTAGACTTATGAAAAACGATAACGCAGCAATTTCGGCAGAATATGCCTTACTTGCAGCTGTTGTTGGAACCGCACTTATTGCAGCATTAGTCATTTTTAAAGATGAATTAAGCACACTGTTTAATGAGACCAAAGATTCGATGCAAAACGCTGTATAGTAACCGAGTCATTTCTTGTTTCAACGTTTCAACAAAAGAGAGACGCGTATAAATACGCCTCTCTCTTTTGTTGATTGATAGGGTACTGACATGACAGTTTTGGAATATCTAGCGACTGAACATTAGGTCTACAGTATTGAAAGTATTGAAAAAATTATACCAATCACCGAATGATTGTGATGATCAGTACAATAAAAATGAGTCTTACGATGAAAGACGATACCTCAGCAGCCTCAGTGACACATAGCTTACTTAATCACAAGGATATATATCGTGATTAAGTACGAGGACATATACCTTGCTTAATCGGTATTCGTCGTGCTCATGGGTTAAAAGATACATTGACCACTGGAAAGAATTCCATACCCAACCGACATCTTCTGTCCTTTTAATGCGCTCAATCTAATCACTGACTCTATTATTGTGTTATTAAAAGAGAGACGTTATACATAGCGTCTCTCTTTTTTGACTCATAAAGCATTTAGTGACCCATGGCTTTTTCGGCATTTTCAATTTTTTCGGCGCTTTTTTTCGGCTGGATATGTTTAGCAGCACTCTATGATCAATCATCGAGAACAATTCCTAATCATCTCAATGGTTCTGGACTATTATTGGGCATCGTTTTCCGATTGATTTCAGACGATCTGTCGTTGATCGATGGTCTGTTAGGCAGTCTTTTGGGGCTTGGTTTGCTTTGGTTCCCGTTTGTCTATCGTCGTATTGGCGGTGGTGATGTGAAATTTTTAGCGGCAGCGGGCATGTGGCTTGGGCCTTCATTGATCTTTTTTGCGAGCATATATGCGTTTGCTTTGGCAGGATTATTCTCTATATTTATCTTGTACCAACAAGGAACCTTGCGTGAATTTTTGAAACAACTAACATACATGACACTGACCTTACAAAAACCAACGATCACCACATCTTATAGCCTCCCATTTGGTATCTTTCTCGGAATTACAGTGCTCACGTTGTATATTCATACGCATTCAATAATTTTTTAAAAAATGTGGCGTCAAACTAGACAATTGTGATATGTTTTCTGATAGAATGATGAAAGCCTTATGCCAGCAATAAACTCTTTCGCAGCAACGCGTTTAGGCAGTATTCTTATGCTCATCATTGCGTTGATCTCTTCGGCAATGGCCGCATTGGCTTTAATAAAAATCTCTGGTCAAGCATCAGAATTCGAAATCGTTAATATCGTAGTTGCAAATCAAGATTTAAAAGCAACAGAAATAATCACTCGGGATGCTGTTGCCTTAAAACCTTACCCGCGTGAATCTCTCCCTCAAGACACCTTTGAGAGCATCGACCAAATGTTTGCTTATAACTCAAGACCTGTTCCTACGTTTTCGTTCTTAAAAAACGAGCCTATTTCAAAAAAGCATCTTAAAGATCCGAGTAAAGGTGTTGGTATTGATACCTTGTTACAGCCTGGTGAACGTGCAGCAACATTGCCTGTAGGTTCTGATGTTAATAGTGCCAGACTTGCTTATCCAGGGGCACGTATTGATATTTTAGTCACAGGAAGAGATCCCAAAACAAAGCGTTTAGTATCGCGCATTGCTATGCAGAACATCGAAATCTTAGCGATCAACGACATCGCTGATGTTTCTACACAAGCCACACAACTAACGGAACTGACCAAAGCAGGACAAGCCTATTTAGTGCTTCGATTGACGCCCGAACAAGTAGAACAATTGGTATTGATTCAGAAACAGGGGTCAATCAGTATTTCACTCCGAGGAGGTCAAGATCACCAACGAGTTTTTTCCAAAGGAACAACTTTTGAACAATAATCAACGATATTATCAACTATTCGTAGTATCATTATTAAGATGCTGGTTTTATCTTAGGAGAGCTTTTATATTTCGCTACACATGTTTTTTGATGACAATTCTGTGTGTTTTTATCACAGCAAGTATCCAATCATCTCCTGCACATGCACAGCGTCGTGTCAATTTGATTCAAGTTCCGATTCGCCAGTCCATCATCAAAGGTTGTCGCCAACGAGGCGCCTCAATCACGAAATTGATTGGCGGTGATCAAACTATTGTTCGTATTACAAAAAACCCTAAATATCTGGTTTTTTTTGGTAAAAAATTTGGTGTCACTAATGTGACGATCAAATGCTCTCGAGGTGGTCTTGAAAAATATACGGTTGAAATCACCTATCCCTTATCTCGTCTTAACCATGCATTGAAAACAGCCCTAGATGAGTCTTCAGAGGTAACAGTCAAACAAGCGGGAAATATACTTATCTTATCGGGGAATGTTTCCACCTCAGAAGAAGCAGCACTGGCAGAAAAAATTGCCATCGGAGTCATTGCCCCTTACAGAGAAGCTGATCCTATCCTTGAAAATACGATTCGAGTGACAACCAGCCAACAAGTTCAACTTGAAATTACATTTGCTGAAGTTTCACGAAGTGCCTTGCGAAACATTGGTCTTTCTTTTTGGGGAAAACAAACTCAA
>JABAAV010000011.1 GCA_014238595.1 Myxococcales bacterium | reverse complement strand
TATCAAAAAGCGCGGGTTTTGGCTTTTCTGGATCCATCAATCGATCCAACAGGGATGAGTTGGCAGACGATTCAATCAATCACGGCTGTTGGTGCAGGACGAGGGTTTGGACAAGGGTACTTAGAAGGCACACAAAATCGACTTAAATTTTTGCCTGAGCAATGGACTGATTTTCCGTTTTCAGTGTGGGCTGAAGAATGGGGTTTTGTGGGATGTATTGTGTTACTTAGTTTGTTTTTGATTCTGCTTGTGCGGATTATGATTATTTCCACTAAAGCACGTGATTCGTTTGGTGCTGTACTTTGTATCGGAGTTGCCGCCTTAATTTTCTGGCACATCATCGTTAATGTTGCGATGGTGGTAGGGTTAGCACCCGTTGTCGGTGTAACGTTGCCTTTTTTCTCCTACGGCGGTTCTTCACTCATCACGTTGTATGTAGGACTTGGTCTTGTGTCGTCTGCATATTCATGGCGACACTTGTCTGGAAGGGCACCGTCCCTTATTTAATTTTGTCGATTTCAGTTTGGATGTCACTTTTAGGTGTCGATGCTCCAACGATTTGTCCAACGACTTCACCTTCTTTAAAAAGAAGTAATGTCGGAATGGATCGCACATTATATTTCTGTGCAATACTAGGATTATCATCAATATTGAGTTTGCCAACTTGTGCGGAACCTTGATTATCATCAGCAAGTTCTTCAATAATCGGTGCAATTTGACGACAAGGACCACACCAGGGTGCCCAAAAATCCACCAGTGAAGGGGTTTGAGCTTTTAAAATTTTAGAATCGAAGTTGCTATCTGTGAGTTCAATGAGATTATCTGACATGGTAAATCCTTTCCGAAATTAATATTACGCTAAGGGATGTCGTTTTGTCCTGCAAGTGCTTTGTGCTGATAAATGACCTCATGTATACGGTTTTATTCTCTTTATTAATTTATAGATATGGCAGATTTAATTTTTTGGTTACAACAAAACACTGTTATCCTTTTAGGGATAGCACTTTCTTCTTATGCGATAGCTTCATTGGTTTATTGTAGTGTTTTTTTCATAGATAGATCTTCTTTATCGTATATTGCAGATAAAATTTTATTGGTGGCTGTGATTGTTCATGGAATCGATATCATGATCCATGATATTGGGGGACAAAATCCTGCGACATCGGTTCAAGAAGCATTAGGTGCTTTGGGATGGGTTATTCCAGTCGGTTATTTGTTGACAACATGGAAATATCGCTTGGCAGGGTTAGGTGCCTTTATTGCCCCTCCGGCATTGATGTTGTTTGCTTTTGCAAGACTTTCAGGAACGAGTACGATTCCTGTTGATCTCCAATTGATTGGTAAAATTCATATTTCATTAGCAATTATAGGCGTTGGTCTATTGACGATGGTAACAGCATTATCAATCACATATTTAATAGGAGAAAATGCTGTCAAAGAAAAACGGTTTGGTTCTTTTTTGTTTAGAGAAGGCGCATCATTGGAAACATTGGATCGTTTGACTCATCGATTGATGTTGGTTGCGTTTCCTGTGTTCACGGTCGCTATCATGTTAGGTGCTGTTTGGAGTATGCAAACAACAGGTGTACTCGGACGTATTGAGTATTGGCTCAGTCTAATTGCATGGTTTATGTTTGGGGGATTAATATTCATCCGAATCAAAAAAAGATGGCGTGGACGCAAAGCTGCATTAGGTGTTTTAATTAGTTTTCTGTTAATTATTATCGTACTTGTATTTTACATGGCTCGTGGAGTGATGTGATGACGAATGGATACTAATTAATGTTGGTCAATTTATTTGTTATTGGTGTCTCATGGCACAATGCCTCTGTTTCCGTACGAGAAAAAATGGCGTTTTCCAAAAAAGAAACCCCCGACATTCTTCAAGCGATTATATCGTTGCCCTTAGTCAAAGAGACGGTTATTCTCTCGACATGTAATCGTGTTGAAATCTATGGTGTAGCACCTGTTGATGAATTATCCGATAGGACACTCTATCAAGCTTGTCAACAAGTCCGTGATTTTTGGATTGATTCACGTTGTCTTGATACTGTTGACGATCAACAGTGCCTTGTAGAAAAAACAGGCAAAGATGCTATACATCATTTGTTTCGTGTTGTTTCTTCATTGGATTCAATGGTAATTGGTGAGGCACAGATTTTGGGACAAGTGAAACATGCGTACACAACCGCTCTCAATCATGGTGTCGTAGGATCTGTGTTGGGGCAAAGTATGTCACGTGCATTTAGTGTTGCTAAAAAAGTGCGTACCGAAACACGCATTACTCAAGGTGCTGCTAATGTCTCTTCCATTGCTGTTGAATTGGCAGGGCGTGTCTTTGATCATTTTTCAAACAAAACGATTTTGTTATTAGGTGCAGGAAAAATGAACACGCTTGCAGCAAAACATCTTCGTTCTGCTGGTGTGACTGATATTGTTGTGATTAATCGTTCCCTCTCTAAAGCACAATTGATTGCTGATGAGATTTCAGCCAAAGCCTGTCCTTGGGAATCATTAGAAGACAATTTAGGCACTGCCGATGTTATGATTTCATCAACAGCATCCAAAGATTACGTGGTGTCCAGTCATTTGATGACATCATTAATGAAACAACGACAGTATCGACCCATTGTGATTGTAGATATTGCAGTGCCACGCGATGTTGATCCTGATGTTGGGAATATTTCTGGAGTTTATTTGTTTGACATTGATGATTTAAAGAAAGCTGTTGATCAAAATATTAAAGAGAGGCAGTTACAAGCCGAAGATGCAGAATGTTTAGTCAATGAAAAAACAAATCAATTTGAAACATGGTGGCATGCACAAGATGTGATTCCTGTTATCAAATCACTACGCTTACGAATACAACAGACTGCGACGAATGAAGCTGAAATAGCATTACGAGACATTAGATCTTTAACTAATTCTGATACATCAAAAAACCTTGAGACAGTCGTCTATAGTTTGACTGATCGTATCGTGAATAAAGTTCTTCATACTCCAATGAATGCGTTAAAACATAGTGAAGATAATCTTCAAACAATCACATTGGCAGAGGCGACCAAACGATTATTTGATTTGTCGATTGATACAGAACATGGAACAGCTATATCAGAAAACACACAAGACAATCCTATAAGGAAAAAAATATGAAATCACATGTGCGTATTGCAACGCGCAGCAGTCGTCTTGCGTTATGGCAAGCTGAGTTTGTATCAACAGCACTAAAATCTGCCTATCCCCATATCACCATTGAATTAATTCGAATTACCACGAAAGGTGATAAAATTTTAGACAAATCGCTAGCGCTCATTGGTGGTAAAGGCTTGTTTGTCAAAGAAATTGAAGCGGCATTACTCAATGGAGATGCTGATTTAGCGGTTCATAGTATGAAAGATATGCCTGCTGATTTTCCATCTAGGTTAACTTTAGCTGCGATTACTAAGCGTGAGAATCGAAGCGATGTTCTTTGTAGTCCACAGGGATTATTAAAGGATCTGCCTTTGGGGGCTCGCATTGGTACATCGAGTATACGTCGTGGCACGCAACTTAAACAGATACGCAACGATATTGTTCTTGTGCCTGTTCGTGGAAATATCGATACGAGATTAAATAAATTAGATGAAGGAGCCTGTGATGCTCTAATGTTGGCTTATGCAGGGTTGGTTCGTTTAGGTTATCATGATCGTATCACTGAAACATTAGAGGCACCCGATTTTATATCAGCGGTTGGCCAAGGTGCACTGGGTATACAAACCTGTATCGATGATCAAGAAACAACCAACGGAGTAAGAGAGATTCTTCACTGTGTCCAATCAGCTTGTGAAGTTTATGCTGAACGAGGTTTTATGAAAACATTGTTTGGAGACTGTCAGACACCCCTTGGTGCCAGTGCGATTCAAGAAGGTGACAGTGTGGAGATTGTCGGTTTTGTCGCCTCATGTGATGGTGTAGATATTTTAAAGGACACCATGCGTGGTCATAGCGATGCACCTGATGAATTAGGCATAAAGCTTGCTAAGCGATTGATTCAAAATGGAGCCAACACATTATTGAAACGATAGAGGTATTATAGTGTCTGGACGGTCATCGGTTTGTCTTCTTAAAGGCGATAAACACATACCACAAAAATTACAAACCATTCGTGACACTCCTAAAAAGTTTTTCTATCGTGGTGTTTTGCCTTCACCATCATTGGTTTCAGTGGCATTTGTTGGTTCACGTGCTGCAACGAAACGATGTATGGATATGACACGTTCATGTGCTTATTCGTTGGCGAGGTCATCGGTTGCCATTGTTTCAGGAGGTGCTTTAGGTATTGATACCGCTGCACATCAAGGTGCTTTGGATGCAGATGGTTATACCATTGCAGTGTTTGGTTGTGGTTTAGATATTTCTTATCCTATTAATAACCATGCTTTGTTTGAACGTATCTATGCGTCAAATGGTTTGTTGGTTTCAATAGTGCCTGATGGAACATCTCCAAAACGCGGTTTGTTTCCAAAACGTAATCGTATTATCGCAGGATTATCAGACATGGTAGTGGTTACCGAAGCTTCAGCGCGTTCAGGATCATTATACACGGTTGATGCTGCTTTGGATTATGGACGCTTAATTGCAGCCGTTCCCGGTTCTGTGGGAACCGATCAATTGCTTGCACAAGGGGCTGTTCCTGTGACTTCTTCGGAAGATATTCAGCAGGCTCTGGCGGGAAAATTTAAGCGATTGGAGATTAAATTACCTTCTTATCATTCGATAGAAGGGCGTGTTTTGAACGAATTGACTGTTGATATAGGAAAAACATGCAATGACGTTGCACAAAATACCAATATTGCTATCGGGGATGTTATTCGTGCATTAATGCATCTTACTACGCATAGACTGGTTGTCTTGCTTCCTGGTAGGAAGTACGCTCGAACAAATTTTGTTGAACAACAGATAGCATCGTATAAACAATAATTCACAATGGTTAAATCGAAAACATCACCAGAAGTTTCGAATTCTCTTATTATCGTAGAATCTCCAGCTAAAGCACGCACTATTGGACGTTATTTAGGGAAGCGTTTTGTTGTTAAAGCATCGGTTGGACATATCAAAGATTTGCCTAAATCAAAGTTGGGTATCGATGTTGATAATGATTTCAATGCTGATTATGAAATCTTAAAAGATAAAAAGAAAATCGTTTCTGAGATTCGAACGGCTGCAAAGAATGCTGACAAAATATTTCTTGCCCCTGATCCAGATAGAGAAGGTGAGGCCATTGCAGGTCATATTTATGACGAAGTATCCGAAGTTAACAGCAATGTGTTTCGTGTTTTATTTCATGAGATAACACCGAAAGGTATTGCTGCTGCATTAGATAATCCTTCAAAAATAGATACAAATAAAATTCAAGCACAACAGGCGCGTCGTATTCTGGATCGATTGATCGGTTATCAAATTAGTCCTTTATTATGGAAAAAAGTGCGGCGTGGATTATCTGCAGGGCGTGTACAATCAGTGACCACTGGCATTGTTATTGCACGTGAAAAAGAAATTTCTATTTTTGTTCCACAAGAATATTGGTCCGTAGAAGCTGATTGTGAAAGCAGTGATTCCACGATCTTTTCTGCCAATACATATCGATATGACAACAAAAAAGTTGAACTCAAAACAGGAGATGATGCAGATAAAATTGTTCAAGAAGTTAAAAATAATACTGCTACAGTTATTAAGGTAGAAAAAAAAGAACGAAAGAAAAATCCGCTGCCGCCTTTTGTGACCGCTACATTGCAACAAGATGTTGCGCGGAAATTACGCTTTACCGCTAAGAGAACTATGGCATTAGCGCAGCGTCTCTATGAAGGTATTGAAGGTGCTACAGGTTTAATTACGTATATGCGTACTGATTCTGTACGTATTTCAGATGATGCAATCAATGATGTTAGAACATACATAGCCAAAAAATATGGTGAGGATTATCTCCCTGCAAAACCAGTGATCTATAAAAACAAGCGTGCGACACAAGATGCCCATGAAGGAATCCGTCCAACCTTATTTGACCATGATCCTAAAAAAGTGCGCGCACTTTTGGAACAATCAACAGAGCGTGATGTTAAAGCCTTGGGTGATTTGTACGAATTGATTTGGAATCGATTTGTTTCCTGTCAAATGGTACCTGCCAAATGGGATCAAACGGCTATTGATATTGAATGTGGTCGTGTTGTCCTTCGTGCTAATGGACAAATTCTTAAATTTTCAGGGCATACGGCTGTCTATCAAAGCAGTACAGCGCAAGAAGACACGAATACTTCAGCAAAAAGCAAAGATAAAGGTAAAGATAAATTACTACCTGCATTGAATAAAGGGGATGTCGTTACGATTAAAGCCATTCACCCTGAACAGCATTTTACTAAACCACCGGCAAGATTTTCGGAAGCTTCTTTGGTTAAAGAACTCGAAGAGAAGGGTATTGGAAGGCCATCAACTTATGCCAGTACATTATCAACTATTGTTGATAGAGCTTATGTTGAAAAAAAAGAAGGCAAATTTTTTCCTACCGAGCTTGGTGAGATTGTTAATGAGTTATTAACACAATCGTTTCCTAACTTAGTCGATACTCAATTTACAGCAGAGATGGAACATGATCTTGATCGTATTGAAGAAGGTGATATTCCATGGCGTGTGCTTTTGAAAGATTTTTACGGTCCGTTCAGAAAAGATCTAGATAAAGCTGATGAAACAATGCGTGATGTGAAACGTGAAGAAATACCTACAGACCTTGTCTGTGAAAAATGTTCCCAACCTATGGTGAAAAAATGGGGTAAATACGGATCATTTTTAGCCTGTACGGGATACCCTGATTGCCGCAATACTAAAGAACTTGAAAAAACAGCCGATGGAAGTATTAAACTTGCCGTGATACCTGTCACTGATGAACTGTGTGAAACATGTAATGCACCTTTAGTGGTCAAGCGAGGGAAATTCGGATCATTTTTAGCCTGTAGTCGTTATCCAGAATGTAAAACAACAAAAGCAATATCGCTAGGTGTCGATTGTCCCAAGGAAGGGTGTGGTGGATTTCTTGTTGAGCGGCGATCAAAAAGAAGCAAAGTGTTTTTTGGTTGCTCGAATTATCACGAGAAAAAATGTGAGTTTAATTTAAGAGATAGACCGATACCAACACCATGTCCGGAATGTGATGCGAAATTCCTTACACAGAAAGAAAATCGAAAAGGAATTATTCATGCATGCACAACATGTGATTATAAACAATCTTCTGATTCGGCCTGATTGTTCTTTTTAAGTCGTTTGCTGTCCTTGAGTTCATTGGCAGAACCTAGAAAGATAGCAACCCAACTGAAGTTTTTATTATGTTCAAGCATGATTTTAACAATAATAGTCAAGGGCACTGAGAGAATCATACCAACACTGCCCCATACCCATCCCCAAAAAAGAAGCGATAAAAATACGACTAATGTTGATAGTCCGAGTTTATTTCCAATGATTCTAGGTTCAATGGCATTACCAATAACCATATTGATCAATGCATAGCCTGAAGCAACAATAATGGTAGGTATGGTTCCAAGTTGAAGCATGGTTAATAAAATGGCCGGTGTTGCTGCTAAAAAAGAACCAATGTTAGGAATAAAATTGAAGAAAAAGGCTAACAATCCCCAAAGCAGTGGAAAATCAACACCAACAAATTGTAAAAGAATCGTTACAGCAATGGCTGTTGCAAGACTCAAAGCTGCTTTGATTTCCATATAATCGTAAATATGAACCGTGATTTCAGAAATAGCTGTTAGATTGAGATTCGTTTTTTCTGTTGCATGTTGAAGTTTTTTTTCAAAAGAGCTGGCTTCAAAAAGAATAAAAATCATTGTTAATAGGATCAAAAACAAATTAGATAAAACGGTAAGAATATTGCTTACCGCATCACTCGCAAATGTCATGACTCGATCGATGTTAATGATATTGGATAGATCAACGAGATTTACAGGCAAATCTATATCCTGTAACCAGACAGTGATTTGATGAATCGCATTGAGAATTTTTGTGCGATACAGAGGTAGATTGTTATTGAGTTGACCGATGGAATTGCCAAGTACTGTTGTTATTAAAATAAAAAGAAACGATGTGATGACAATGATAATACAGATAGCAATCCATGTTGGCATTCCGATTTTTTCTAATCGTTTCATGGCAGGAATACATAATATGGCAAAGAAAAGAGCCAAAGCGATCGGTACGAGCAGATTGGCTGCCGCTTTGAGCCCTGCGACAATCACAATGAGTCCTGCTATGATGATCAGGGCGCGGTAAGCAGATGATTGTGATGTTAATGAAGGCATAGAGACAGAAAAAATGGAAACTACAATAAAAATTAACTATGGTCTTTGAAGTGCTAGCGGGTTTGAAGCACTTTGGCAAATAAATACGATTATTATTATGATGTCTTGGGATAGTGTTGTTGAGCGGTTTTGTAGATATTTAACGGTGGAACGAGCCTTATCAGAAAATACTCGTATTGCTTATCAGCGTGATATTAATGAGTTTTATCATCATTATCGCGATAGAGTAGGTAAAACACCTACGATCACGACAGTAACAATACAAGATATTCGTATGTATTTAGCGTTTTTATTTGAACGTAATAATGCATCGAGCATTGCTCGAAAATTATCAGGATTACGTAGATTTTTTCGCTATGCAATGGAATGTGGCTGGGTGGATAATAACCCTGCTCAATCCATAGAGCGTCCAAAACGTGGATTGTATTTACCCGATACATTAGATGTTGATCGGATTGTTCAGTTGATGGCTGCACCAACAACAGATCAAGCCACTAAAAATAAAGTGTTTTTAGCACATCGAGATCATGCCATATTGGAATTGTTGTATAGTGCTGGAATTCGCGTATCGGAATGTTGCCATTTGAATGTCACTGATATCGATTCAGATAGGTATGGCAAAGATTCTACGGTGGTTCATATTCATCAAGGAAAAGGTGGGAAAGATCGCATTGTTCCCGTAGGTACGGTTGCTGTCAAAGCAATCGATGCGTATAAAAAATGCAGAGATAATATGCCCAACAATGATACTGATGCCTTGTTTGTCAATCAATTGGGCAAACGAGTGACTTCTCGATTGATACAGCGCACAGTGAAACGTTATGCAGCTTTGGCAGGGTTTGATGCGACGCCTCATCGATTACGACATTCATTTGCAACCCATTTATTGGATGGCGGTGCGGATTTGAGAGCCATCCAAGAACTGTTAGGCCATCGAAGTTTAGCTGCAACTCAAATTTATACCAAAGTGTCTTTGTCGCGTCTGATGGAATCCTACGACAAAGCCCATCCACGTGCGACAACAAAAAAAATCCCACAAGACCAAGACATAGAATCATAACATCATCGATTATATCGTTTAAGCGCAGTTTCTTGGGAGCTCTGGGTTTGAACTCAGCGTGAATACATGTAGGATTGTTCATTCATGATGACAAAAAAAATTCGTTCTACAACTATTTTATCTGTACGAAAAAATGGCAAGGTGATCATTGCCGGTGATGGTCAAGTCTCTTTAGGACAGATGATTATGAAAATGGGTGCTAATAAAGTGCGCCGTTTAAACAACGACAAGGTTATTGCAGGATTTGCTGGATCTGCTGCTGATGGAATAGCCTTGTTTGAAAAACTTGAAGGAAAGTTAAGCGAATATAGTGGTAATTTACGCCGTGCTTCAGTGGAAATGGCAAAAGATTGGCGTCTTGATCGAGTACTTCGTCGATTAGATGCGTTGTTGATTGTAGCAGATACACTCGATACGTTTGTGTTATCGGGTACTGGTGATGTGATTGAACCCGATGATGGTATTGTATCAATTGGATCGGGCAGTGGATTTGCTCTCGCATCAGCACGGGCACTGATTCAGCACACTCAATTAGATGCTAGAGCTATTGCTGAAGCAAGTATGGCTATCGCCGCTGATATTTGTATTTATACAAACACAAATATTACGATAGAGGAAATTAACGAATGAAGACATTGTGTATAGATGATTTAACACCGACTATAATTGTTGAGCAACTTGACCATTATATTGTTGGACAAAAGCAAGCTAAGAAAGCTGTTGCGGTGGCATTGCGTAATCGATGGAGACGACAACAAGTTGAAGATGATTTGCGTGATGAAATCACCCCTAAAAACATTATTATGATAGGTCCAACAGGTGTAGGAAAAACAGAGATTGCCCGACGCCTTGCTAAATTAGTAGCGGCTCCATTTTTGAAAATTGAAGCTTCAAAATTTACGGAAGTTGGCTATGTAGGACGTGATGTTGAATCGATGATTCGTGACTTAACTGAGCTTGCAATAAAGCTTGTCCGTGATGAAGAAACTGTCTTAGTTCAAGAAAAAGCGAAAGAGGCAGCCGAAGAGCGTTTATTAGATTTATTGCTTCCTGAAAATCCAACGCATCGTTTTTCAGATCGTCAAGGAGAGGAAGCCGAAGAACCACAATCATCAAATACACGTGAAAAATTACGTCAGTTGCTCCATAAAGGGAAACTCGATGATCGTAATGTTGAAATTGAAATCACGGAAGATAAAAATCCTTTTGTACAGATCTTTGGTGGTTCAGGTATGGAAGAGATTGGGACTTCAGGACTTCGGGACATGCTTGGTAATATGAGTAAACAAACAAGCAAACGAACACTCAAAGTTTCTGAAGCAATTGATGTGATTAGAAAGCAGGAAGCTGAACGATTGGTTGATCAAGATTATGTAACCCGCGAAGCTATTGCACGTGTTGAAAATTCAGGAATTATTTTTCTTGATGAGATCGATAAAATTTCAGGCAATGTCGCTGGAGGATCCCGGCAAGGACCAGATGTTTCCAGAGAAGGTGTTCAACGCGATTTACTGCCTATTATTGAAGGAGCCACAGTCACCACTAAACATGGTTTGGTGAAGACCGATCATATTTTATTTATAGCAGCAGGTGCATTTCATGTGGCAAAACCTTCAGATCTAATCCCTGAACTCCAAGGTCGATTTCCTATACGGGTTGAATTAGAATCCTTGAGTTGTGATGATTTTGTTCGAATTTTAACTGAACCTCAAAATGCGATTACTAAACAATACACGGCTTTATTAGCAACGGATGATGTTGATATTTCTTTTGATGTTGAAGCCATCCATGAAATTGCTAAACTTGCAGGTATCGTCAACGAACGAACAAACAACATTGGTGCACGGAGATTACATACTATTGTTGAAAAACTGCTTGATGAATTATTGTTTTCAGCGCCTATGGGGCAACAGTCTGTTAAAATTACAGTTCAATATGTACAAGACCAACTCGCAGATCTGATTGAAGATGAAGAATTAACGAAATACATTCTTTAACCCGCGGTAACGATGACAGACAACATATATTCAGAGCGCATTGCCGCTTCATTGATTGGAAATTATCGCCAATACCCTGTGATGTTTGATCATGGTGACGGTGTTTGGTTGTGGGATAAAAAAGGCAAACAGTATTTGGATATGGCAGCAGGTATTGCAACATCATCATTAGGCCATGGCCATCCAGATTTAGTGCAAGCGATTGCACAACAAGCAAAAGATTTGATTCATGTTTCAAATTTATACTGTATTGATAGACAAATTGAACTGGCTGAAAAATTAAAAAAATTATTTGGACAGGGCAAGTCATTTTTCTGCAACTCTGGTGCTGAAGCAAATGAGGCCGCTATTAAATTGGCACGTCGTTATCATCATGTGTGTTTAAAAAAACCACGAGACAAGATTGTAGCGATGTCTGGATCTTTTCATGGTCGATCGGTCGCTTCTGTTTCAATAACAGGACAAGAAAAATATCAGCAGGGATTTGGAGCATTGTTTGGTCCTGTAGAAATTATTCCGTACAACGATATCGATGCAGCAAAGCATTCATTATCAGGTTACGATATTTGTGCATTGATTGTTGAACCCATTCAAGGAGAAGGTGGTATTCGTGTTCCTGATGCGGGTTATTTATCGTCATTACGAACATTGGCAAATGAAACAGGTGCCGTCTTAATTTTTGATGAAGTTCAAACCGGTATCGGACGAACAGGATGTTGGTTTGCAGGACAACATGATCTTGTGACACCAGATGTGATGACACTTGCCAAAGGGATTGCAGGTGGTGTTTCTATAGGAGCAATGATGGCCTCTGATCATCACGCTCAAGGATTAGCGTTGAGCGATGATGGTATTGTTCCTCATGCAAGTACATTTGGTGGTAATCCATTATCTTGTATGGCTGCACTGACAGTGCTTAATGTCATTGAGCGTGATCATTTAGTACAACATTCTTCTGATATGGGTATATATATGATGCAATTGCTCACTGAGCTTTCGAAAGACTATCCATTGTTATTTGGAGAGGTTCGTGGTCGAGGGTTGTTGTGTGGGATTGATGTCAAACAACCTGTGCGTGATTGGATTATTGCTTGTTTGGAACAAGGACTATTAATCACCGCTGCAGGAGCACAGACATTACGTTTAACACCTGCATTGATTGTGCAGCGTGATGATATTGATATTGCGATAGAACGGCTGCGTCATATTGCCACAATCCAAGACAAAAAAAATTGATAGCCATCGATAGAGGGATTTATATCGATGACTGTTGATATTGACGGCTTTTAGCTACTTCTTGACGATAGGCATCACATTCTTTTTGTGTGCGGCTATCATCCCAATGTAATAGTTTTGCCATATGGTCTCCTACCTGATCCACAATATCAAGACCCTGATCTAATCCTAGTAACAGTAAAGGAATCCGTCGAGATAGAACATCCGTCACATGACAAGCAAAATCCGATTGTACAGCAAATGTCACTTCACCCCAGATGTAAGGAAGGTCTTTTTGCATATGTTTAGTAAGGGAAGGATCTGTTTCAGTTAACATTCCAATATGATGAGCTCTCATGCCATAGGTTTTTGATAAATGGATGGCGGTTCTTTTTTCAAACGCATATTTTTTGATTAAATTTCGTTCGATAATTTTTATTCCTGTCATACTTGATACAGAAATATTCTGACTTCCTGGAAGAGAGGAATTTTGAGTTTTAGAAAGGGTAATATCAAGATCTGAAAAATCATTAGGATATTGTGTATTTAACCAGTGAAATATTTTTTCAACAGTTTCTTCTGCCATCAAACGATAGGTGGTCATTTTGCCTCCCATGACTAAACAAATACCATCATTGCGTATTGATATTGTATGATCGCGTGAAACAGATGATTCTGTTTCAGCGTGATCATCAACCAAAGGTCGAACACCTGACCATGTCGCAATAATATCGTTTGGAGAAAGTGTGATCGTTTTTAAATAATGATTGATGGCATCACACAGATAATTAACCTCGTCGTTTGTTGCATGAATATTATTGAAATCACCATTGAATTGAGTATCAGTGGTGCCAACAACAGTGCGTCCGAACCATGGAATAGCAAGTACGATACGTTGGTCATGTGGTGATGGTAATGCTAATGCTCGTTTGAGAGGAAGAATGTGCTGTGGAAATACAATATGTGTTCCTTTTGTCGGACGAAGATGTGGTGTGTGTGTGTCATCGAATGAATGACATAATATATCCGTCCAAACTCCCGCAGCAACAACAATAGCTTTGCTTGATACGGTTTCAGTACGTCCTGTTTTTTGATCGAAAAGATCAAGCGTATAATAAGGCTTGTTCTCATCTCGAGGTTGAATATCGGTTACTTTTGTGTACGATCGACAATCAGCACCTAAGGTTACTGCATCGACAATGTTTTCTAACACTAAACGAAAATCATCAGTAACACAGTCATAATATTCAACAGCACCTGTTAATTGTTCGGTACGAAGCGCAGGTTCAAGTGTGTGTGATGTATTACCACGGAATATACGATGCATTTTATAAGAACGAAATAAAGACAATGCATCATACAGCCATAAGCCGATATTAGTTTTTTCAAGCCCTACTGATGCATCTTCATAGACAGGAACTAAAAACGGTAGCGGTTGAACCAAATGTGGTGCCATATGTCTTAATCGTCGTCGTTCAGTAATACTTTCGGTGACTAATGAAAAATTACCTTGTTTTAAATAACGCAATCCTCCATGGATCAATTTAGATGATTTTGATGATGTACCAGAACCAAAATCGCCTTGTTCAAACAATCCAACATGAAAACCGCGCAATGCTGCATCACGAGCAATACCCGCACCATTGATTCCACCTCCAACAATGACAATATCAAAAAGATTAGACATTATCTTTGCTGCGTCGCATAAGATTTAATTCAGCAAGTTGCTGATCACTAACGGGTGTTGGTGCATTACTCATTGCATCTGTACCTCGATTTGTTTTAGGGAATGCAATTACATCACGGAGTGACTCTGTGTTTCCAAGAAGCATGACTAAACGATCTAATCCGAAAGCAATACCTCCATGTGGTGGTGGACCATAACGGAGGGCATCAAGTAAAAAGCTAAATTGCTCTTGAGTTTCTTTTTCGGTCATTGAAAGAGCATGAAAAATTCTGGTTTGTAGATCGGGGCGATGAATTCGAATAGAACCCCCTCCAATTTCAACACCGTTGAGAACCATGTCATAAGCCCTTGCACGAACGTTTTGTGGTTGTGTTTCTAATAAATTCTCATCATCTTGATGAGGTGAGGTAAAGGGATGATGACAGGCAACATGGTTATTGGTTTCTTTTGAAAATTCAAACAATGGAGGATCGACAATCCATACAAATTGCCATTCATCCTTGCGGATCATATCGAGTTTTTCCCCAAGATGAAGTCGTAATGCGCCTAAGCATGTGTTGGTGGTTTTTTCATTGTCTGCAACAAATAAAAGCACATCACCGACATGAGCACCGACTTTTTTGTTCATAGTGTCGATGGCTTCTGATGTCATTGTTTTTGCAAAAGAACCTTTCCATGAAAAATCTTCTTCTACTCGAGCAAACGCAACACCATGTACCCCAAATGGTTTTGCAAATGTTGTTAAGTTATCTAGATCTTTTCGACTGAGACGCTTGCCATCGGGAATACGCAAACATTTGACAATGCCTTTGTTAGCAATTGCATCTTCAAAAATTCGAAAACCACATTGTTGACTCTGCGTGGAAACATCAGCCAGCCGAAGATCAAGACGGAGATCTGGTTTGTCTACACCATAATAGGTCATCGCATCGTGATATGTCATCCGTGGAAAAGGGCTTGGTAGGGTAATGCCAAGGATTTGTTTCCAAATCGTAGCGATTAATCCTTCACTTAATCGTTGTATATGTGATTCCTCGATAAAAGACATTTCAATATCGATTTGTGTAAACTCTGGTTGTCTGTCTTGTCGCAAATCTTCATCTCGGAAACAACGAACAATTTGAAAGTATCGCTCTACGCCCGATACCATAAGAAGTTGTTTATAAATTTGTGGTGATTCTGCGAGGGCATAAAATGCTCCATCTGAATGTCGTGATGGCACAACAAAGTTTCGTGCACCACCTTGTGTATATTTGACCATGTATGGTGTTTCAATTTCAGTAAATGTGGCCTCATCAAGATAACGGCGTGCTATTTGTGATGTCTTAGAACGAATATCTAATGTGTTTTGCAGTGAATGTCTTCGCAGATCAAGATAGCGATATTGCATTCTCAAATGCTCACTAGCATCAGTGTTATCTTTCACATGAAACGGCGGTGTGTCAGCTTTAGATAAAATGATTATTTCTGATGCATTGATCTCAACCATACCTGTCGCTAGATTTTTATTGATAGCCCCTGCTCTTGCAGCAATGCTACCTTTAATTGTGATGCAATATTCATTGCGCAATGTTGCTGCTTGTTTATAGGCCGATGGATGACTTTGAGGATCAAAAACAGCTTGAATGAGTCCTGTTCGATCGCGTAGATCGATAAAGATACATCCTCCTAGATTGCGATGGGCATGAACCCATCCAGAAACAAGAACGATCTCGTTGATATGTTCTTTGTTAAGATCACCACAGGCATGAGTTTTCCAAGATAATGTAGAAGGGTCAGACATATGCGGCATTTTACAAGGAATAACTTGGCATTCCAACCATGTATGCTGGTATAAATAGGCGAAGAAGTAGTCTTTGTTTTGACCCCATGCCATTTGGTTTTTGATGATTCGTCTTGCACATTTTTCTGATCCACATTTATTGTCGCTTAAAGGAAGCCGTGTACGCGATTTTCTGAACAAGCGTTGGATTGGTGGCCTCAATCTTTTATCCAGTCGTGCCTATTGCCATCAAACAGCGTTGTTTGAATCGCTCATAGAGGATCTCAAGACTCAACAGCTCGATCACATTATCTGTACAGGTGATCTGACCAATGTGGCATTACCCAGTGAATTTGAATTTGCCCAATCATTATTTAAACAAATGCCATTAAAATCATCAGAGATTACCGTTATTCCAGGGAACCATGATGCCTATGTTGATATAGGTAAAGAACATTTTCACCAATGGTTTAGTGATTATTGTACCAGTGATGATGGATTCAAACATGAAATATCTTGGCCATTTGTTCGTGTTCGAGGCAATGTTGCGATCATCGGTCTTTCAACGAGTCATGAAACACCATGGTTTACAGCATGGGGAGAAGTGGGTAAGGCTCAACGTGATAGGCTTTCAGAAATTCTTGCATCGCCTGAGTTGAACACCAAATTTCGTATTATTGCGATCCATCATCCTCCTTCAGGCAATTATGCACATCACAGACGGCATGGCCTTCATGACTGGGATGCTTTTGCTGAAATACTGAAACATCAGGGGGCTGAATTGGTATTGCATGGACATCGTCATCACGATATTCAAACATCTCTTCCTGGATCTGATGGTGCTATTGTTGTTCAAGGTGTTTCTTCTGTCACCTATACAAAGAAGCAAGGGACACCTTTGGGGGCAGGATACCGCATCTATACGATAGATTCTTCTAATACTCGCACTGATACCCCGACTATGGTAAATTCTGAGCGTCGTATTTGGGATGGATCCATGTTCGTTTCAATCGAGCAATACAATCAAACATGTATTGCGTAAACATCATGACTATTCTATGTCTTGACAGAATATCTTTACCTTTGGTTTTACGATGAGTGATTCAGCACATAAAGGCACATCAAATCCTATGTCACGGGATGAGATGCTCGCTAAAGATAAAAAATATATTGTACGTCCATGGAATGGACGTAATGAGCCTGTACCTATTGTGTCAGCAAAAGATTGTGTTGTGACTGAAGCTGGTGGCAAAGAATATCTCGATTTTACATCAGGGTATTTTGTGAATAATGTCGGTCACACTCATCCCAAGGTTGTGGCTGCTGCAACCAAACAAATGCAATCGGTGTCTCAAGTTTCGGGTCGACACACCTCTTATCCTGTGATCAATTTAGCAGAAAAATTAGTTCAAATTTCACCCAAATCAGTCAACAAAGTATTTTTTACAACGAGTGGTTCAGAATCTAATGAATTTGCACTCAAAATGGCACGACAATATAAAAATAAACCAGATATTGCGGCGTTGGATAATGGATTTCATGGATTATCTTTAGGGGCTTTGGCGGCTTGTGGAAGTGAAAAATACAGAGACACTGCAGGTGTTCCATTGGCCTCGAATGTCTATCGTGTTCCTACGCCTTATTGTTACCGTTGTCCTCATGTTAACGATTGTGAAACACAATGTCTTGATGAAGTCGAACAAACCATAGAGAAACATCCCAACACAGCAGCAATGCTTGCTGAGCCTGTTCAATCTGTTGGGGGCATTATTCCTAGCGATCGATGGTGGAAACGTGCTGATGAGATTCGTCAAAAATATAATTTGTTACTTATTTTGGATGAAATTCAAACCGGTATGGGACGGACAGGTAAACTTTTTGCTGCTGAGCATTATGGATTAGAGCCTGATATTATGACGAGCGCCAAAGGTTTATCAGGGGGTGTTGGTTCATTGGGTGTTGTTTTGGTTAATGATAAAATTGCTGAAGGATTTTTTGGAGGAACAACGCCAACCTCTGGAGGTAATGCGATCTCTGCAGCAGCGGGACTGGCCTTGATTGAAACTCTTTATGAAGAAAATATTATAGACCATTGTGCACAGGCAGGTCGTTATTTTCATGACGCTCTTGTTGATCTTAATGATCCATGGATAGGGGATGTTCGTTTCCTTGGACTGTTAGGTGGTGTTGAAATGGTCTCATCGAAAGAAACCAAAGAACCATTAGCTAAAGCGATTTTGGGAAGCATTCATGACGCGTTACATGAACAAGGTATGCTGGTGACGTTAAGTGGTCCTCTGGGCAATTTTTTCCGCTTGCAACCACCACTGACCATCAAAACAAATCAAATCGATCATTTTGTTACAACCTTTAATACGGTATTGCAGCGTGTTCGAACTACTGTGTAACTAGACGAGATAAAACAATGGCCTTTTATGGATTACGTAAACCTGCGGATAAAATATTATCTCCGTTTGTTCGTGTATGTGCATGCATTCCTCTCAGTGCTAATGCATGGACATTAATTGGCGCATTATTAGGCATTGTTGTTGGGTTTTTATTTTATCAAGGGGCATGGATCTATGGCGCGTTGTTGTTTTGTATTCGAGGCCTAGTTGATCTTGTCGATGGTTACGTTGCACGCAATAGTGGGATGCGCACGATTTTTGGTGCCATCATGGATGATTTATCCGATCGATGGGTATTAGGTGTTGTCTATACTGGTGGTTGTTTGTATTTGGCACATACTTATTCGCATATCCTCATTATATGTATGTTGGGTCTTACAGGATCATTGGCCAATGCGATTGTGAAACTTTCTGTTTATGCAGAAGCTATGCATGATGGCTATCGTGAAGATGGGAAAATTCATCACCCCATTGATCCCATTGGATGTTTTGGATCAGCGGAGTTTCTTTTGTATTTTGGTGGTGGTGCGCTGTTAACCGGTATCTTCAACGATGATCGTTTTGTGCTTGTGAGTGTTTGGATCGTTTGTATTTTATCACATCTTTCTTTGCTGCAACGTATCAAGTTTGCATGGAAATATTATTCAAATGTTGATCCTGTGACGCTCAACGATAAAAATGAAGATGTATAATGTCGTATCAAGCAATGGCTGCTAAAGTTTCTATTCTTAACCCTGCAAACGCTATTAGCGTTTTTCGATTGTTCTTCATTGTTCCGTTTTGGTGGTGTGTGAAAAACAATCATCCTTTATTAGGCTTTACAATGCTTGTCATGGCTGCTGTTTTAGACAAAGTTGATGGTATTATTGCGCGTCGATTTGGCTATGAAACAGTGTTAGGTTCGATCATGGATGCGATCGTTGATGCGATTTTGGCTGCTTTGTATTGTATTATTTCTGTGCATTACTTGAATGTATCGCCATGGATAGCGTATGGCATTATAGGCTTAGGCATTGTCAATGCAGCGTTTCGTGGTCTTTATATGCTTCGCTGCAAAAAATCTGTCAATTATAGATCCTTCGCTATGGAATATCTTGTGGGATATCTTGCTATCCCTGTCATTGGTGATGCTGTGTTGGGTTATACAACGACAGCATTACATTACACAGTCGCCTTAGTTTTAATTGGTCTTGTTATTATTTATGATGCAAAACGTATGCTCATTGATCCAGTGCCCGTATGATTTTAAGTCCTAACGAATATCTTTTTTTTACAATTGTGATTGTGTTGTTTTGCACAGGTGCATCGATTGTTCATATTAGAAAATTGAAACATGCTTTTTCAGAACAACATCCCAATAAAGATAAGATATTTGCTTCACTGATTGCACTTGTGGCGATTGTGTTTGGATATATTGGTGTTCTTGATCATTACGGTATTGTGTAATGAGTACCGTGGTTCAAAATAGCAATACGATCAGATAGATCGCGTTGTTCAGCCACTGTTTTAAGCCGACGCGGTGCTGATGTTCTAGAGGCAAGTTGTATCGTTCCATAATGAACGGGAATCATGCGTGTTGCACCAAGACGTAATGTAATATCCAGCGCAGTATCTGGATCGATATGAATCCCTGAATCCAAATGATTGTGTCTTGCGCGATAGTAACAAACAGGCAACATACCTCCAATGGGCAATAATGCGATATCAATATCAAAGGTAGAACCGATTTTATCAAAGACGGTAAAATCAGACATATCAATATCACCACTATGATGAATAGTGATACCTTGATGTTCAATCACATATCCCACACAAATAGGTGAACTTGATTTAAACCATCGTCCTGATTCATGACGCGTATCTACAACTGATAAGGAACTGGCTCCAATAGATATACGATCGCCAGGTGTCACTTCATATATGTTAGAAAAACCCAGATCATTGACAATAGATAAAGCACCTTGTGGAACATACAGTGTCTTATCTTTAGGCAAACGTGACAGTGTCCATCGATTGAGATGATCGGGATGGGCATGTGTAATTAAAATTGTTTGATAGTTGTTAACGAGTGAACAACGATTAATGCCTAATGGATCAATCAAAAAACCATCGTTGGTATTCTGAACATAGACCGTTGCATGTCCAAGCCATTGGATAATAGGTGATTTCAAATCAACAGGCATAACGCAGGGATTCAATGTAGCACATTTCAGGGTTTGATGTTATCGGCAAGCTTTCCGAAGAAGTCTGATGGTGGCAGCTATACTTGATCAGATTGTTTTGCTAACCTGATTTCGATTTATGCTGAGTGATTTGTTTATAGGTATAGCTGCAGGTGTGATTAGTTCGATACCTATAGGGCCTGTCTGTGCTTCAGTGATTAATGCTGGATATAACCAAAACTTAAAACGTTCTTTTGCCATTGCAATAGGTGGCGGTTCTGGTGACATGTTTTATGCCCTCATAGGAACAACGACTGGCGCAGGAGCTTTTTTATATTCAAGTCCTTCACTGACAACCGCTACGCATTTAATCGCAGGAATTATCATTGTCATTTATGGTTTAACGATGATTCGTTCTCCTAAACAAATAGAAGATGAAAGCCCACACCAAATGACCGCTCATAGCTCTCAAGGATGGCGTGATTTATGGACAGGATTTGGACTTGGATTTGTTTTGATCTTAATAAACCCAACATTACTTCTGGTTTGGATTGGAATATTCACGCCAAAAACTATTGTAGAAGGATTAATGCTTGGCGTTGGAGTTGGGATTGGTGCGATGGGTTGGTTTATGCTTGCAGGATATTTGGCTTATCATGGTAAGAAGATGTTTTCTGGAAGCTCATCGGCTAAGGTGATGCGTTTTATGGGTATTGTATTGACTGGAGGGGGTGCCTTCCTTATCAGTAAAGGATTGCTCTAACAACGTTATGCCACTGATCGTGTGGTGATCACTCTAATTTGTGTGAATTGACGATGACCTTCAGTGGAATGGTAATAGCCATAACCACTTTGTTTCGCCCCAATCCATGGTGTCCCTTTGACACCACGACACCCTTGATTAACACCAATCATCCCTGCGGTAAGATGTCGGGCGACTGTTTTGGCATGGTCATCTTGTCCAAAGACAACGGCACCAAGACCTAAGGTCGTATCATTGGCTAAAGCAACAGCTTCGTCGTCATCGGATATTGATGTAATGCAAGCGACAGGACCAAATGTTTCTTCTTTGGCAATGCGCATATCATGATCGATATTGCTTAATATGGTGGGTGCCATGAAATTGTTTTCTTGATTGCTTCCATCCAACACAATGGTGGCGCCTTTGTTTTTTGCATCTTCAATTTGAGAAAGCACATGATTTTTTTGAGTTTGATTCACCATCGGTCCAATATCAGTTGCTTCATCCATGCCATTGCCTAATTGTATTTTATTTGTTTCTCGAACCAGTGTTTCTATAAATTGAGGAATAACTTTTTCATGAACATAAATACGCTCAGTACTGATGCACACTTGACCTGCATTCCGGAAACTATTTTCTGTTGCATAACAGGCTGCTTTTTCAATGTTGGCATCTTCCAAAACGATCATTGGATCTTTTCCGCCTAATTCAAGGATAATGCGCGTCAAATGTTCACTCGCTGCTGCCATGATTTTTTTGCCTGTTTGTTGTGATCCGATAAAGGCGATGAGATCAATGGGTTGTGCAACTAATGCTTTTCCTTGATCATCTGATCCATGGATAATGTGAACCAGATCAGGGGGTAATATTTGATGAAGTAAATCAGCATAGGCTTGTCCAGATAATGGGGTTTCTTCTGATGGTTTGAAAATCACGGCATTACCAGCAGCCAAAGCAGCGATAATGAGTCCATGAGGCAAACTAAACGGAAAATTCCATGGTGTAATCACGGCACACACACCTAAAGGATCATAATACATGACCGATTCTGTATTGTTATTGTTTTTTACCTGTGGCGTTAATGCCTGTTCGATTTCATCAAGATATCCGGTGAGATTGGTATGACACAGTAAAATTTCTTGACGCGATTCTTTAATGGGTTTTCCCATTTCTTGAGTGATCAATTGTGCAAGCTGCTCTTGTTTTTCTGACAAATGGTTGCTGAGTTTTTTGAGTTGCGTGATGCGCGCGCTTATTGAAAGATTTGCCCATGATTGTTGAGCGTTTCGAGCACGCGTTACCGTGTTTGCAATATGCTCACAAGGCGTAATATCGACAGAGCCGATTGATTGATTGGTTACGGGATTAATAGAATTTAATGTATTGGACATTGTCACCTATGGGTTAAATGGATAGCATGAATACATACTGTGATGAGCATTTTTATGGTCTATGCTACGGACATGGTATCAAAGTTGCCGAGCGCATGGTAGAAGATGTCGATATGGAATCTGCTGCTTTTCACAACAATAGAGCACGTCTGTTTTTTTTGTGGAGTGTCTTGACCGTATTTGTTTTTGTGGCCTCAGCGGTTTGGCGGCTTGTCCCCCTTGCGATTGAGCCCATTGAACAGAATATGCTAACGCCATGGCATTGGTTCGTGTGGGTTATCTGGGTTGTTTTTCAACTTTACGGTGAAGGGTACCGTGGTTTTCAACGAGGATTTGCTCCACGGGTATTGGTGCGTGCACATTATCTTGCCAACCATCCGAGATGGTATCATCTCCTTTTAGCCCCTTTGTTCTGTATGGGTGTTATTTATGCCACAAGGCGTCGAAAAATCATTACATGCTCTGTCATAGGAGGCATTACGTTGTTAGTCATTGCTGTTCGTTTTGTAGAGCAGCCATGGCGTGGGATTATTGATGCAGGTGTCGTTGCCGGATTGGTATGGGGTCTTGTCTGTATGGTTGTTTTTACAATCCGTATCCTTTTGGGATACTCGATTGATGTTTCACCAGAGTTACCCAAAGACGTTAACGAATCACAAGCGTGATTCAACATCCATCCACAACTACTGTGTCAGGCGTCTAATACGATATCCTTTGTCTTTAAGGAGTTCGAGTAAGCCGTCTTTACCCACATAGTGACCCAACCCTACGGCAATAAAAGCATTGCCTTTATCAAGATGTGTGATGATTTTAGGAAGCCATGCTTTGTTGCGATCGATTAACATAATATCCATCGATTTTGGATTGTTCTTCCATTGCTTTGAATCTAGTAATATGTCTGTGATATTGCGGAGATTCCCACTGCGATATTGTGTGAGTAAGCGTTCGAGTTCTTTTTTTGTTTTTGAAGGATCATCTAACAACTCTTGTAAATCTTTAAGTGTTGCCGATTGTATTAAGGCATCAATTTGTGTTTGCCATGTTTCAAGATAGGACAGTGTTTTTTTAGTGTCTTGGGCTGTTTTAAGTAACACGATGTCCATGCTCGATGTTTGAGGAATCATTTGTGCTGAAAGTGCCATGGTAAGAAACCATGGTTGTATTTTTTCTAAAGCAGCTTCAGGTACCTGTGGTCCCATTAATGTTGTTAATGATTTCCATTGTTTTGATGTGAGTTTGTTTTTAAGCGAATACTCTGTCAACATCGTTTTTTTGACTAACGCTGTTTGATCGATGGATTCAAGATCCATTTCCATTACAAAGGTATCGGCAGTTTTGATTTTATCAAAAACAATTTTAGGCAGTTCTTTTTCTGCAGTAACACCTAAGTGAATGGTACCAAAAAGATAGGATGGTTTTGCAGTCTTTGAAGTAATCTCCCATAAAAATGCTGGCAGTACTCTCGTGTTGTTTTGAGAGGCTGTTGCATCACTTTTGGTTTTGTTGGCTTGAGTGGTTGATGCTGAATCATCGTTACCACAGCCAAGTGTGAGCAGCCCCACAAAAAGAACAATAGACGTTAAAAAATGTTTCATGGGATACCCTTAATTTCTGACAAATAGATGATGTCGTGTGAATGATGTCTACGATGACATCAGAGACTGTTTATCTCTGAAAGTCATTACAATGTCTAGAACAATTGTGCTGCACTATTCCCAAAAGGCAACAGAAGCCGATTCACCCGTGAAGCATTATCGATACAAGGGTTAGTGTTTATGAACTACGGGCAATACTGCTCCGTATAACTGCCTAAGTCACAATCTGTGAATAATGGATTTTTTTCTATGACAATCAAATCACCACCAACTGTTTGTAGTTGTGGCAAGTCGATGCTTGTTAGGCTGACGTTGTTGCTAATTTTAATATATCCATCGCCGACTGATTGTAGGCGTGGCAAGTCGATGCTCGTTAGGTTGCGGTTGTTGGATATACCAAATTGTCCAGCAATTGATTGAAGTTGTGGCAAGTCGATGCTCGTTAGGTTGCGGTTGTCGTGTATCCTAACACCTCCACCAATTGATTGAAGTTGTGGCAAGTCGATGCCCACTAGGTTGTCGTTGTAGACTATCCCAACACCTCCAGCAAATGTTTGTAGTTGTGGCAAGTCGATGCTCTTTAGATTGTCGTTGTATTTGAAAAACGGCAAAGACTTTGATAAACAGACACCCATCATGAAAAATTTATCAATATTATCGATTCTACTTCTATGTGTTATTTCATCAACAAGCTGTGTGGGTGATAAGACTCGAGCGCTTTGCGATGATGAGCAACACACATGTTATCAAGCCACTGAAAGAGACTGTTTGGGTCTATCCACCGAAACCCACGACGAGTGCATCTATAAGCGCAGATGTTTGGAAAAGTGTGGGAGGGAATATCAGCAATGCCGAGGTAGAGACGTTATTCCAAATGATGCTGATTATGAGAATGCCCTCAGCCTTGAATGCGCAAGCGAGCAATAAAACTGTTTAGAATCTAGGTTCATCAAAGCACACCGATTCCACACATGTAATTTTAAATAATGTACGCCTAGAGCAAGAACAAACAAGCAATTAATTACCAACTGCTTATTAAGGTAAGTCATTGGACTTAAGCGTCTAAGAGATTTGCACACCATATACGGACATCTTACAGCCTCTGATACAGGTAACTTATGATGATTTAATTTGTGATCAACAGATGATGTGGTGTGAATGATGCCTACGACGACATCAGAGACTGATTTTTCTGTTTATCTCTGAAAGTCATTACAATGTCTAGAACAATGGTGAAAAGTTGATGCGTTGAGGATACTTCAGAATAAAATAAAATCGGGAGATATCGATACATCCATTGTATGGACAGAT
>JABAAV010000119.1 GCA_014238595.1 Myxococcales bacterium | reverse complement strand
GGAACAATCCCCAAAGACCCAGAACAATAATAGCAATTTTTGTTTTATTCATGACAGTTTCTTTTCTATTCATCAGTTCACAATACCTTCGGTACAGGTCGACACAGCGGCACCTACAAAAATATGAGAAGTGTTCTCCAGATACACTGATGTTTGACCTGTTCTTGGATCAAGTTTAAAAATACGCGTATCTGAAAAGTCTTCATTCGGGAAAAACGGGGTCACAAAAATATAAAATGCCTGATTCCAATAGGCAAAGGACCATGATTGAGCCTGACCAGCGCGTGTTTCCAATTGTGGAAGATCCCATATATTGAGCTCAGCCCCTGTTGTGGTATCAATTTCACGAATCCATGATTCCATGCCTGGATAATAAGCAAACAATCTGCCATTGCTTGTTCCTGTCAACTCTGGAATCGATTGACCTCTCGGCATTGTGCCAAGCATCGTAAGTTGTTCTGTGAATAGATCGATACGATACAAGACAGGAACGTTAGGTGCTGCTTCGTCTAAATGATCGATCGTACCATAGAGAACTTCAGGATCATCTTGCGATGTTGATAAAAATGTCATTGGAAAAGGTTGTGTGATTCCAAGCTCTTTGGGTTGAACCGATGCTAAACCACAGACTTCTGTATCAAGAGACAACCAATACAATTCTCCCAAATCTGACATAATCCACAAGCGATTTGTACGATCAATACTCATCGAAAAAGGACTCCCTGTTAAAATACATTCAGTGAGATCATAAACCTTCTCAAGACTTTCAGAGCCATCGTCAGGATTGAAACGGTAAATATCGCTTTTATTATCAAGCAAATAAAAATACCGAGATTCACTGATACATTCCTCATCAACGGGAAACGCCTCTGTTGTAGGGACAGAAACCGTGAGATCCTCGGAAACAGGATTGGTTTGCGGATCGGCATGATCTTTGTCCTGAGAACAACCTAAAAAAAAGCAACCGCTAACAATAATCGTTAATATGTAATGTTTCACAAAAATGTTCACACCTTTCCTTGTTGAAATGAAAACTTGCTTCTTTCTATCATTAAGTGTCTTATCTTTTCAACAAGTGTCTTATCTTTTCAATTCTTTGATTGTTTGATCGATTCTTTGATTTGCATCACATTTCTTTACATTCATGGGTTAAATATCACCATATCTCGGTGATCGTCATCGTATCTCTCGTTTTTCTTTTGACATATTCTGCATGTGCAAATGCAGATCGTTATGACAAAAAACAATTCTTAACTCAGTACGAACAGTTACAAACAAAAAACAATTCTTTGATTATTGGAACATTTGAGCTTATCCACAAAGGTATCGCAGATGGAGATACCATTCGTGTCAAAGGTTTAAAGAAAAGTATTCGATTGTTGGGCATTGATACCGAAGAAAAATTCCGCTTTCGCAAGGATAAAATTCTTTATAATCAAGGCTGGAATATTTATCTCAAACACAATCAACGCAAAGACAATCGTCCCATGAAAGTACCAACACCCATGGGCAATGAAGCGTCTAAATGGGCCGAAGATTTTTTTAGAGATGTTAAAACGGTCCAACTCGAACGCGATGATCCTCGTGTCCTCTTGGATATATATCAACGCTATCTCGCCTATGTCATCGTCTATAAAAATGGTCAACGGATTAATTACAATGTCGAGGCCGTCCGTGCTGGTATGACACCGTATTTTCCCAAATATGGACATTCAACTCGATTCAAAAATGAATTTCTCAAAGCACAACAAGAAGCACGTGCAGCCAAACGTGGTATCTGGAATCCCAATAAAGAACATTACCCTGATTATCCAAGACGCTTGCGCTGGTGGACTCAACGGGGCGATTTCCTTGGAGCATTTGAGCAAGAAGCCGAAGGTAAAGAGAATTATATTATCTATAAAAATTCCAGCAGCCTTATCAAAATCAAGCAATTCCTTGGCAAAACAGTTCATTTAACAGGACTTGTGGGGGAAATCATTGAGATTCCCCATGGACCAATCAAAGTAGAACTCAGTGTTGGTAATACTCAATTAGCTCTCGTTTTTTGGGATAAAAAGGTGTTAGCCCAAACAGGACTACAAAAACATCGAGGCGAATTTATCCGATTACAAGGAAAAATAACTCAATACCACAACAAAAAAAGAGAGAGCACTTCATATCAAATTCATGTATACTCTCCCGCACAAATCGTATTATCGCCGCCATTACCTTCGTAAGTTTTGATGCGATTGATCTGCAGAAAACAATATTATCTATGACTATGTCACATAAAATCAATCAAACACGACGTTTCGTAATCTTGACCAGCGCTCTTACATTAATCATCGCTTGTGGTGATGAAAACGAAACACCTGATACCTCAGTATCAACAGATCCAAACATACCATCAGTGTACATCGTATCACCAGAGCCACCCGTCATGCCATCAGAAGAACCCGTCATGCCATCAGAAGAGCCACCCGTCATGCCATCAGAAGAGCCCGTCATGCCATCAGAAGAGCCACCCGTCATGCCTGATACGGGTTGTATTGCTAATTTACTTTCCGGTGATCTGGTCATCACTGAAATCATGGCCAATCCAGAGGGCGCTGATGCAAACAACGAATGGTTTGAGATTTACAACACAACGACGACCGAACTCAATTTAGAAGGGCTTCAAGTACATGTCGCTTCTCAGGCGCAAACCTCTGAAAAAATGTATGTCTTTTCTTCAACAATGACCATCAAACCAAATCAATATCTTGTTGTTGGCAATACCGATGCAACACCATTACCCGTTCATATTGATTACAGTTATGGCAATGCCTTGGGCATGTTAAGAAATAGTGATGCTCTTATTGAACTGCGTTGTACAGAGACAGCAATTGTGGATGTTTTTTCGTATGCGACAACAGTCGAAGGAAAATCAACACAACTCGATGGTGCCATGTCACCGGATGCTATCGCCAACGATAACCCAAACAATCATTGCACTTCTATTACCATGTATGACACCACAAATCATGGCACACCTCAAGCAGCCAATGAATCATGTGAACAACACAACC
>JABAAV010000118.1 GCA_014238595.1 Myxococcales bacterium | reverse complement strand
AATCCGACCATGTTTGATCCGAGCCATATTGTAGAGCTTGCCATTGAAGGTGGTTGCAATGCTGTCGCATCAACATTAGGCATTCTTGGTTCCGTCGCCCGACAATACAGTCATCGCATTCCATTTATTGTTAAAATCAATCACAATGAACTGCTCTCTTACCCCAATTCGTTCGATCAAATTACATTTGCACAAGTTGAACAGGCCTTTGATATGGGTGCCGCAGGTATTGGAGCTACCATTTATTTTGGTTCGGAAGAATCCCAAAGACAAATCCAAGAGATTTCGTCAGTGTTTCAACATGCTCATGAACTTGGGATGGTTACCGTTTTATGGTGTTATCTTCGCAATAATCAATTCAAAACAAAACACAACGACCATCACACAGCAGCAGATCTTACCGCACAGGCCAATCATATTGGCGTGACACTACAGGCCGATATTATCAAACAAAAAATGCCGACTCATAATGGTGGGTATCAAGATAAAGCGTTGGCTAATTTTGGAAAAACACATCCCGATGTCTATGACAAGTTATCATCAGAGCATCCGATTGATCTGACACGTTATCAACTCGCCAATTGTTTTATGGGGCGTTCGGGTCTTATCAATAGTGGTGGCGCATCAGGTGACAATGATCTCCATGACGCCGTTGTTACTGCTGTCATCAACAAACGCGCGGGAGGCATGGGACTCATTAGCGGCCGAAAAGCCTTTCAAAAACCGCTCAAAGCTGGCGTAGAATTACTTCACGCCATTCAAGATGTTTACCTTTGTCCAGAAATTACTATTGCCTAATCGGCTCTTGCGTTACGTTTCAGATCTAGGTATGACACTTCAACCATGAAAAAACACCGACATGATGGACCTGATGTTGTGCATGGCACACTTACTCAGGAAAAAACAACAGGACTGCTTCAAACGGTTCTATTGTTGGTTATTTTGGGGACTGCAGGTCTTATCCTCTACACGCTTCTTATTGCCAATACCGATGTCTCTGCTTCAGTTATCAATGCTCAAACATCGCTACTGTCCTCTTTGTAAATCTCGACATGAGTGAACATCGTGGTTTTATCCCTCAAGTCACCATTGAAAAGATCCGCAATAAAGCCAATCTTGTTGAGATTGTTGGTGGCTATGTCGAGCTTAAGAAATCAGGCCAAAGCTATAAAGGACTCTGTCCATTTCACAATGAAAAAACGGCGTCGTTTTATGTCTATGCTCACAAAGGATTCTTTTGTTGTTTTGGATGTCAAAAGAAAGGTGATGTTTATACCTTCTTAATTGAAATGGAAGGCAAAACATTTGTCGAAGCTGCCGAATATCTCGCAAAACAAACAGGCATTAGTATCCCAAGACAAAAACCATCACTCAAAGCACAAAAAGAACAAAGCATTCGCACACAAATCCATCACGCCAATCAAATTGCAGCGCGATTTTTTTCCCAAACACTGGCCGATGACAACCAGGGCGTTGTTGCACAACAGTATTTATCAGAGCGATCCATTCTTCCAGATAGTGTGACTCAATTTCAATTAGGGTATGCCCCTGATTCATGGGATGGGCTTTGTCATTGGTTAAAACGCCATGACATCCCAGATCAGATTGCCCTACAAGCAGGATTAATCGTTCAACGTGACAGCCGTACAGGCTATTATGATCGATTTCGTCATCGTCTTGTCTGTCCTGTCATTTTACCTGCAGGCGAAATTGCTGGTTTTTCTGCACGCACCTTGTCGACAACAAAAGAAACCGCGAAATATATAAACTCACCTGAAAGTCCTGCCTTTCATAAATCAAGTTTATTGTTTGGGCTTCATGTCGCACGGCATGGGATACGCCGTGCTAAACAAGTGTTAGTGGTTGAAGGAAACTTTGACGTCATTGCATTACATCAACATGGTTTTGAAGAAACGGTTGCACCCATGGGAACGGCACTATCATCAACGCATATCGAACAACTCCGCCGTTTAAGCTCGACCATTGTTTTGTTGTATGATGGCGATCAAGCTGGAAAAGCCGCCACAGAAAAAGCAGTCCGCACATTTCTCAGTGCTGATGTTTCGGTTCGTGTTGCCATGTTACCAACAGGTCAAGATCCCGATTCGTTCATCATACAAAACAACAAACACGCTTTAAAAACATTACTTTCTCAAAGCCAAGAAGGTATTGAATATCTCATTCATGAAATTTGGCAACCAAAATCCAATTCAACAGAACAACAAACGATGCTGTTGGCTGATGCTGTTAAAATATTGGGTACCATTCCAAATCAGACTAAGCGTGATATTAGTCTTGGAAAACTAGCAGCAGCCATGAATGTTACCCAAGCGATCGTTGCAAAGGCCGTCAACACCTCTTCGAAAGTCAATCGTAATATTCGTAATATCACTGATCAAGCGATCACAACAAAAAAGACATTATCGCAGCGCGACAAGTCTGAATTGGCGATTCTGGCCCTGTTATCCAATTATCCCGAATTGATGGAGATAGCCGAAACAATCAATATTTTAGGGTTATTGAGCAATGATCGCTACCGCACTATCTATGAAGGCATGCAACAGGGACAACGAGAACTTTCTGAAATGACTGATCTTGATCCTTTTATGGTTGAGCAGGTATGCTCAGAAGCCTATACAAAATTACCCAATCCTGAACATGCACTTCATGAAGCACTTGATCATTTGAAAAAATTGAATCAACGTAAAGAACTTGCAAAATTACAAAAGCAAGCAGAGGATGCAGGGCGACATGGCGACATTGAGTTACAACGTTCCCTTATTAAAGAAATTATTAATATTCGAAAGCAGGCTATATAAATGACGACAAAAAAAACAACCACTAAGAAATCCACCACTAAAAAGACTGCTACCGCTAAAAAGACTGCTGCCGCTAAAAAAACTGCTGCCGCTAAAAAGACTGCCGCCGCTAAAAAAGCTGCTGCCGCTAAAAAGGCTGCTATCGCTAAAAAGGCTGCTGCCGCCAAAAAGACCGCTGCCGCCAAAAAGACCGCTGCCGCTAAAAAAGCTGCTGCCGCTAAAAAAGCTGCTGCGGCCAAAAAGACCGCTGCCGCTAAAAAAAC
>JABAAV010000117.1 GCA_014238595.1 Myxococcales bacterium | reverse complement strand
GACAGGGCTGTGGTTATGACCCTTCCTTCTCAGAAACACCTTTTCTTTGTGCTCAATCGGGTGACCTTGTATTATTAGTATTTCCGGAAGAAGAAAAATGTCCAGAAGGATATACCTGCGACACTGAAACAGATTTTTGTGTGTTAAATGGAATCGAATCACAACCACAACCACAACCAGAACAACCATCAGACTGTCCAGAAGGTTGTTTCTGTGGCCGAATTGAAATGATTTGTCCATAATTTGTAATGACAAGACCGTTGAACAGTTAGACCAATAGATTTAACCATAGCGGTGAAGCAATTCTTTGTGTAACCATGGCGTTTGTCGTACCAAGGTTAATGTAACATCGGCGTGATTTTCACAATATCCATTACCAATCAGCAGATCAATATCCTTTGAAATTCCTTCTGCACCTAATGCGGCCTTTGTAAACGACGTTCCCATACAAAAAAAGTAAACCTTACCGCGTGTTTTAGTCAGCAATATTGCTGCGGCTTCTGCACCTTGGGTGTTGACACAACTTACCACCAAGTCAAATCCTTTGTCTCGAATCGAAGCAGGCATTTTTTCAAACACATGACACATCGTATCAACGGGTGTCGATACATCCGATAGAATCAATTCATCAAAAACATTGCGATACTCAGCGTGGTTAATCAAAGAAGATTCTTGTTCGACACCAACAACAAAACCATTAGCACCTGTTTTTTCCAAAGCAGCCGCCGTAGTAATAAGACCACTTTTACCACCACAACCAAAAATACATATTGAATCACCAGGGTTCACTAATCGCATTATTTGTGGTGCTACACCTGCAACATCAAATAACGATAAAGCAAGATCTTCAGGCATATCATGAGGCATTGGAACAATGGAGCCTGACGGAAACACAACGGCTGTACCATCAACAAAGACTTCATGTTTGTTTTGATCTATTCCCATTATTTCACGGAGGAATAATGGAGTGAGTGTCAATGACACCAATGTTGCAATTGATGTTCCCGGAATCAATCCTTTTTTTGTAAAAAAATCTCCCGCTGATATCACTGTTCCACACAGCATACCACCTGAACCTGTCACAGGATTGTGCATTTTTCCACGCGTTGAAACAACAGTGCTTATTTTATCAATGATAGCACCATCTGTTCCGCCTGTTTCAGTTTGAATTTGAAGAAACGACGCTGAGTCAATATGCAACGTATCTGCATGGATAATCAATTCACTAGCAGATAATCGTTCCGGATTGTTATCAAGTGTCTTAGCAGCCTGAGGCAGAACTCCCTTCGGTGTCAATACTCGATGAAGACCATAATATTCAGCTAAAGATTCTGGGGTAGTAATCATGCTTTTCTCATTCAAAACAATGCTATTATTATCATTGTCAACCATACAGGAGCAACCTATAGTACCAATGCACCATGAGTCGTGTACATCTACCCATAGCCTCACAGCCTACAGTCTCTCAGCATCCTATATCGTCAAGCCAGGGTGTTGGTCAATCCGTCTATATTGAAACCTATGGTTGTCAAATGAATGTTGCCGATACAACATTAATGACCGAAATTTTAGGAAATCAAGGCTATACAACCACTAAAGATTCCAAACACGCTGATGTCATTTTAATCAATACATGTGCGGTTCGAGAAAAAGCAGAAGATCGTGTCTTTGCTCGAGCGCATGAATTGGCGGCTCATAAAAAATCTTCCGCACGATTAGGCATCGTTGGATGTATGGCAGAGCATCTCAAAGCATCTATCTTAGACAAAGTCCCTTCTGTAGATATCATTGCAGGACCGGATAGTTATCGAAGACTGCCTCAAATGATTAACAATCAAAGTACAGTCATCGATACGGGATTGAGTAAAAAAGAAACCTACGAAGCACTCAGTTTTCCATCAGAACAAAACGATACCGTTTCAGGATTTGTGACCATACAACGAGGCTGTGATAAATGTTGCACATTCTGCATTGTACCTTTAGTCCGTGGCCGTGAACGAGGTGTGCCACCACGAGATATTTTGCGTCAAGTTCATGCCCATGTGGCTATGGGTTATAAAGAAATCGTACTTCTTGGACAAACCGTTAATTCTTATTGTTATGAAGATGTTTCTTTTTCCACATTGCTTCAAACCATTGCTCAAATAGAAGGTATCAAGAGAATTCGTTTTACATCCCCTTATCCTTTAGATTTTACTGAAGAGCTGATTGAAACTATCGCAACTGAGCCTAAAATTTGCCATCATATACATCTACCGTTGCAATCAGGATCCAATGATGTCCTTAAACGAATGCATCGTGGATATACACGTGAAGATTTTATATGCCTTGTCGAAAAAATACGCGACCGGATTCCTTCTATTGCGATTTCAACCGATATTCTATCGAGCTTTTGTGGTGAAACTGACCTAGATCATCAAGCCACGTTAGATACTATGAAAGAAATACGCTTTGATAGTGCATTCATGTTCCGTTATTCAGAACGTAGTGGAACCTACGCTTCAAGACGAATTAAAGACGATGTCTCAGAAGAAGATAAAAAACATCGGCTTCAAACCATTGTTGATCTACAACATGTTATCTCAAAAGAAATCTTTTCTAATCAAATCGGCAACACCGAATCAATTTTGATTCATTCGTATTCAAAACGAAATGACGATCAAGTCATTGGGCGCACCAATGGATTTAAATCTGTTATTCTTCCTAAAGATATGGGAAACCCCGGCGATATTGTGAACGCCACCATCACAGGATCAACCATGGCAACATTATTTGGTGTGCCTACCTCATCATCCGCTCAACAATAATATCAAGAATGCGTTTACTGCGCATCAAAGATAAATGTCCCAAATCATCAAACACAATCTCTTCCGCACCTTCTAAATGGCCATAACGTCCTGACGGCACTAAAGGATCAGAGCGCGACCAAATAACAGTAACAGGAGAATCTTCAGGGAGTTTGTTTAGATTTTTTAAAAAATCACTTTTAGGATGAAGTTGTGTCCCAATATGTCCCACGCCAAATTTTGCCATTGCTGTCCCACCATGTGGGGAGCCTAATGTCACCAAAGAATGGACGCGTG
Organism: Myxococcales bacterium; assembly: GCA_014238595.1. Lineage (GTDB taxonomy): Bacteria > Myxococcota_A > Polyangia > Haliangiales > J016 > JABAAV01. The sequence continues at coordinate 8 of JABAAV010000117.1, read as the reverse complement.
ATGCACAT
>JABAAV010000116.1 GCA_014238595.1 Myxococcales bacterium | reverse complement strand
TTAACGCGATTCCTGGAAATATGAGAAGTGTGCATCATCTTGTTGCATTTCTTATTTCCCCTGACCAAATCGCCGAATATGAACGACTTGATGCTGAGGATGACGTGATTATTGTTGACAAATATATGAAAGATTAAGTACAAGATAGGAGTGCGTTTTAAAAAGATTAAATTAAGTGTAGGGCTTGGTGTCATTTTGTTTGGTGTTGGTTGCTTTTCTACGGCGACAGAGAGTCCCGAAGCAGCTATGGATGGGGAAACAGTAACTTATTATGAACATGTTAAACCGATCGTTGATGACAACTGTGTTGTATGCCATAGCAAAGGTCAGATTGGACCTTTTTCGTTAAACACTTATGACGATGTTAAATCGCATGGTCTTGTATCGAAGGCTTATGTGACAGCGAAAAGGATGCCCCCGTGGCCTCCTGATAACACTTGTAATACCTATAAATACGATCGATCATTGACCGATGAACAAATTAATACCTTTGCTTCTTGGGTCGATGGTGGGATGCTTGAGGGAGATCCAGCAACGACACCCCAAATCAGAAACAACGATCAAGAAGGGCTTAGTCGTATTGATCTGACATTAACGACCGAGGAATATACACCACAACAAATGTCTGATGATTATCGGTGTTTCTTACTACGATGGCCCGAAAAATATACAAAACGACAATATGTTACTGGATTTAATGCAACTCCTGGTGATCTAGCAAATGCGCATCATATTATCGCATTTCTTGCTTCCGCTTCTCAGGTTTCTGAGTATGAACGACTTGATGCCAATGAGGTCGGTGCAGGCTATACTTGTTTTGGTACATCTGGTGGTCCTGTGATAGGGGTCGTTGGAGTGTGGGCACCTGGTGGTTCAGGGCGTGATCTTCCTGAGGGGTTAGGCATTGAACCAGGTGCACTGATTGTCTTACAGGTTCATTACAATACATTGACTAGCGCTCCTAGAGCGGCTCAAGTATCGCTTGATTTCAAAATTGATGATATTGTTGAACGTGTCGCGCTTTCATTACCATGGACAGATCCCCTATGGTGGGTTGCAAATTCAATGACGATCCCTGCCGGTCTCTCTGATGTGTCTCATTCGTTTTCAAAAGATATAACGTCGTTTTTCACCGGAGGTCGTCCGTTTGATATTTATCGAGCATCTCTTCACATGCATATGCTAGGCACAAAAACATCGCTGGTTATTGAACGAAAAAATGGAACCACTGAGTGTCTTTTATCCATTCCGCGTTGGGATTTTAATTGGCAAGATTTATATCAATTTTCTGGTGATCCTATTCGATTCAATCCTGGAGACAAGCTTACTATAGACTGTACTTGGGATAACACTGCGGAAAATCAACCGCGGGTCGATGGACAACTGTTGCCACCACGGGATGTTGGATGGGGTGAAAATTCGACGGATGAAATGTGTTTAGGGGGAATCTTTGGTGTCTTCGTTGAATAACAATAAATCCACATCGGTGTAGAATTTGTCACTATAGCAATAGCAGACAAATTAATGGTTTTGCGTACAAAATAATAAATAAACGATAGTGTGATCGTTAGTGTCCTGTTGATCACAGTTGTGTATTTATGATGAGATTTTTCTATGATCTCATTGTTATTATTGATAAAAAAGCAAAGAGACATGAATCAAAATGAGGCTTGGACGATTGTTCTTGACAAACAAGGAACCCACTAAGTAAAACATAGCCATGTTTACTAAAGCGATTAAACTCAGTGCAGGACTTCTTGTTATTTTGTTAAGTGTTGGATGCTCTTCTGACGACGATACAAATGGAGAAACATTAACTTACTATGAACATATCAAACCGATCGTTGATGACAAATGTGTCACATGTCACACCGAAGGTAAGATTGGACCTTTTACGTTAAACAATTACGAAGAGGTTAAAGCGCACGGACTTGTCTCTAAGGCATATGTCTCAAACAAAGTGATGCCTCCATGGCCTCCTGACAATACCTGCAATAGCTACAAATACGATCGTTCACTGACCGATGACCAAATTGATATGTTTGTTTCTTGGGTTGATGGTGGAATGCTTGAAGGAGATCCTGCAAACACACCTCAAAACAGAGACAACGATCAAGGAGGATTGAGTCGTGTTGATCTGACATTAACGGCCGAAGAATATACGCCACAACAAACGCCAGATGATTATCGATGTTTCTTAATTCGATGGCCCGAAACATATACAGAACGAAAATATGTTACTGGATTTAACGCTATTCCTGGTGATCTGAAAAGTGTTCATCATATTATTGCATTTCTTGCTTCTGCCGATCAGGTTGCCGGCTATGAACGAATGGATGCCAATGAAGCAGGCGCAGGCTATACTTGTTTTGGTGCATCGGGTGGTCCTGTGATAGGGACCGTTGGAGCATGGGCACCAGGTGGTGCAGGACGTGATCTTCCTGATGGATTAGGTATTGCTGTAGATCCAGGTGCATTGATTGTTTTACAGGTTCATTACAATATTCTGACAGGAACACCTAGCCCAGATAAAACCTCGATTGATTTGAAAATCGATGATGCTGTCGAGCATGAGGCAGCCATGTTGCCATGGACAAATCCTATTTGGCTGTTAGGAAGTACAATGTCTATTCCGGCCGGAAATTCTGATGTCCATCATTCGTTTACGAGTGATCCGACTTTGTTTTTCACCGGAGGTCGACCGTTCGATATTTATACAACCTTCCTTCATATGCATATGTTAGGCACAAAAACATCGATGGTGATTGAACGAAGTGACGGTGATGAAGAGTGTCTTATCTCGATTCCGCGTTGGGATTTTAATTGGCAGGATTTCTATGACTTTGCTGATGGCCCGGTTCGAATTAATCCTGGAGATACGCTCAAATTAGACTGTCATTGGGATAACTCTGAGGAGAATCAACCCGTGATCGATGGTCAACTGTTGCCACCACGAAATGTCGCATGGGGAGAAGGCTCAACGGATGAAATGTGCTTAGGATCTATTTTTGGTGTTGTCGTTGAGTAACAGCCATAGCATCTCCATAAAATCGTTTGAGATTTGATCGTTCATGCAATGATCAGGCATCAAAGATAGGATCTTACTTAAGGAATCTATAGCGATG
>JABAAV010000115.1 GCA_014238595.1 Myxococcales bacterium | reverse complement strand
AGAATCATTAAAACGTGACTTTTGGTTGGATCCTGTGATACCTATAGTTCTATGATCCATCACATTAAAACCCTTGTTCCGTTACGTTATACCGCCCTTGCCGTTCTAGTTGGTCTCACGCTGTTAGCCAATTGTTCAGATGATTCTTCCGATGAAGGATCCTCTTCAGCAACATCAGAAACATCATGTACCCCTGGTGAATCGTTTACTGCGGACGATGGGTGTAACACCTGCGCTTGTCCTGATAGTGGCATCCGCGCTGACGCTGGGTGTACTGAAATATTCTGTGTCCCCGAAACATCGGATACCCCATCGAATATGCCATCGGATACCCCATCGGATACTCCACCGAATATTCCATCAGATACCCCACCGAATATTCCATCAGATACCCCATCGAATATGCCATCGGATACCCCACCGAATATTCCACCGTCAGAAGCATGCACACCTGGTGAATCGTTTGATGCGGACGATGGGTGTAATACCTGCATTTGTCCTGATAGTGGCATCCGCGCTGATGCTGGTTGTACTGAACTATTCTGTAACCCCGAAACAACGACGACCACGCCAAATACAAATGCCTGTGCACCGACAGATTGTAATCCGGCACCACCAAATGTTTCAACCTGTCTTTGTCGCGATGAAATTACCGTTGCCGGATTTGTCTGCACTCGACTTCCTAATGGCATCTGTACGGTTCAAGTCACACAATGCGATACCGATCCTTGTGCTACTGTGGCTTGTTCATCTGCTGGTATTTGTATTGCAGGCGTCTGCGTTGAACAACCTGAGGAATGTACACCAGGTGAACTTTTTCCTGACAAAACGGATGACTGCAATCAATGCACATGCCCTGATAGCGGTGTTCGTAACGAAGCCACTTGTGAAAAAACCTATTGTTGTAACAGCTAAAAAGCTACTGCGGATTGGTCATGACCATGATGTCTGGACATAAGAGCCTTCACGCAAGGAAGCTGAAGGCTCTGGTTTTAAATCATCAATGATGATTTTTCTCTGTCTTTGGTTTATCTATGTTATTCAATTGTTGTTGAGGAGATTGATCATCCACATGTCCAAAATGATCTAATCCAAGATCATCTGCTCGTGTCAACGACATGTAGGCACCTTGAGGGATCGTGCGATGGATTGTTCCACAACGCTGTAGTTCAGAACCACCATAGGGATTACGTCGTGTTCTTTCTTTTTGAAGCCACAAACCACCTTCACCCCAAAAAGCGTCTGGACAAGAAAAAAGCTGCACCGTTTCATTCAACGGATTTCCAAAGACATGAAGAATAATAGCTATCTGCTTTGAAATACCATGAAACGATTGACGGATCATATCGAGCGTTTTAGCTTTTGCGATATGCCCTGTGTATTTTTTGATATGCTGTGATAGTGGTTTCCATGCTTGATAAAATAAAGTGCCACGTTTGGCTGATAGTTTAAATAAGCTCCTTTTAAATCGTTTGTTAATTGTTTTTACTTCATCTTTGTTTTCCTCAACCAAAGCATGATGAAAATCAAGGTAATTTAAAACAATCGTTTGAAGCTGTTTATAATTTTTTCTTGGAACAGCAATGGCTTCATATTTCAACGATGATGTTCCGTCTTGCAACAAACCTTGAATGTCACTAGTGATAATGTTTAAACCTGAATCTACGGTAAACCTACCATGAATCACAACACGTTCACCTTCGGTAAGTCCTGAAATAACAGGGTAATGATCCCTTATTTTCAATCCAAGATGGACAACACGTGCTTTATAAGAAGGGTTGTTTTTGCTATCTAAAACCTCCACATAAACAACAGGCTGATGTCCAATAAATACAGGCGCGGTGATAGGAATCATTAATGCTTGTGCAGACTTTTTATCGGAAGTTATGTTTGTTGTACGAACCGTTGTTGTTTGAAGTGCTGTCCGTACATGAAAGTCTTTTTTCTTCTGCAATCTCGATGGTGCCTTATCGGGATTCTGTTTCATGACAATCAATCGTCTGTTACATACAGGACAAATGCCGCCTTCATGTTTGCGAACCTGAGGATGCACGAGGCATGTCCATGGTTGTGCAGAAATTGTGTCCGACATCATGGAATTGTTCTTGGTTTGATAACGAATAGCACTGCTGATAATCATCACAATACTGATCAATCCCAGCGCAATAAACAGATAATGTTTGAGTTTTATATTATCTGTACCCATGATTCCTGTAGGTTGTAACAGATTCAACACAGCCTTTTAACCCTTGTTACCGTGACTTCTCTAGAGTATGTTCCAAGGAAATGACCATTCAAAGAGAATCCACTGTTTTCGATGGTATTACTGCATATCATCGACATGTTTTTCCTTCTATTCGCCCCAAAATGGAGCAATTAACCCTAGGACAACAACCGTCTACGTTGCTCATTGCCTGCATAGATTCGCGTATTTCACCTCAAGAATTCATGCAAAGCGAACCAGGAGAGCTATGTGTGTTCCGTTCCATCGGCAATGTTATTCCACATTATCAAGAACAAACCCCATCAAACTTTGAAATGGCTCTCGATTCGGCAATCAATATGTTTAAGGTAAAACATATTGTTGTGTGCGGCCACAGTTATTGTGGCTTCGTCAATAAGATGATGGAATCTCAATCATCCAACGAGAAAACACGATCACGCAACCATGCCTATATCGATAGTCTTAGATCAGAGTATGAAACCATGTTGTCTGATGACAGCACAACATTAGAAACGCTTACCGAAAACAATGTCTCACTACAAATCAAAAAACTTAAACAGTATCCAAGCGTCATAGATGCTTTAGAAAAACAAACGCTTAAACTTCATGGATGGATCTATCATTTTGATAAGGGTGATATTTCGTTTTACAATAGAAAACTTGGTACATTTATTAACCGTGCTGAAGCAGCCGTTCAAGAACAACAATCTTAATCCCTACACGGTTACACTGTAGATGAAATCATCCTAGATTGGATATGACAGGACGACCACAGCGTAGATTAGAAGAAACAATCCTGTCCATCTGCGCAGGGATCGCCAAGGAAAGATTCTCCATAATGCCAACAAATGCTTTCTTGGAGATATCGAGATTCAATCGCGGATTAAATCGTTTTTCTTCTAAAACAGTG
>JABAAV010000114.1 GCA_014238595.1 Myxococcales bacterium | reverse complement strand
AAGTATCTGAAAATCTAATTGAACCCTCTCCTTCGAAAAAGGATTTAGAATTATACATGCAATTAGATGTTCATTATAAAAATACAAAAAAACAATTAGGCCATGTGCCTACTACTCGTCAATTTAGGCTCACCACAATCGCCTAGCAAAAGACATGTGCGACAATACCTCAGGGAATTTCTTTCAGATCCTGATGTCATTGATATTCCCTATCTGTTCCGAAAACTTCTTTTATACGGCGTTATTCTACCTTTTCGTACGCCGAAGACTGCCCAAGCGTATCAAAAAATCTGGACACCACAAGGATCTCCTTTGTTGGTTTATAGCCAGCAATTACGCGATTTAATTGCGAATCGACTACCATCATGGAATGTCCAGCTAGCCATGCGTTACGGAAAACCATCCATTAAAGAAGCAACAGAAACATTCACAACCGCCTCAATCAACAAACTTGTTGTATTTCCGCTCTATCCTCAATATGCCACATCTTCCACAGAAACAGCGCTCAAACAGATAAAAAAACTCATACCAGAGAGCATACCACTTCAAATCATTCCTCCCTTTTATGATCATCCTGCATTTATTAATGCCTTTGCTTCACAGGGTAAAGAACGATTGAACAATCAACACTATGATCATGTTTTATTTTCCTATCATGGATTACCTCAACGACACATTGCACAGTTGGACAAAACCAATGCACATTGTTTTGTGGCATCACAATGCTGTGATGCCATCACCGATGCCAATCAAGATTGCTATCGTGCACATTGTCTTGCAACATCTAGAGCACTCGCCAAAGCATTGCAAATACCTGATCATTTATGGTCAATGTCTTTTCAATCACGCTTAGGACGAACACCATGGATTACGCCATATACAGATGAAGAAATTCCTAAATTCGCAAAACAAAACATTAAAAATCTGATTGTCTTTTCACCGTCATTCGTTGCTGATTGTTTAGAAACTTTGGAAGAAATTCAAATCCGTGCACAAGAACTTTTTTGCAATGCAGGAGGAGAAACATTAACATTGATTCCTTCTTTAAACGCATCACCGTTATGGTGCGATGCCATTGTTGATATTGTTCATCAACATACACTTTAAACCACATCATGAATTCTGTCTTACAACAATTTTATGGATCGTTATTGATCATGCGAAGTCCTGCCCCTGTACCTATCAACAAAGGGGGATCGAACTACAAAAGTGAAGTAGCCCATTTGACATATTTCCCTCGTGATGCATATCACGAATGGCTTGGCGTTTGTGAAGCCATCGTCCATGCTGGAGGTGATGCATTATTTTTGTTTGAAAAGGTTGATGATGTTTTTTTAGATCATAAATCCTTACATATCGATGGCGATGGAAACATCTATCCTTGCGATTCAACACAGCCTTTAGACAATATTGCTCATGTCAATACGGGGCGTGTTTTCACGGCAAACGGACCATGGATCATCTCCGAAGGCTCACAATTAAAAGCACTCTTGCCCAACATGTTATCGCATCGCACTCAAGAGATTCCTTATTATAAATCCTTGCTAACCGCTATTGCTCAATCATCAAAACAAACCCTTGTCCTTCAAGAAAATCCCTATACATGGGAAGGACTCGCTGACATTGCTGTCTTGGGCAATCACGCGTTGTTGACCTATATGATCAAAGGACATTACGATGAAAACGTCAGTGAAAAATCCATGCGCTCTTGTTACGAAGGACTTATCTTTGCCGCAGATTTCGCAGGATTAGAACCACATGAACGTCTGTTTGCAGAATTGATTTATCCTCATTTTCATGGTGACACTGTACATTTTACTATCAAAACACAAACAGGTGATTACATCGTTCAATACCCACAAGGACTGTGGCATGATTGTGCTGAAACCGCACAACAATCGTTGGGACAAGAAACGCGTATTCTGATCGATCACAAGGATGCTGTTACCTATTACGCAGGAAATTCACGCCAAGTTTGCAACACATTGCTTGTCGCTCAAGGTGTAAGCGACACTTTTCTCAAAAAAATGCACGCCACGCATTTAAAAACACATGAACTCACCTTTGAACAATTATTTGGCAAAGCAGGTGGAGGTCCAGGGTGTCTCACATTGCCATTGCCTAACAATCTTGTATTTGATGATGACATGCCTTGTCGTTTTACCGTTCAAAAAAACAACGCATGGGCTCATCTTCATAGAATTCCTCAAACCGTCTCTGTCGACCCTGCTTATTTTCAAGGAAAACATCGTGGATAACTCAACAACAACCAATCATACTATTTTTAGTCAAATTATTGAGGGTACTATTGCTTGTCATAAAATCTATGAAGACAATCATGTCCTTAGCTTTTTAGATGTCAACCCCATCAGCCATGGACATGCCCTTGTCATTCCCAAAGAAGCGGCTGCTACCATGGATAAACTCTCTCAAGAATCGGCGGCTGCTTTAGGTGCGTGTTTGCCTAAAATTTGTCGTGCTATTTTAGCAGCCACTCAGACAACCGCATATAATCTCTTACAAAACAATGGAACAGCCGCACATCAAGCTGTCTTTCATGTCCATATCCATATTATTCCACGTTATAATGATCATGGTCTTGCTCTTGGATGGAATCCTACGTCGTTATCCTCTCAACAAGGGACAACCCTTTCAGAAGCTATTGCCAATCATCTATAAGTTATAAAAATCTTGCCCATAAACACCAGAGCAGCATAGATTTGCTTATGCACTTGATAAGATGCTTCATGTTCATGGCAGTAATGATCCCGCTGCAAGAGTTACATGCAGAGACAACAGGATCTAGCGTCCCAACAGCAAAAGTCGATGGTTCTTGTCGCCATCCAAGAGCAGCCATCAATCAAATGTTGTGGTGGATCCAAGAAGATCCATCGATCAATCGTGTCAACAAGCAAAACGCCGCGGCTTGTTTTTACAACAACAATCAACCACAAATCGCACAACTCGCTTACGAACTTAAAACAATCCTAGATATCAAAGGTATTTATGTCGACCTCGAAGCGATACCCAATGATCCAGACTATCGCAATCAATCGGGCGTTCATCATTATATTTTTGCACAATTTACGCCGATAGAACTGATTCGTGTCAGAAATAAATGGCTCATCACACCACAAACTATTGCACTGATTCCAGCACTCTATGCCAATACCATCCCAGATTTTATTGAAAAAATCATTCAACAAT
>JABAAV010000113.1 GCA_014238595.1 Myxococcales bacterium | reverse complement strand
CGTTGGAAATGATTTTTTGTTGAAATTTGAGTTGGTTTGAGAGTTTTTTGGAGAGCTTTTCAATAAAGTGTGAGCAATTGTATCAGGATTGTCATACAATCGAATGATTGAAGGACGGTGGTTGTTTTGCAGTAAATAGCGAATGGCTGCTGTTCCTTCTTGTATATTGTTGAAACGAAATCCACGCATAATTTGTTTTTTTGGTTTATGATGGATGTGGAATGTAGCTTGCGTGATGATGCCTAATGTCCCTTCACTGCCCAGCAGTAACTCCATCCAATTGAGTCCATAATCTGCCATGGCGATATGAGGCTTAATAATATCACCTCTTCCTGTCACCATAGTCATGGTGATAACCATATGTTCGATGCCACCGTATTTTGAAGACATTTGTCCGATGGCTCTCGTTGAAAGCCAACCACCCACTGTTGAACAATAAAGTGATGAAGGGAAATGTCCCAGTGAATATCCATGATCGTTTAATGAATTCTCTAACAATACTCCGTTGACCCCTGAGCCGACTGTGACCATGTTATGATGTGGTGTGCCGATGTGATCAAAACGTTTTAAGTCAACAGTGATGCTTCGCTGGGATGGGACGACAGCACCACAAACCCCAGATCCTGCGCCATAAGGAATGATAGGCACTTGATATTGACGTGAGATTTTAATGATAGCTTGTATCTGAGATTCTGTATTGGGCCAAACAATGACATAGGGCAGAGGAGGTTGTTGATCATTCAATAATAGGCGTGGCCACATATCTTTGTTGTAGATTTGTTGTTCGGATAGACGATCTGAAACATAGTCACTGCCTACGATTGCTTCTAAATCATAGCGCAATGATTGTTGTGTCGATGGATTAAGTTCTGGTGTTGGTTTCATCGGGTTTATTTTCTGTAGCTTGTTATTATAGCTGATGCTATATGAATGTGCATGAATGTTACAAAAATAGAGCGAGTTGCAGTCATTGGTACAGGGACTATGGGGCGAGGTATTGCTCAAGTCGTTGCTATGGCAGGTATGGATGTCCTTTTGTTTGATACAAATAATGATGCTATTTCAGCGGCATTTGACGAAATCAATGTGACTTTAGAGAAAGGTGTTTCTTTGGGCAAAGTATCTGCGGATGTCAAAAAAAACACATTAGAGAGACTCTCAGGGACGAATACGCTTTCTCATGCGGTTTGTGATGCCCAGGTCATTATTGAAGCCATTCCTGAAATTATGGCACTGAAACAAGGCTTGTTTGCAGATATAGAATCTTTGTGCTCAGAGACCACATTGTTGGCAACAAATACCAGTTCACTTTCTGTCACTGAATTAGCACAACATTGTTCGGATTCTTCACGATTTATCGGACTTCATTTTTTCAACCCTGTTCATTTAATGCGATTGCTAGAGGTGATTCATCATGAACATGTGCCTCAATCTGTGATAAATTATGCGGTGGCATTTGGTAAACGATTAGGCAAAAATCCCATTGTGGTTCGAGATGCACCAGGATTTGCTTCTACACGACTTGGTGTTGTGATCGGTCTTGAAGCGATCAGAATGGTAGAAGAGGGTGTAGCTTCCCCTAGAGATATTGATAAGGCGATGACATTGGGTTATGGACATAAAACGGGACCATTGGAGGTGACCGATTTGATTGGTCTTGATGTACGGCTTGATATTGCAACTTATCTTTCAAAATCGATCAGTAAGGCGTCTGATCCGCCTCAATTGCTTCGTCAAAAAGTGTCAGAGGGCAAACTCGGCCAAAAGACAGGCGAAGGGTTTTATGTTTGGAGAGGTGATACCGTGATTTAGGTCTGTTACGGGTTGCACACCGTTGTCGCTAGATATACCGTCTCGCCATGCGAGAACATGATGCTTTGGCCTATCATAGAGAAGGTCGTTCAGGAAAATTAGAAATCACACCAACTAAACCGTTAGTGACTCAACGAGATTTGTCATTGGCTTATTCACCGGGAGTTGCCGAGCCTTGTTTAGAAATAGCCAAAGACGCTGCAAAAGTGTGGGAATATACGGCACGTGGCAATCTTGTTGGTGTCATTACGAACGGTAGTGCCGTGTTGGGGCTCGGTGACATAGGACCGTTAGCTGGAAAACCCGTCATGGAAGGGAAAGCATGTCTCTTTAAGAAATTTGCTGATATTGATGTGTTTGATATTGAAACATCGGAAACTGATGTGGATAAATTTGTAGATTTTGTTGCAGCACTCGAACCAACATTTGGTGGAATCAATTTGGAAGATATCAAAGCACCCGAATGTTTTGATATTGAGCGCAAGCTGAAAGAACGTATGAATATTCCTGTGTTTCATGATGACCAGCACGGGACAGCTATTATTTCAGGGGCTGGATTAATCAATGCATGCCGTGTGACAGGGCGAGAGATTGCCTCAGTACGTTTAGTGGTTTCTGGTGCAGGTGCATCAGCAATTTCTTGTGTCGAATTTTTTGTTGAATTGGGCATGGACGCACAGAACATTGTTTTGGTCGATTCTAAAGGTGTTATTCATGCCAACCGTACTGATTTGAATGAATACAAAAGACAATTTGCTATCAAAGATTGTGGTATGCACAGTTTGGCTGATGCCATGGTGGGTGCAGATATGTTTTTAGGCTTATCTCGAGGTGGATTAGTGTCTTCAGAGATGATTGATGTCATGGCTAAAAAACCTATTATTTTTGCGTTGGCCAATCCGACACCTGAAATCGATTACGAAGAAACGTACAGGCGATTTCCAGATGCTGTGATTGCAACCGGTCGTTCAGATTATCCCAATCAAGTTAACAACGTATTAGGTTTTCCATATATTTTTAGAGGAGCCCTTGATGTTCGTGCATCACATATCAATATTGAAATGAAAATTGCGGCAGCTAAAGCGTTAGCCGCATTAACTCATGAGACTGTTCCAGATTCAGTGACCGATGCTTATGGTGATGTTGCGATTCGTTTTGGACATGATTACATTATACCCAAGCCCTTTGATCAACGTGTTCTTTGGTGGGTTGCTCCTGCAGTGGCACAGGCTGCCATGGAAACCGGTGTGGCACGATGTGAAATTGACATAGAAGAATACACTGAACAATTACATCGTATTTTTGGCGATGTTTTGTATCCCGTGATGCGTAGTTTGGTGCGTCGTGCAAAAAAGAATCCGAAACGTATTGTATTCCCTGATGGTGTTAATCTTAAAGTGCTTCGTGCTTGTGAGATTGCTTCGACCGAAGGTATTGCT
>JABAAV010000112.1:2216-3287 GCA_014238595.1 Myxococcales bacterium | reverse complement strand
ACTGGTCACATTATTATATAAACGCTTACTCCATGAAGTGGTTGCAACCGAATTTCCTACAATACAAACTCAGATTGACACTCGCATGAAAACAATCACACCGCATGGTGTTTGGAAAGGAGACATCTTATCCCCTGAAATTAAAAGCATTGTTGTCTCTATTGCTCGTGCAGGCATCCTCCCAAGCCATATTATTTTTGATAAACTCCATGAAATTTTAACACCTGAATCAATTAGACAAGATCATCTGTCCATTCATCGAAACACAGATACAGAAGGGCATATTGATGGGGCAACAATTGATGGCTCTAAAATCGGAGAAGATTGGCGCGATAGTTACATATTTCTCCCTGATCCCATGGGTGGAACCGGAACAACGATCGAACACATCATCAAGCATTACCAGAACAAATTTCAAAGCACACCTGTAAAAATCATGGCACTACACCTCATCATCACACCTGAATATTTGTTAAAAATAACACGTGTCTGTCCTGAAGTTCTTGTGTACACATTCCGCCTTGATCGTGGTCTTTCTTCCCCAGAAATTCTAAAAACGACTCCTGGAACACATTGGGAACAAGAATGTGGGCTAACAGATCATGGTTATATTGTCCCAGGCGCAGGAGGTTTGGGTGAAATAATGAACAATGTTTTCGTATAATTTCACCTATGATACCTACATAAGGATACCAACATGACTACACCTAAAACAGCTAAAGATTTTTACAAAAAGAACTTTTCTTCTATTCCATCGTCTAACAATATTGTCACTTTATTTTCCCAGCAACAAATTCAAACAAGAGTCGAAGAAATTGGAGAACAAATCACTCGTGATTATCAAGACAAAGGAAACGACCTGCTTTTACTCAGCGTACTCAGTGGTTCCTTTTTATTTTTAGCAGATCTATGCAGGCATATTCATCTGCCACATACTATAGAATTTATGGGTATTTCCAGTTACGGAGACAGCACAGAATCAAGTGGAACAGTCAAGATAACATTAGATCTAAAAAAACCGATCAAAGACAAGCATGTTATCATTGTAGAAGACATCATTGACACAGGATT
>JABAAV010000112.1:0-2101 GCA_014238595.1 Myxococcales bacterium | reverse complement strand
TTTGAAATCCCTGATCCAGAGATGTTTGTTTTAGGTTATGGATTAGATTATGCCCAACGGTACAGAAATCTGCCATTTATTGGTGTATTACAAAAAAAACGCTAGTATATACGAATAACACCCTATCGAGTACAATTCGATAGGGTGGATTAATCAATCATGTTCAATATTTTTTCATTGTATCTAGGCGTCATGCTTGTCATTGGAAGCTGGGCTATCCCATCTATAGGACAAGCATCTTCACACAATTCACAAGCGTATAACGCTCAATGGGATGACGATAATGATGATGAAGATGAATTCGAAGAAGATGAATTCGAAGAAGACGAATTCGAAGAAGATGAATTCGAAGACAATGAATCAGTAGACCAAGAAGATAACGATTATGAAGATCGTAATCACAAACGCCGCAGAAAAAATCATTACGACAGAAATGATACCGATCGCTACAACCGAGATCAGGAACGTCGTGAGAGAAACCAACATGACAGAAACGATGCCGATCGCTATAGCCGTGACCAAGAACGCCGTGAGAGAAATCGATATGACAGAAACGATGCCGATCGCTATAGCCGTGACCAAGAACGCCGTAACAAAAATCAGCGTACTCAAAATGAATATAACCAAAACAATCGTCAGTTAGATTTGAAAAACGCACAGAAAACAGACTCAAAAGCGTCACAAGGTCTTGAATCCAATATTTTATCCGAACTCACATTAGAAACACCATCGACCACGACATCCAATAACGAAACATGGACATGGTCCGACCTTCACGCAGGTATATTTGCAGGCGCGAGACGCTTAAGTTTTAATACGAACAACAAAATTATCAATGGCATTTCATTGAATGAGCTATTGAACTATGAAACATCGCTTATTGTAGGACGGGCAACGATCTATATATATCCTCTAAAGAAGATCCCATTACAACTCAAAGCATTAGTTGAACAATCACTATTTATTGGCAATCAAGATCTTTCTGCAAAATTCATGCGATGGAATATTGAACCTGGCTATAGTGTTCATTGGAATGCATTTACGTTCACCGTTTCTGTCGGTTATGCAACATTGGCATATACCTTTCCACAAAATGAATCATCTATGAATCCCGATCCTGTCACATCAGAAACATTCGAAGAAATGATCAAACCTGTTCCTGATGTTATCTATAAATACTTTAATCCTGGGTTCAGTGTTTCCTATAAAACTTCTGACAGTATCTTGTTCCATACACATATTGAAGGCATGTATTTGCGTCAATCAGGAGAAATTCAACAAATTAACTATTACGGCGGAAGTACTGTTTTAGGTTTGTCAGCCAATGCTGGACTCACGTTTGATTTCACAGATGATATTTCTCTTTATTTACAAGGCGAAATCATTCACATTGGACATGATTTCAATGCTGGTGAAGGACGCTTACTCGATCCCGATGCAGATGGTATCGAAGATATTGGTGGTGTTCTTGATCAATATTTTGGCCTATATGCTGGAATTAAATATCAAATTTAGGTCAAGATAAAACAATAATTATAAGATCATGCAGGGAAAAACTATTAGACAAGCATTTCTCAGTTTTTTTCAAGAACATAATCATGTGCCTTTCCCATCATCATCGCTCCTGCCAGAAAACGATCCGACATTATTGTTTGTCAATGCAGGCATGGTGCAATTTAAAGATGTTTTTACTGGAAAACAATCGACACAATCACCACGTATAACCACCGTCCAAAAATGCCTTCGTGCTGGAGGGAAACACAATGATCTCGATGCTGTTGGAAAAACAGCGCGGCATCATACTTTTTTCGAAATGCTCGGAAATTTTTCATTTGGTGATTATTTTAAACAAGAAGCAATCACATGGTCATGGGAGCTTTTAATTAATCGATTCGGAATTGATCCATCACGAATTATTTGTACAATCTTTGAAGGTGACCCTGAATTAAATATTGCTGCTGATGAAGAATCAAGAGAATTATGGCGCGCTTATGTGCCTAACGATCGAATCCTCAGTTTGGGTAAAGAAGATAATTATTGGAGCATGGGCAATACAGGTCCTTGTGGTCCTTGTTCTGAGATTCATTTTTATCAAGGCGAT
>JABAAV010000111.1 GCA_014238595.1 Myxococcales bacterium | reverse complement strand
CTGTATCAATCACAGGGTGCATCGTTTTTTGAGAAAAATGTGACAACACATCACAAAAATCACGCATCGTTCCCATGGTGGATCCTAGCAACGATAACTGACGAAAAAAGATATGCCGAATATCTAATTTCGCATAAGGGCTTTGCGTTGCTCCACAGGTCACAATGCATCCTCCATTTTTAGTAATGAGCAGTGATTTTTCTAATGTTTCTCCTCCAATATGTTCAAAAACAATCGAAACACCTTGGCGTTTTGTCATTTCTTTAACTTCAGACACAAAATTTTGTGTCTGATAATTAATGCCGTGGTCAGCGCCAAGATCCGAAGCTTGTTTTAATTTTTCATCGCTTCCTGCCGTAACAATCACATGTGCACCAAAGACTTTCGCAATTTGAATTGCAGCAACCCCAACGCCACTTCCTGCACCATGGATGAGAACGGTTTGTCCAGAAGTTAATTGACCTTTTTGTACGAGCATATGCCAAGCGGTTGTAAAAGAAAGCAATCCAGCAGCAGCTTCTTCGAAAGAGAGATGTGATGGTTTTGGTGCAATGTTGTTCACAGGCACAACGATGTAATCACTGTATCCGCCTTGAGTCCCTTCACCCAAAACACGATAATCAATGCATTGATTTTCTTTGCCATCATGACAAAATGTACATTGTCCACAAAACAATCCAGGATAAACAACAACAGGCATGCCTTCAGAAACTTGATGGACATCATCACCAACGGCATCAACAACACCTGAAATATCGGAACCTAACCGATGTGGATAATCCAAATGAAAGGCTGGACCACCCTTGCGTACCCAAAGATCAAGATGATTGAGCGCAACGGCTTTGACTTTAATGCGGACATGTCTCGCACAAAGTTTTGGCTTTTCCATGGATGTCAACGTTAACACCTCTGGTCCCCCATGCTCGTATAAAACCATCGCTTCCATTGTCATGATGTTGTGCAGTCTATCATTGAATATCAATTTTATCTTCTTAGTGACACCGGCAAACATACCTCCATTGGCAAGAACATGATTCAACCCATGATGGACAAAAGCATCACATAGTCAATCAACAACCAACAGGTGGATACGATCTGATGAACAATTATGATAAGGTCGCGTCATGAAAATCATTCCTATCGCTTGTCTTGAAGACAACTATGCCTATTTGTTGGTTTGTGAACAAACCAATGATGCCGTCATTGTTGATCCATCAGAGGCAGCACCCGTACAGAATGTCATTGACAAGGAATGTGTCACGTTGAAAGCCATCTGGAACACGCATCATCATTGGGATCACACCAATGGCAATCAAAAACTGTACGACTGTTATCCTCGTTTAACGGTTGCAGGGCATGTCTCAGACAGCAAAAGAATCCCATTGATCAACCAATGCCTTGACAATAACGATACATTATCTGTCGGCAAGGAAATCGTTGCTACCGTGCTCCATACACCAGGACATACATTAGGTGCCGTAAGCTATTATCTCGAAAAAGATCGAGCTCTTTTTACCGGAGATACGCTCTTTGGTGCAGGATGTGGTCGTTTGTTTGAAGGAACACCTGCCATGCTTCATCAATCGTTGATGACACTGTCACAATTACCTCCAGAAACAAACGTGTACTGTGGTCATGAATATACCTATAACAATTTAAAATTTGCTGCTGTCATCGATCCGACCAACACCATGATTCAACAACGATCTAAATCGTTAGAAAAACAACCTTGTTCCATTCCCTTTTCAATAAAAATCGAACAACAAACCAACCCTTTTCTTCGTACAACATCTCATTCTGTTGTAGACACAGTATGTCGTCAATTTACATTGAGCAATCCTCACCCTGTTGATGTTTTTGCTGCATTACGCAAATGGAAAGACACTTATGCCTAAACCACAACCTCTTATCCCCGCACACAAATCACTGCCTGAAATTACAATCAAAGCATTTATTCTCAGCATTGTACTATCTATGGTATTGGCTGCTGCCAATGCTTACCTAGGATTATTTGCAGGAATGACTGTATCGGCATCAATCCCCGCCGCTGTTATTTCAATGGCACTCTTAAAATTATTTAAAAACTCCAACATTCTTGAAAACAATATTGTACAAACATCGGCATCTGCAGGTGAAAGTTTAGTCGCTGGTGTTATCTTTACAATACCGGCATTAGTCATCGGTGGCTATTGGTCTAATTTTGGTTACTGGGAAACATCATTCATTGCATGCCTTGGTGGAATTTTAGGTGTACTGTTCACTGTACCGCTCCGTCGTGCTTTAATCATTGAACAACCATTGCCTTTTCCTGAAGGTGTCGCAACATCTGAAGTTCTCAAAGCAGGTAACAGCAAAGGAGCCTCATTATCTCATCTGATCGTTGCTGGGCTATTGGGTCTTGTTTTTAAGGTTTGTGTCTCGGGATTACGGCTATCACAAGAGGCGGCACAATGGGCTACTTCGTTAGGGAGCAGTGTCCTTTATATTGGAGCGTCCTTATCACCAGCGCTGCTCGGTGTTGGATATATCATTGGTTTTAACATCGCAGTGCTCGTCTTTTTAGGTGGAGCTATCAACTGGTGGATTGCCATTCCAATAATCACAGCATTAGGAAGTTATGAAGGTGGAGCACAAGATATTGTTTGGGAAATATGGTCTACACAAACACGCTATATTGGTGTTGGAGCCATGCTTGTTGGAGGACTATGGGCATTGGTCTGTCTTCGAAAAAATTTAATCCAAGGTGTGATGTCAGGCATTGAGGCCTATAGACATGCATCCGACCGTCAGATAGCACGAACAGAAAAAGATATTCCCATGCCATGGATTCTAAGTGCAGCGATTGTGATGATGATCCCACTAGGGTTGTTATTTTATTGGTTCACAGACAGTCTTGGTCTTTCGATATTCATGGCGGTATTTGTTTTGATAGCAGGTTTTTTGTTTTCTGCTGTTGCCGCTTACATGGCAGGCCTTGTGGGTTCATCAAACAATCCAGTATCAGGTGTCACCATTGCCACAGTATTACTGTCATCATTATTACTCCTTTTATTATTAGGTACTGATAATCAGATAGGACCAATTGCTACGATATTAATTGGCAGTGCTGTTTGTTGTGCAGCCGCCATTGGTGGTGACAATATGCAAGATCTGAAAACAGGTCATATTGTTGGTGCAACACCGTATAAACAACAAATCATGCAAGTCGTTGGTGTCATTGCAGCAGCGTTTTCTATTGCACCCATACTCCATATTCTGCATTCAGCCTATGGGATTGGTGTACAAGTCCATCCAGGGCAAGCACCGCTCAAAGCACCACAAGCTGCCT
>JABAAV010000110.1 GCA_014238595.1 Myxococcales bacterium | reverse complement strand
ACCGATCCTTCAAAGGTATTGGTTCCACTGCGGATAGCCACGTTGACAACACCACCGGTAGAACGACCAAATTCAGCGTTGTAACCACCTGTAATGACCTCAATTTCTTCAAGAAAGTCATTGATGAGCGATGTTCCGACGTTACCGAAATTCAACCCTGTCGTGTTAACACCTTCAATCACATAGGTATTTTCCAATGAGGTTGATCCAGAAAATGAAACCCCCAAGCCATCCCCTTGTGATCCTGGTGCAGCACCTAATGCACTTTCAAAGGTACGCCCTGGAACTGGAATATTTTTGAGATAATTTTTATCGACAGAAACACCTTGCTTTGTAGAACCAACATCAATCGTTGGTGCTTTTTCGGTGATCTCAATGATTTCACCTGTTCCTGTTGAATTTGAATCGATACGAATGTGAACGGGTGTTATTTTGCCTAAAGCAACAATAATGTTGGTTCGACGAATCGTCGTATTGAGATAATAAAAATCAACGGCATAATTACCCGGAATGACGTTAGTAATTTGATAAAAGCCATTGGCTGCGCTGATCGCAGAATAGACATTACCACTATCAACATTAGTCGCAATAATAGTAACACCTGGAAGCCCTTCTTCTGAGTTGTTATCACGAACCACACCTTGCATTCCTCCCGTTGCACTTTGGGCAAACAGTTCACTGGAAAAAGCGATGCTAGTAAGAAGAATACAGCATAATGAAAAAAAACGAGTTTTGGTGTTCATAGATTAATTCTCTCAACGATTAGGGGATGTCACAGAGCCATCCTTAGATATAGACTAAGTCGTTGGATTAACACAAAATGAACGAAATCTAAACCTAAATCATGCACCAATTTGAGCTGCAAGGTAATTTTGTAGTCCTGTTTGCTCAATGAGGTCAAGCTGAGATTCCAACCAATCGGCATGCACTTCTTCATCGACAAGAATCTTATGAAGAAGTTCGTACGTACCATCATCACCAAGTTTACGGCAAAGCGCTGTCCCTTTGTTGAGGCGATCAATGGCAATAATTTCAAACTTTAGATCAAGATTTAACTGTTCAAGTACTGTTTGACCCACTGAAACAGATCCCTGTCGCTGCATATTCGGGACACCTTCAAGGTATAAAATACGCTCAATGACCGCATCGGCATGTTTCATCTCATCAATGGACTCACTTCGTACTTTGGTCCATAATTTTTGATATCCCCAATCAGCGCACATACGGGCGTGAATCCAATATTGGTTGACTGCTGTCAATTCACTAGACAGCACATCATTGAGTAATTCGATAATTTTATCATGACCTTTCATTACAATCTCCTAATCATTATCATCGGTCCCGTCATGCATTGTGTACAATGATTTCTGTACAGGACGTCTGTTGTGAAGCAAGTCTATCATAGTTGAATGACATCCACCACAATGAATCCCAGCATTACACCGTTTGCCTATATCCTCTAACGTGGTCGCACCTTGATCAATAGCACGTTCTACTTCATCAGAGGTCACAACACAGCATAAACACACAAGCACAATCCATTCCTCCAAAATAATCGTCTCAATGATAACGAATTTTCGTGGTTTCGTCTTGATCAAACACTCAAAATATTAAACGTTTTTGATGATCAACAGTTTCTTGATTGCATTATCAACACCACTCACGGTATAAACCCTTCAATAAACTGAATCTCATTCAAGGAAATCAATATCATGTTAAAACAATATATATCGCTTAGTCTTATGTGCTTTGTTTTTGGTTGTTCAACAGGCACCACACCCAACAAAGCCGCCGATCCTTACTCAAGCTATGCACCACTTGGTGTAGGCTGTGATTACAAAAATTATCGGAAAGTCAATAAGAAACAGTATCCGTCACCAACGCATGGTGGACGTTTTGTCGATACATGGGTCAATGATATTGGGTATGCTGCTTATACCAGTGATGCAGAAATGCCTGTGGGTACTGTTTTGGTTAAAACGAGTGTCGAAGTCGCTGAGGGTAAACCAACAAACACACCAGGTCCCATCTTCATCATGGAGAAAAAAAGCCCTGGATATTCAGAAGCCACCAACGATTGGTATTATGCATTTCATTGGGCAAAAACAACATCAACATGGAAAACAAAACTAGGGGAGCGTGTCTATTGGAGAAGTCCATCGCCCAAAGTGAACTATTGTTATAGTTGTCATGAAAATTATGACCGTGAGATTGGGTTACCTCCAATTGACATGAGAACATGGCGTAAATAATTAGAACGAAAGAGTATTATGAGCACTTCTGTTAATGCGTTCTTAGGCATTCTATTCTTAGTCTTAGGTATTCTTGCTGTAGCGTTGATGTTCCAATTCTGGGGCTATCCCTATGACAACGATGCAAAAAAAAGCTCTTGTCCACAATGGAAAATGAATATTCACCGCTTGGTTGGTGCTGCCTATGTCTTAGTCTATATCATTCTCATGATTCAAATGGTGCCAAGACTATGGACTTATCAAATTGAATTTCCTGCACGAACTGTCGCTCATATCATTTTCGGAATTACGATTGGGTTTATTTTATTACTCAAAATTTCTATATTGAGGTTTTGGCGACATTTTGAAGAATGGATGCCTGTTTTAGGTGTCTCGTTGTTGCTATGCACATTCATCCTTACAGGATTATCCATACCGCTTGCATTTAAAGAACAATCACTCCATCACGGTGCCATTGGAGGTCATGCGTTTAGCAAAGAAAATCAAACACGTGTCCGTGCACTTTTGCTTGAGGCAAACTTACCCAATGACGATGCCATTCCTGAAGGTATGACCAGAGACACATTACTGAATTCATTAGTTAGCAAAGAAGGATTATCGTTAGGGCGTGATGTCTTGTTAAAGGCTTGTGTCACATGTCATGATATCAAAACAGCCATTGCAAAACCACGTGTTCCTGCTGATTGGTATCGCACGGTCAAACGTATGGCACAGAAACCAACATTAGGTGATCCGATTGATCAAAAAGCACAGTTATATGTCTCGGCCTATCTCGTTGCGATTACACCAACATTAACGGCTTCACTTCAACAACAAAAAGAAGCTCAAGCAAAACAAGCTGAGCTTCGCAGTGAAATGACCAAAAACACAACAACAATGACCCCTGTTGATCCCATGCGAGCTAAAGATGCTTTTGAACGTGTCTGTTCTCAATGTCATGATTCTTCAGATGTTGAGGATGAACCACCAGCAACCAGTCAAGATGTCACGATGCTTGTTGATCGCATGATCAGCAATGGACTTGAAAGTGATGAACAAGACTTATTACTTGTCCATTGGTATCTCAACAATCGCTTTGTCAAAAAGTAAGAACAACCTTGCCAAAGACCTGTCGCGATTCAAGTAATTGATGTGCTTGAACAACATCATGAAATATCTTACGTGAGAGACCATCCGCATCACCATTG
>JABAAV010000010.1 GCA_014238595.1 Myxococcales bacterium | reverse complement strand
ATGTTTTTACGATGTCTGGAATAGTCAATGATTTTCCCGTATCCAGACAAACAGAAACTTGCGTGACTCGACACTCCGCTTTAACAATAGATTCTTTCAAAGGATCTAAGCCACGATAACGAAAAGATATCGATTTTTTACCCACATCAATTAAAGACATTTCTATCAAAATTTCTTGCCCTAAAAAAAGTGGTTTATAAAAATCACATTGAATGTTTATCAACGGCAATCCAATGCGTTGTTTGAGCATAAGATTTTTCAATCCATGAAGCCCCCAATGTTCTCGAAAAAAACTCTCTAAAGTTTCATGGAAATAATTTATATATACAGTGTGATAGACAACTCCAGCATAATCAATGTCATTGAATAAAACGGGGATTTTACAACGAAACATAGAATTTACTTAATGTAATCAGCTTGGATCTCTGGCACTTCTGAAATAGTTTCAACATTAGCGACAGGAATCATTATTTCTTTTTCATTGATCAAAACAGTTAATTTAGTGCCATCAACAAATGCAACGGCACGACCACTAACATAATGAAAATCTGATGTTCCAATGACCACTTTTTTTCCTAAAAAAGGCTCTAAAAACTCACGTGCATATCGTGGATTTTCAGATATCATTGTTTGTTCCTTTCCTCTGGATGTTCATCATACCAAGCTTTCGTACTTTCTTCTGAAATAGTTATATCCAAATCTTGATGACCAACAACAGTCTGACAACCAAGCCTTGATTCAGGTTTAACATCAAACGCCATATCAAGACGTTCATCTTCTTGTTCTGTTATTTCATTGAGTGTATCGAGTCCTTTAGCAACATAAACATGACAGGTAGAACAAGCACACTGTCCTCCACAAGAACTTCCCACTCGAGCACCACAAATCTCTGCTGCTTCTAAAACAGTGACACCTTCTTCTACATCAACAGTCCATGATTCATCACCCAAAAATCGAAGTGTTGGCATCGTCTAAGATTCCTTTTCGATTTCCAAGACAGAACGACCTTTCACAGCCGCAACAATCGCTTTATTCATGCAACGTTCTACAAAAGGTTCTGCTGTTTTTTCTAATTCTTTCATAGCAACTCGTATAGCATTAAAATCTTCTAATTCCATTGCTTTTTGAATCATTAAAATCGATTGTTCTAGTTCTTTTTGTTCATTGCCTTCTAATAAACTTGATGATTCTATAATAGCTTTTTGGATTGAAGCAATCATACTGCTGGCTTCAATCCGTGCTGTTTGTAATTTTCGATAAAGCATATCAGCTTCAGCATGTTCAAATGAATTAAGTAGTATTCGTTCAACATCTTCATCCGAAAGACCGTATGATGTTGATACTTCTACTGAAGTTTCAATTCCGGTTGTTTCTTCTTTTGCTGTCACATGTAAAATACCATCAGCATCTACGAAAAAAACGATCTCAACCCGTGCCATACCAGCAACCATTGGAGGGATACCTTTGAGATAAAATCGTGCCAGTGAACGATTGCCTTCTGCCGTTTCACGCTCACCTTGTAATACATGAATATCAAATCCTGTTTGATTGTCTGCATAGGTAGTATAAGTATTTGTTGCACCTGTTGGAATCGTTGAATTTCTTAAAATCAAAGGTTCAAACACGCCACCCATGGTTTCAATTCCCAGTGATAACGGGATGACATCCAACAGTAACACCGGTGCCGTTCCTCCAACAAGCATGTCTGCTTGCACTGCTGCACCTAATGCAACCACTTGATCAGGATCAAGATCAGACAATACCGGTCTTCCAAAAAATTGTTTCACGTAATCTGATACCACCGTTGATCGAGTTGAACCACCAACTAAAATGACACCATCAATTGCGCTATTGACAACATTGGCATCTTTTAATGTCTTTTTACATATAACACCTATTTGATCGAGAAGTGGTTTGATTAATTCCGCAAAATCTTGTTGAGTAATGGTGTGTCGAAAAACAGTTCCATCCGACAGTGGCAATAAGAATTCAGCAGATTCATGTATGGACAATTGTTCTTTCGTTAACCGCGCATTGTATAAAGCTTGTTGAACAATTTGTGCATTGTTGTTCAGAGATATCTGTGCAACATCCAACATCTTCTTCGCAATGAGACGATCAAAATCATCACCACCTAATGACGAATCTCCTCCAATAGCACAAACTTTAAATACATTATCAACAAGGTTCAACACTGAAACATCAAATGTTCCACCGCCAAGATCAAATACCACATAACACCCCGTGACATTTTTTTCTAACCCATAGGCCAATGCTGCTGCTGTTGGTTCTGCCAATAATCTAAGAACATCAATTCCTGCTAACCGACCTGCATCACGAGTTGCTTGTCGCTGACCATCGTCAAAATATGCAGGAACAGTAATCACTGCACTATCAATGACTCCTCCAGTTTTTTCAGAAGCACCATGAAGAACTTCCTTGATAATATCTCGAGACACCTCAATAGGACTTATTTTTTTCCCATCAAGATTTAACATGATCATCTTCTGACTATTGTCACGGTCTTCTTCCATATCATATGGAAGAAATTCCATAATGTTTTTCAAATCTTCTTTGCTTCTACCAAGCATGCGTTTTGCAGAAGCAATTGTTGTTTTAGGGAATTCTTGTATCAATGCTCGTGCAGATTTTCCAACGATCACATCCCCTTGTTCAGAATAGTGAACAACCGATGGTATTAACAAAGAATCATCCAAGCAAGGAACAACAACAGGCTTTTCTTCACGAACATATGCAACCAATGTATTTGTCGTACCCAGATCAATACCAACAGCACGACGTTGTTGACACTGTTCTTTTTCGACGGATTGTCCCGGCTCTGCTATTTGAAACAATGACATGTTTATTCTTCAATTTCTTCCAAATAACGAACACCATATCGAAATTTTATTAAAAGATCTTTAATCA
This sequence comes from Myxococcales bacterium, assembly GCA_014238595.1. Taxonomy (GTDB): domain Bacteria; phylum Myxococcota_A; class Polyangia; order Haliangiales; family J016; genus JABAAV01. The sequence goes on along the minus strand of JABAAV010000010.1, from coordinate 24,318 downwards.
TATTCAACGAATTCAAATCGTCGTTTTCTTCAAAAGACACAAACAAATCAGCGATTTCTTTTAAATTTTGTCGATTGTTCTCAATCATTGTATTTTTAAAAACAACAACACGTTCATGGTCATCATTATCTTGAGCTTCTTGTAATTGTTCACGCATATCAAGCATGTCAACCAACAAATGAGGGGATATGGTTTCATTGTCTTGAATAAAAACGCCATACTGACCCAATAAATGTTCAGCTCTACGCTCAGGTGCTTTGAGCACACTATAAGCTTCATTGAGCTTCATGAATTCTTGTAATATCGCGACACGTTCTGATGGCGATTTATTGAGATTTTGATCAGGGTGTGTTTGCTTTGAGCGTGTTAAATAGATCGATTCGAGTTCTTCTAAATCGATTTCAAATTGCTTTTTCAAATTTAATACAGAAAAACAACATTCAACTGTATTTTGATTCTTATGAAAGGGTACTGCATTCGCCATGCTATTCTTTCATGTTGTCATTAAAATTGAACAGCTTCTCCACAACCACACTGTCCTGTAACATTCGGATTGTTAAATTTAAAGCCATGTCCCATCATGTTGCGTACAAAGTCTAATTCAGTGTCTTTGAGATACACATAGCTCTTTGGATCCACATACAAACTCACACCATCTTCATGAAAGACATGGTCCGTATCACGAGGTTTTTCCTCTGCCCATTCGAACAAGTAAGAAAACCCTGTGCAACCGCCTCCACGAATTCCAAGGCGAAGTGCGGATATTGTTGCCTTCCTGGATTTGGCTTGCTTTTTAATTTCTTCGACAGCATTAGCGGTTATAGAAACCATCACGACTCCACTATTGAGCGACTGAATTGTCTTGTTGCTTGCTTTGTTTTTCTTTGTAATCTGTAATCGCTGCTTTAATTGCATCTTCAGCAAGTACCGAACAATGAATTTTAACAGGTGGTAAGCTCAATCCTTCTACAATTTCTGTATTTGTGATCGCCATCGCTTCGTCAATAGAACGCCCTTTGACCCATTCAGTTGCAAGCGAAGAAGATGCAATTGCTGAACCACAACCAAATGTTTTAAATTTAGCATCTTCAATGATGCCATCATCATTGATCTTAATCTGTAATTTCATAACATCACCACATTGTGGTGCACCAACAAGTCCTGTTCCAACTTTTGGATCTTCCTTGTTCATACTTCCCACATTGAGTGGATTTTCATAATGCTGAATAACTTCTTTGCTGTATGCCATAGTAATCTCCTTTATAACGTTTTTAAAACAATCAAATTAATGTGTATTTGTCCATTCGATTTTCGTAAGGTCAACACCTTCCTTGTGCATTTCCCACAAAGGAGATAACTCACGCAACCACCGTACTGAACGAACAGTAACATCTGCTGTATAATCAATTTCTTCCACGGTATTAAATCGTCCTATTCCATAACGAATGGAAGTATGAGCCAATTCTTCACCAATACCTAATGCACGAAGAACATATGAAGGCTCTAAGGATGCTGAGGTACAAGCCGATCCTGAAGAAACCGCAATATCTTTCATGGCCATCAATAATGATTCGCCTTCAACAAAGGCAAACGATATGTTTAAGCTTCCTGGTAAACGATGTTCCATTGAACCATTAACATAAACTTCATCAAGTTCTGATGTGATTTTGTCATATAAACGATCACGTAATGCTTTCATACGTTCTGCTTCTTCCTTCATATCAGTTTTGGCAAGCATAGCAGCAACACCGAATCCCACAATTAAAGGCACATTTAAAGTTCCTGATCGCATTCCTCGTTCATGACCACCACCATGAATCATTGGTGCAATTCGCACCCTCGGTCTACGTCTTACCCATAATGCACCAATACCTTTTGGTCCGTACATTTTATGTGCTGATAAAGAGGCCATATCCAAACGCATTTTCTCCACATCAACAGGGATTTTTCCTACCGCTTGAACAATGTCACTATGGAAAATGACCTTAGGATTACGTTTTTTGATAGCATGACCAATAGCCTCAATAGGTTGAACCACACCAATCTCATTGTTCGCTAACATAATCGTTACCAGGATGGTTTGATCGGTCATTGCACCCACAACATCTTCAGGGGTCACCAACCCATCCTTCGCAGGGTTTAGATAGGTAACGTCATAGCCTTCACGTTCTAATTTTTTGCAGGTATCTAAAACAGCTTTGTGTTCTGTTTGAACTGTAATAATATGATTTCCGCGTTGTTTGTAAAATTCTGCCGCACCACGAATGGCTAAATTATCAGATTCAGTAGCACCTGAAGTAAATACAATTTCTCGACCTGAACCACCAATAACATCGGCAATCTGTTCACGTGCATGATCAACAGCCGCTTCCGCTTCCCAACCAAATGCATGATTACGACTCGCAGCATTGCCAAATTTTTCCGTAAAATACGGAATCATAGCATCGACCACACGAGGATCTGCTTGTGTCGTTGAATGGTTGTCCATAAAAACAGGTATATTCACGGTCATGATTGTGTTCTCTCTTTATTTTGCAACGATTTTGACATGTTCATAAATGCCTTGTTCACAATGGGCGTTGTATAGAGACCAGAGAATAATAAAGGTGTATTTTCTGGATCATGCCCTTGATGATCACAAGATTGACATTCAGTAGGCATATACATCGTTGCACAAGAATGACAACTCTCTAAATAACATACAGCCTCATCTAACTCATCCTTAACAGCATTAAGCTGTGCAATATTCGCTTCAATTTCTCTGCGCTTGGATTCAAATATTTCATGAACATGCGTTGCTGCTTCGCGTCCTGTTTTAAATGAACCAAATGCTTGTGCAAAAGCTTGGATTTCAGGCAACGAAAAGCCGATCACCTGCATCCGCTGAATCCAACGTATTTTATCAACAGCATCTCTGCTATAAAGACGAAATCCACCTTCTGAACGTCCTTGAGGCAGTACTAAACCCAATTCAGAGTACAATCGAATGGCACGCACTGAACGATCGACCAGAACAGCAAGTTCACCGATTTTAAGCAATGTTTTTTGTTTCTTCTGCGTATTCATGGCAAATAGCACCTTAAGAGAAAGTTCCTGATATAATGACTGTATGGTGATGTCAATCTAAATCGATCCCATACGTAAGAGTATATCTAAAAAGATAACAGAGCAACAAGATCTTAATACAACACCTTTTAATGAAAAGGCGTGCACCACCCATGATATTCAATCAGGGATCGATGTTTTTTTGACTCGATCATAAGTTCAAACAGACAAACAGAGTTGTTTTCACTCACTGAGCAATCAATTTGCCGTAGTCACTTCTTCATAACGTCGAATTGCAGTGACTTTAATTTGTCCAGGATAGACTAGATCTTGTTCGATATTTTCGGCTATGTCTGAAGATAAATCAATCATATCTTTGTCTGTGTAAAACTTAGATTTCACCTCAACAATCAATTCTCGTCCTCCTTGAATGACATAACAATTATTTATATGTTTGCGTTTTCGTGTGATTTTCTCTAAATCTTCGATCCGTTTTCCATAATCAATACTCATTTCACGTCGTGCACCAGGTCTTGCACCTGACATAGCATCAGATGCTGCAACCAGATGAGCATAAACAGAATTGGCAGGCTCATCACCATGATGTGCACCAATGGCATTCGACACAATTTCCAATTCTCCTAATTTCCTTGCAATATCAGCACCAATCACCGCATGAGATCCTTCTATTTCATGTGTCAATGCTTTGCCTATGTCATGCATCAAAGTAGCACGCCGAGCGAGCTTTACATCAAGTCCCATTTCTGACGCCATCATACCACCCAAAAAAGCAGCTTCTACTGCGTGAAGCCATTGATTTTGCGTGTAGCTAGTTCGGTAATTTAATTGACCAACTAAAACCACAATATCTTCATGCGGTTTAGGGATCTCTAAAACAGAAAATGCCTTTTTCCCTAGCGATATAATTTCTATATCTAATTGTTTGCGAATTGCACCAACCCAAGTTGCAACGGGTGCAGAAGGTACTGTTTTTCTACGACGAGATTTTTCTATCTTTTTGATAGAACGGCGGGCAACTTCTCGACCAACACCATCCAGACCTTCAAGACGGATACTGGTTGTTTCAGGCATCAACAACATGTTGATGTTAGCGACCTCACCAATGGACTTCAATAATAATCCATCATCGGCTTGAAAAAGTTCGACCATCTCTGCTGTAAGAGGAATATGCGATGTGGCATTTTCTGTCAAAAAATGCCCTGAATATCTACCAACGACACTATGCATTATTTTAGCTGCATCATCCTCAAAAACAGCATCATCAGTGTTTGAAATTTTCTGCTTAGCGATTGCCGTAGCCCTATCAATTTCATCACACATCAATTGTTCATAACATGATTCCAATGAAATATTGGCTTGAATTGAAAGCTGCTCTTGCATGTCTTTGATCGTTTTATTGATCTCATGTTTGTAGTGTTTTTTGCGTCTCTGAAGCGAACGTAATTTATGATACTCTTTGTTGACTTCATCACGATGTTCGTTCAATTCCTTAGCAACACTCTCTTGGCGATAATTAGCAACTTCTAATTCCGTTTCTCGTTTGATTAATGACTTGTCCAAATCTTCAATTTCATCAATTGTTTTTTGACGAAGATCGAGCATATCGTTCTGATGGTTACATTCAGCATCGTACAACCATACATCTAGGTTAGATCGCGTGTTGGCAAGCAACATAGCGGATTCTGACTTTGCATCTGATATAATTTGACGATTATGCAATCGCACAAACAAAGACCCTATGATGACACCGAAAGGCACACCCCATCCAATCGCGAGAATGATATTATTCCATGGAAGATTCATTGTTTTTAATGTAGTCCTTAAATGACCAATCAACAGTGCTACACAACCTATCAATCGGTCAAGATATTATTGATATGCAAAGATATCATTGTTTAGAATGACATTCCATTCATATATCGTGTATAATGTGTCCTATGGAAAACTCTGGCGTGTTAATAACCAAAGTAGAAGATATTATTAATTGGGGACGTAAAAACTCTACATGGTATCTTCTATTTGGTACAGCATGTTGTGCGATTGAATTAATGCAAACTGGAGGGCCAAGAAGCGACCTAGAACGTTTTGGTTCTGCTCCTCGTGCATCACCCAGACATGCTGATCTTATCATTGTTGCAGGAACAGTGACTTACAAAATGGCAACGCGTATTAAAATGCTCTATGATCAAATGGCAGAACCCAAATATGTTATTTCAATGGGTTCTTGTTCGAATTGTGGCGGCTTGTTTCAGCAAGGTTATTCTGTACTCAAAGGTATCGATCAAGTCATTCCTGTAGATGTTTATGTTCCAGGATGTCCTCCAAGACCAGAAGCATTAATTGAAGGTCTTCTTACAATACAAAAAAAAATGGGTGATGAACGAGGTTGGTTATCACGTCAATGGACTAAAGGGCGTCAAACCATTTCAAAAACAAGGAGTTCACAGGAAGCTGTGAGTTAAACAATTATGCCTGATACAATATCAACGACAAACAACAAAACAAACAGTGAACCTATGGGACCTTCAGTCTATTTGACTGAAGATGCCGCACATAAAGTAATCGCTATTCGTAAAGAAGAATCTATTGAAAATAAAATGGGACTTCGTTTGCGTGTTGTTGGTGGTGGTTGCAGTGGTTTTTCATATGATCTTTATTTTGATGAATCAACTTCTATCGATTCATCATTTAATCAAGATGGCATAAGCCTTCTTGTTGATCACATGAGCATGATGTATCTTGATGGTACAGAAATTGATTATGTCGAAGGACTCATGGGTGCAGGGTTTAAATTCAATAATCCAAACGTTACCAATACTTGTGGTTGTGGTTCTTCATTTTCTGTATAAAACACTTCTTTTAAAAAACAGATGAATGTTGCCAGTCTACTTTGTGACGAACTTGGTAAAAATCAAGTTTTAACAAAAGATCATCCATATCTAGCACCATACAGTCGAGATGAAAGTGGACTTGGTGATTTTCATCCCGACTGTGTTGCATTATGTGAATCAGCGGAACAAGTTTCTATCGTCTTACGATTAGCACAAGAACATAACATCCCTGTCACGCCTCGAGGAGCTGGCACAGGCATGACAGGTGGATGCCTACCCGTATATGGGGGTATTGTTTTGTCTACGGAGCGAATGAATAAAATCATTGACATAGACACTAAAAATTCAATTGCTATTGTACAACCAGGGACAATTGTCTCCACGATCCAAGATGCTGTAGAAGAACAAGGACTTTTTTACCCTCCCGATCCGGCTTCTCTGAAAACTTGTTCTATTGGTGGTAATATCGCGTCTAATGCTGGGGGACCTAGAGCATTTAAATATGGCGTCACACGTGAATATGTTTTGGGATTACATATGGGTCTTATGGGCGGAGAATTGTTGCGATGTGGAAAACAAACCACAAAAGGCGTTACTGGTTATGACTTGACAGCAGGTTTTGTTGGCAGTGAAGGAACATTTGGTGTTGTTACAGAAGCAACTATAAAACTATTACCATTGCCACAATCAACTGCATTGCTCTTGGCATTATTTCAAAACGAAACTTCTTGTAGCAATGCTATCGATCAATTATTACATCAAGGATTTCATCCCCGAGCAATTGAACTCATGGATCGAAACACCCTCATGCACATGACTTCATCGGACATCGATTTGTCTTCACACTGGGCTGTATTAATAGAACTAGATGGTGAACCAAATACCTTAGAAACAATTACCATTCATATCGGAGAGTTGTTAGAAAAGAACAATGCTATCGATGTCATCGTTGCACGTGATGAACGTGACCGGCGAAGATTGTGGTCTATTCGACGTGCCTGTTCAAAATCATTACGTAATGCTCATCAATATAAGATATCCGAAGATATTTGTGTGCCCCGTGGATCTATTGGAGAATTATTCAAACGTATTGACTCTATACCAACACCGTCAGATTTATCGATCGCAACATTTGGTCATGCTGGAGATGGCAACCTTCATGTTAATATTCTCGCTGATTCTGAAGAAGCAACAAAACATATTGAACCTTTTGTCCATGCCCTGTTTGAACATACCATTGCATTAAAAGGGACATTAAGCGGAGAGCATGGTATCGGATTGAGTAAAAAACAATACATGCCGCTAGAACAAACACCACAAGTCATTGCGTGGCAAAAAAAATGGAAACACATGTGGGATCCTAACAATCTTTTAAACCCTGGAAAAATATTCCCCGATGACAATGGGAAGACTTTTCCTATTGCTTCACGTCGTTGTCCTGAATAATTTTCAGTGTTTTAAATTTTAACAATCTTTTAAAACTTTAAAACATTCCACTGGATGATAGTCGACAAGACTTATCCGGTTGCCTCAAGTCGTTATCTTGAATGTTTTTCAATGTTGAAGAACAATCTTAACAAGAATCCATTGATTATTGATCAAATCGAATTCGATTTGATTTTTCTTGTCAATGCATATGATTTTTGTTTCATTTCTGTTGGACACACATTGATTTTTTAAAACACCATGAAACTTATACCGTAACAGATCATCGACTTGCATCATTAAAACGACCTCTGTCGGTGTAGTCGTATTATTTTGATTCAATACAATCGAATCAGATAAGTATTTTTCAATCAACCCAATGCTTCCTTGTGTTAACGCTTGATCAATAGCATCAATCACGATCATGGCTTCAGAAGGGATTTCTTGCTTTGTTTTGGGTTTATTCGAAACATTTGGAGCATGTTGCTTAAGTTTATTGTATATTTCTAGTTGGAGCTTTTCAACACGCCCTTCAAGCCAATGTGGTTTGTTTTCACCTTTAAGCGGTACAGGAATACTACCTGCTTCAAACAATGACGCTTCTCCGTTGACGGTCACATACCACGGTGATCCACCCAATACATGAACACTAATTCGAATAAAATAATGTTTATAAATATTTGTATATAACAATGATTGCCCTGATGAATTTCCAAAACTGGACTGATTTGTAGCCCCATTACTAGCGTGACCTTCAGTAACATTAACAGGATGCCATGCCGTAATAATGGTTCCTTTTGTAGGATTTTCTACATAATGCGGATAGAATTCATGCACTGTTTGCAGTGCTGTATTAAAAACTGTACTAAAATCTGTTTTGTATCTAGCTGTTTTTGCAGCATTAATTTCATATAATGTAGAACCACATGCGACAACAAAACTTCCAATGATGAATAAAAATATATTTTTAAAAACTCTACCATCAAGACCAATGTGTTTTTTGAATATTGTCACAGGACGAGAATAGTAATGGGCGGACTTCACAAAAGTCAACATCCTCGAAGCAGATCTGTTCAATCAATAGATCCTGCGTATGTCACACAGGTACTTCACCTTTTACAAGAAACATGGGGACATGCTATCTGTGAACTCGATTGGAAGAATCCTTTTCAACTTCTCATTGCAACGATACTGAGTGCTCAATCAACAGATAAACAAATCAACAAAACAACACCTAAACTTTTTTCAAGATATCCAACACCATATGATTTAGCACAAGCCGATATGTCTGAACTTGAATCACTCATATTTTCTACAGGTTTTTATCGAAACAAAGCTAAAAACTTAAACCGCATGGCTCAACAATTAATCACACTCCATGATGGAACAGTCCCTTCTACAATGGATGAACTCATCAATTTAGCTGGGGTTGCTCGTAAAACAGCCAATGTTGTTTTGGGGACTGCGTTCAATATTGCCAGCGGTGTTGTTGTGGATACGCATGTGTCTCGCATCGCAAATCGACTGGCACTAACTGATCAAAACAATCCTGTTTTGATTGAGCGCAATTTGATGGCTATTCTTCCCCGTGATCGATGGATTGATTTTAGTCATCAAATTGTATGGCACGGTCGAAGGATTTGTATGGCAAGAAAACCAGCGTGCACTCAGTGCCCTCTCGCACCAATTTGTCCCTCTGCAGACATACTGATTCAATGATGCCTTCAAAATTATTGCCTAAAATTACATTGTCTCCGCATCCAAGTAACACATCCTCTGTGCAATGGAGCGATTGGAAATGGCAGGCACGTAACATGTTAACAACACCACAGGATTTTGAACCTTTTATTAATCTTTCTTCAAATGAACAAAAAGGGTTTTCACAAGCACACAATTTATTTCGTGTTGGTGTTACACCATATTACGCAAATCTCATGGACAAACATAATCCATGGTGTCCTATTCGTATGCAAGCAATTCCTTCGTTTCATGAAACTGAAATCCGCAATGAAGAAATGACAGACCCATTAGGAGAATCACTGAACAATCCAGCACCTTCAGTGATTCACAAATACCCTGATCGAGCATTGCTTCTTCTGACTGATCGTTGTGCTATTTATTGTCGTCATTGTAATCGACGAAGATTAGTTGGTGGAGATACACCTATTAACAAAGAAAAACTCGATAAAGCTTTTGATTATCTCCGTAAAACTTCAACCATTCGCGATGTACTGATCTCTGGTGGGGATCCATTGTTACTATCTACTCACATACTTGGTGAAGTATTGTCCATATTACGTAGCATTAGTCATATTGAAATCATACGTATTGGTACGAGAATCCCTGTAGTTCTTCCAATGCGTATCGATGAGGCATTAGCCAAAGAACTTTCCAAACATCATCCATTATTTATTAACACGCATTTTAATCATCCAAAAGAGATTACGAAAGAAGCGAAGCAAGCATGTGAAACCCTAATTAATCATGGAATACCTATGGGTAATCAAACTGTTCTTCTTAGACAAGTTAACTCTTCAGTGACATGCATGAGACAACTCATGCGAGATTTACTTAAAATAAGAGTTCGTCCGTATTACATGTTTCAAGGTGACACTGTAACGGGGGTGGATTATTTGAGAACACCTGTAGAAAAAGCAATTGAAATCATGGAGGGTATGCGCGGTTGGATAAGTGGCATGGCAATACCTCATTTAGTATTAGATGCTCCTGGTGGAGGCGGAAAAATACCGATCGGTCCGACCTACATTCAAAACATTGATAAAACTCAAGTTCACCTTCGTAATTATCGGCAACAATCCATTGTTTATCCACAACCTATTGCTACAGATTGTACCGTACCCTATGACGATATTTTCTTTGAAAACATTAAAAGTGATGACTATTAAATGGCTCTTTCACCACAAGATGTTACTAATTTAATTCTGAAACAAGGAAAAACATTAAAATTCCATCGTTTAGGTATTGCTTCAGTGACATCATCGTTGCCAGGGTATTCAAAATATCGCTCATGGATCAATCAAGGTTATTCTGGATCAATGAAATATATGAGCAATGCATATCAAGTCAATGCACGCCAAAATGTAACGAAATTTTTCCCTAAAGCAAAAACAATTGTCATTGCTGCATTGGCTTATGGGAAAAACACTAAATTCGACACAACAGACACAAGTAACAATCGTGGCTCTATTGCCCGGTATGCACGTGGACAAGATTATCACGCAGTATTTCATGACAAACTTTCACAACTCACACAGTTGCTTGAAACTAATCTCGGAACATCTGTTGCTTCACGTATCTGTGTTGATAGTTCGCCTCTTTTAGAGCGAGAATTAGCACAATCAGCGGGGCTTGGTTTTCTCGCAAAAAATACAATGCTGATTTCACCTGGTCTTGGATCTTATTTTCTTTTGGGTGAATTGTTATTAGAAATTGAAGCACAACCTACAAATCCTTTACCAACATCTTCCAAACAATGTGGTCAATGTCGACAATGTATTGATGCATGTCCGACTAATGCCTTTGTTGATGAACATGTTTTAGATGCACGCCGCTGTATTTCATATCTTTTGATTGAATACTCAGGTGTTATTCCTCTGCAATTTCGTGATGCTATTGGTACGATGCTTTTTGGTTGCGATATATGTCAGCAAGTCTGTCCTTATAATGCAAAAGCACCCGATCGTATTGAACCAACACCAGAATTGATTTCAAAAAACATTCAATCCGAAATTCCTGATGCTAAATTTCTTTTAGATCTCGGCTCAAATCAATTCAAGCGTTATGTTCAAGGCACAGCATTGAGCCGTATGAGTCGAACACAAATGCGTCGTAACCTCTCTATTGTGTTAGGCAACAACACTGAAAAGAAACAAGCTATTGAATTATTACATCAATTGTTTCTTGATCCAAAACCCATTGTTCGCGGTCACGCTGCATGGGCATTGGGTAAATTAGGTGCGTTTGAACATATCAAACAACATCAGGAAACTGATGTATATGTATTATCTGAAATTAACGCGGCGTTGGAGAAGACAAGCTATACACATAATGAGCAACCTGCTTTGCTTGAGCCTTAGTCAATACATTAGCAAAAGAAGGCATCTTTTGATTTGTTGAACCATACAAAACTTGGTTTGCAATATCGTCTATTGATAATCGTTTCCGTAACAAAGGATCGGTTAAATTTTTTACATTCAGCCGAGCAACTTGAACTTGATCTGGAACACCGTTTGGTCCATGACAACGAGCACATCCTTCAGAATAAATCACCGCTCCATCCAAAGATCCACCAGCTATGTTTCTTTCACATGCGATTAACATGATTAATAAACACATCAAAAAGCCACAAGACAATACTTTAATCGGAAAGAAGTTTTTCAATGTTTTTATCTTGCCATCTTCTAGATTCATTATATTTTTTAAATTTCTTTTCATCTTCTAAAAATTCAGGGGTATGAAATAAACGACGCCCGTTTACTATTTTGCTACCATGAACTTGATGTAGCATTTCATGGTAAATAATCCATTCTATAAAAAATCTTGGTACGAATTCTCTATCTAGCGATCGATGAATTCTTATCAGCTTATCTTCCATAGAATATGAGCCCATTTTGATACTATTGCGTTTTCGTTGACTAGAACGACGTGACCATGTAATCGATGCTTGAATAGAATCATTGAAATATGTCTTATTTAATGAATGATAAATTTCTTGAAGGTCATAACAGTCTCCATCAGAAACAAGTTTTCTAGGTCGAACCATGCGATGGGAAATGTCATCTTTATGAGTATTGATAAACTCATTGATAATTTTAGAAGATTTTTTATGATGATTAACAATATAATGTGCTAACGCATCTATCATGACATCATCTGCAGAAACAAAAATATGATGAAGCCTGACACGAAAATGAGATGTTTTTAGATCTCGATGTATTGAAATCATAGACCAGCGATTAGAAACAAAAACCGTATCCAATCTACAATCCTTGATATAATGATCCATTCTCTGATGTAGTTTGTTGAGAAAATTGGTGTGACCAACAGAAATTATATTTTTTTGATCTGTTTTTTTGACACTGTTACGGAACAATCGTGAATCATATGATGCAACCGTCTTTTTATTGATAAAATTCAAATGATTGAGTCTATTGTTCATTTCAGCTCAGAGATAATAAGCAATAGACTCTAGTGGATCAAATTATTGTCGTTTGTCATCAACAAATAGCACTGTCGCTTGTTTAATGTGCTTTTGAACCGTTATTTTATTGTTGTAAACGCATGGCGATCATAGCGTTTTGAATCGATTTTCAAAAAATTGTCAGAATTGATAACACATCTCCACAGTCCTATTATTCATAGATTACGCTGATTTTGAACCCACATCCCTCATTGGTGATTCAACCGTTGCATCACAATATCAATCCACTCAGCAATCTGTCAGCGCAGTCGTTAATAAGCAGTATCGTATCTGTTTATTAACGATATCTGTCGCCACAGTATCCGTGAATATAAAGCAAAATGATTTCCCTCTTTATGTCCCAATCTGAAATCTCTGTGTTTGATGGCAGGAGGGCATTACCAAGAATGAAACCATAATCGTTATACCTTCAACGAGGTTTTATTCAAAACGATCACTGTCTTGTATACACGTACTTGTCTATGTATGCATAAAAAAGCCTCGAGAACATTCTCGAGGCTTTTGAACATCATGTATAAATTATATCTTATGGGCAGGAGTTCTCCTGATAGCTTCTTAAATTACAAGATATCAGAGAAAAAACCTCAACCTCAACATAGATGTCTTCTTTATGACAGTACATTTAATTGTCTATCTATGGACATTGAGTCGAGGTATAGACACCAAGGTCACAACTCATGAGAGCATCGTTATCCCAAATTAAAAATTCATGGTCCACCTCAGTTAATGAGGGCAGTGAAATGTTTTCAAGGATTGAATTCTCTCTAATCTCAATCATATCTCCCACTTTAGCTAGTTTAGGAAAAGCGATTAATACGAGGCTGTTGTTGTGTCTTACACTCATCCATGCTCGTACCGTGGTTAAAACAGGAAAATCAAAGTGTCTGAGTTTGTTCAGATAACCAATACTAAGAGTGCCTGCTGTTTGTAACTTTGGCATCTCAATGCTCGTAACATTGGATAACAAAAATATGCTAATCTCACCACCATGAACCTGTTCAAGATTAGGGAAATGTACATGTCTTATTTCCATCAAATTAGCCGCCGAAGAATCGAAATTACCATCAAGACTAATAATCCCTTGAATTTCGGTACATCCTCTAGCCGATTCGAGTTGAGCTTTCGTGGTAACATCTCCTTTGTATATTGTAGGAGTCACTGAGGCTCCGGACGATCCGTCATCACACATCAGTGCTGCAGTAGAATCATCAGATGGAGTATCCGATAGCGATGGACATTCAGTCGAGGTATAGACACCAAGGTCACAACTCATGAGAGCATCGTTATCCAGAATTAAAAGCTCCTGTTCCACGTTAGTTAATGAGGGCAGTGAAATATTTTCAAGGATTGGATTATTCCTAATCTCAATCATATCCCCCACTTTAGCTAATTTAGGCAAAGTGATGAATACGAGGTTGTTGTTGTGTCTAACACCAATCCATTCTCGTACCGTGGTCAAAACAGGCAAATCAAAATGTCTGAGTCCGTTCAGATCACCAATACTAAGACTGCCTGCTGTTTGTAACTTTGGCATCTCAATACTCGTAAGATTGGATAACGAAGATATCCAAATCTCACTATGAACCCGTTCAAGATTAGGGAAACGTATATGTCTTATTTCCATCAAATCAGGCGCCGAAGAATCGAAACCACCAGTGATAATAATACTCCCCCGAATTTCGGTACATCCTCTAGCCGATTCGAGTTGGGCTTTCGTGGTAATCTCTCCTTTGTATATTGTAGGAGTTACTAAGGCTCCGGACGATCCGTCATCACACGGCAGTGCTGTTGAGTCACTTCCACTGTCCCACACACCATCAGCTTTGCCACCTACCTCAACAGTAGAATCATCAGATTCGGTATCCGAACATCCTATGGCGAAAATCAATCCTAGGATGGCTACTAAACGTTGTGAATATTGTAATGTCATCATTTTTATTTCTTTTTGTTTGATTAAGGCTCGAGAGAAACCTTGGTGAACTATCATCAGATACCATACTGAAACATAATGTAATATCGCGATATATAATTATGCAAGCAATGCTTGTAAATTTAAAACTTACAACCATCATGCTTTTTTTTTAGATGTACCAAGCTAAAATATCCGTATTTGACAACAGGAAGGCATAATATTAAATCATTAAAAATAAGGCCTTTTTATTTATCCTCAGAAAAATTCAATAGATCTAATTTCTAAATACCATGGCAGAGATTCAATAGCACAGTCGTTAATAAGCAGTATCTTGTCATGGACGTATCTGCTGCTTTATGCAACATAATCTTAATTAATCCATGGTTCATTCTATGAATATTCACATTCGATTTTTTGCAGGACTTCGTGAACAATTAAAAAGTTCTGGTTTCACAATACAACTACCTCCTGATTCCTCCGTTGTTGATGCAATCACTCAAATAAAAGAAATCTGCCCTGAATTCGCTTTTTATGAATCTCAATGCCAAACTGCTGTCAATCAAAAGTTTGTCAACAACAACACAACACTGTGTGACAACGATGAAATTGCATTCATTCCTCCTGTTTCAGGAGGATCAAATCAACAAATACGCATTGCATCAATCATTGATCGTGCCCCTAATGTCAATCATCTCATTGAGGCAGTCCAAGCACCACACAGAGGTGCTCTAGTCACCTTCATAGGTGTTGTTCGAAATCACAATGAAGGACATTGTGTTGAACGGATGAAATATGAAGCGTATCCTGAAATGGCAAACTCTATGCTTATTTCTTTATGCGAAGATATTGAACAAAGTTTTGAACATATAAGACTTGCTGTCCAACATCGTATTGGAGCAGTGTCGATTGGAGATCCTGTTGTTGCCATTGCATCAGGAGCACCGCATCGCAAAGAGGCTTTCTTAGCATGTCAACAACTCATTGATCGCTTAAAAAAAACGCTTCCTATTTGGAAAAAAGAATTTTCAAACAACAACGAAGAATGGCTCGGATTTACTCCTTAACTGAATTATTTTTTTGATCGAACAATACCATAACGTTTCACACGATCCGCCAAAGTAGATTTAGCCATTCCAAGAGATTCGGCTGCTCTACGATAAGACCCATGTTCTGTTAATGCATCTTCAATAACATCACGAACAGCACGATCACATCGTGATAACGTGACAGATGTGTTTTCCAATGATCCATTGATAGCATCATGGTTGTTAGAAAAAAGATGATGAAAAAACAATGTGTCGCCTTCTAAAGCAATGGCACGACAAACCGCTTGACGAAGTTCCCGCACATTCCCATACCATGGATGTTCTTTGAGTTTTCGCATAATGTGTGCAGGTATTGTTTTAACATTGTTTGAATCAGACAGTTCATTAACAAATCGATCGATTAAAAGAGGAATATCTTCTTTGCGATTCCGCAGTGGTGGCAAATTAATCACAATGGTTGCTAATCGATGATATAAATCTAATCGCAGCCCTGATTGATGCTTCTGACTATGATTCGAATTATTCGTTGCGGCAATAATACGAACATTGACTTTGTGAGTTTGTGTGTCACCCACAGGCTGTATTTCAAATGTCTCAAGAGCACGTAACAAATGTGGTTGTAATTCTAAAGGTAATTCACCTATTTCATCTAAAAACAAAGTTCCATGATTTGCCCGAACAAACACACCATCTCTGTCTGATACCGCACCGGTAAATGCACCACGTTTATGACCAAACAATTCAGAATTGATAAGTTCAGAAGGAATTGAACCACAATTAATCGGGACAAAGGCTCCTTCCAATGAAGACATGTCATGAATCATACGAGCAATAACTTCTTTGCCCGTTCCCGTTTCTCCCAAAATCAGAACACTCCAACGGCTTTTGCTTATTTTTTGTGCTACACGCACTGCCTCTAAGAATGATTGAGATTGTCCTACAATATTAGGAAATCCTTCAATTTCTTTATAATAATCTATCGATAAAAATGTCGTTTTACCGATTTGCAAAAAATCACCAAGACCTATTTGAGACCTGTTGATTTTTAAATCATTCAGAAATGTCCCATTCTTGCTTTTTAAATCTCGAATCCAAATCTGATGATCACCAATATTTTCGATAACACAATGTTCATTCGAAACATAAGGATCATTGATAACGACATCCGATTTTTTGCAACTCCCTATTGTCAAACTTTGATTCGATTTGGGGAGAACAACAGAATATTTTTTACATATAGAAGATAATCGAAAGAAATCTTTCTTCAATTCGTAAGATTTCGAGATTGATGATGTTTGTTCTGTAGATAAGATATGCATCCGCCATTGTCCTGTCAATACGGATATCGTCCTTGTCTTTTAAATGTTGCCTTAATAAAATTATAGCTTGTTTTTTGCGCTCATTTGCATCGTTCAACAGAACGAGGAGTGATATGTGACAATCTCCCTGCAAGATGAATGTTATTAAATGTTGATTCATCCTTAATGAATCTTTTTAGGATTAATTCAAACTTAGGATTTTTCTCATAAAACATTTGTTTAACCTTATATTGAATACAAACATCGAGTGTGCTTGATTTTATGCGTTTTTTGAATCGTCCTTTTCCTTTAACAATCATTTCAACATCTTCGGATTTTGATGATATATCAGTAAAGAGTACAACACCTTCTTTGACAGTTGCATTCAACCGAAGATCCCCGAAAATTAAATTCTGGTTTAAAGAAAAACTACCTAAAGCATTCATAGGATTACTGGAGGTTTTGGGAAACGTTATTTCACCCGCCCCCAAAGCACAAGATAGACATTGCAGCTCAACAATGCCGGACATTTTCGACAAACGTTTTTTAGGTATTTCTAGGGCAACAGTACCATCAAGATTCCCTAACAAAGGCAATCCAAGCATAAATTGGTTAAGTTTCATTCGAGAAAATGGCATTCGGACAAATTCTCCTTCGATTGAAACATTCTCATCTAATGAAAAATCTGCTTCAAAAACACCGTCCCCTATTTCAGCAAAAACATTCCCAGACATTGTTTGAAAAAACAACAATGGAATCAAATCTAAAGATAAATTGACTTCATCAACAATAATCGCCAAAGGCAAAGCTTGTTCGTTTCCTGTTGATTTTAAAATTAATCCTTCAACATTAATATTTCCAGGAAACCATCCCAAATCTAAAGAACGAGTCGAAACCATATATCCTTGAGACAAGATTTTTGTTTCAAAATTTGCTCGTATACGTTCAATAGGAATCAAATTCCAAGCAGAAAAAACAAATGTTAAAAATGCTAAACAAGCAAAAGCACAAACAATCAAAATAGATCGTCGCAATGGATAATCCAACATATTATTTCCCCTCTATTGTTTCATATGTAGTAATTCCAATAGATACTTTTCTTAATTGTCCGCGCTCACGTGTGTTGACAGAGCAATTAAATCGATTCACGATCACTCTTGGATCCTGTGTTTCAATACGTTCCAATAATTCGACAACTTGAGCAAACGACACATCTCGCAATTCAAAATCTGCTGAAATAGAACGATAATTACCCATATCAACAGAGATGCCTGGTTTAATGGTAGGAACTTTAACACGAACTAATCTAGCAATATCATCAACATAAATGCTTAGATCTGGAGACTCTGCAGTTATTTTTACATTTTTTATCGGTTCTAAGTCATCACGATTCATTTGATATGTATAAAGTGCTGATAATGTATCCCGCATATCTTGATTAGCAGAGTGACGATTGTCTAATTCATTTTTAATCATTAAAACAAATGACATAACAATTAAAACGACAACGCCAAGACCAGCAATCGAGATCAGTACCTGTTCACGCGGCAAACGTTGTTCCCATTGTTGTTCTATTTTATTTATCAATGTTTTCATAATCATTCACACGTTGTTTTAATCGACCAAGAAAAATCTTTCATATCATCAGGTCCTGCCGAAACCTCACCACGACTAATGTTTTCAAAACATTGCATGTTTTCAAGTTTCTTTTCCGTTTCTGTTACATCGCGTATATCTTTTGCATATGCACGAAGAGACACACTGTTATGAGCAATATCAATAGAAAGGTCATTCACCTCAATAGAGTTTTTGTCACTTGGAAAAGCTTCATTGATCTGCAAAAGCATGTCATAAGCAGTCACTTCAGGAATTGGAGATTCATCATTGTTTTTGGTTTTTATTCTCAACAAAACTTGCTCAGAACTTAAAGATTCGCCAAACATTTCTGTTGAACTTATGGCTAATTGTTCACGAAGAATCAAGTTAGAACGATTTGCATTATAAAAAGATGCATACGCACTTCCTATCCAAAACAAACAAATCAAAACCAAACTAATTGTTAGTGGAACAAATTTTTCTTTTAAAAAAGAAAAGTTTGACTCTTTTGTTTGCATTTTTTTAGCCAAATCAAAACCTAAATATCCATCTGATCCATTACAAGCAATAGAAGCAGCCGGATAAAAAACATCAAGGTCCATGGTTTTATCAGTACTATGATTATCCATGTTCAACAAACCTTGACTTGAAATCATTTCCGTAGGAATTCCAATGCTCTGAGAAAACAGAGTATCTATTCCGTTTATACGACAAGAACCTCCTGTTAAGAAAATCTTTGTCAAATGACAATCATATTCAACAGATAAAACACGGAATGTTTTTTGTATTTCACAAATCAGAGTTGTTAATTCTTTGTTGATAATTTCAAGCGTTTTGTCTTTGACATCTGTATTGTGTGTTGTTTTTTTCATAGATTCTGCTTGTTCAAAATCAATATTTAATGCAGAACTCATTGCCTTAGTAACATTGATTCCACCATAAGAAATAGTTCGAGAAAACAATGCCTTGTTTTTTTGAAAAATACTAAGCGATGTTTTAGAAGCACCAATGTCAATAATGGCAACAGGTTCATCTGTTGTCTTTAATTCTTTTAAAGAGCATAGTTTATTAATTAAAGAACCATATGATATTCCTGTGGGTATAATTCCATGAACAACGACGTTCCCATTGAGATAATCAGATATTGTTTTTTGGATTGTCTCTTGAGACACTGCGCAAGAAAAAACATCCATTCCATTGATTTCTTTTGTTTTAGGAAGCACATGGTAATCGAAAACTATTTCTTCTTGCTCTAGTGGAAGTATTGTTTCAAGTTCTTTTTCAACAATTTTATCGAGTTCTGAACGTTTTAATGAATCAAAAGGAAAATGAAGCAGTCGAGAATAGATTCTATCTGTTGCAAATCCAACAAGAACACATGTGTTGTTGGATTTATAATCATAGTTTTCAATCATTGTCCGTACTGTGTTTACAATTTCTTCAGGAACATTAGATATACGATTTTTTTCAACATAATCAATGATTCTCGTTTGTTGAAAAGACACTTCTGCAACAACGATTTTGATACTATCAACTCCAACATCAACACCAATATTTCTTATCGACATAATTTACTCTTCCATCCAATATATCCACGCACCTTTTTGTCCTTGCTTATTTTCTCGTGCGTTTTGTCGTTGGACTTTGTTGTCCCAAACAGCAACAATGCGCTTGGTAACATGGCCTGATATAGCAAAAGCTTCTATACGATAAATTCTTCTTGCTCCAACATAAACTAATGACTCCAGTTTCTTCTTGTTTAATTTAATCCCAACAGGTGGTGTTACAATGTCATGAATTTCTTCTTGCAGTCCACCGAAAGCAAAGTGTTGAACATCATCTTCTTCAAAGGAAGGATTTCGTGCAAATCTAATCAATGTATTGAGTGATATTTTTCCGGTAAAATATACTGATCCAATGAACTTCTTAATAGTTTTGGCTAATAATTGAATCTGTTGATGATCTTCTAATAAAAAAGCTTCCGAATCTTCTGCGGTTAATCGAATTAACGTTGCAATAACATTGATATCATTAATAGCTTGTAAATTGAATTTGCATTCACCATAAACAGTTAATGATTCTCCAAACAAATTCCAGAATTTATCATCAACGCCTCTAATCAATTGCAAGGCATTAACAGTGTCTATGTAGTTGTTTTTGGGCAAATAAGAAGAATCTAATGTCTCATAACCATAATTCTCCAAAGTTCCTGGTGCATTATAGCCTGCATTATCTCTATCAACATAATCAATGAGTGCAGAAATTTGTTCTTTACGTGTCCGACTATATCCTTCTGCATCTTCTTGTTCAAAGAACTCATCATAATCACGGTTGTCAAACAAAGCTTCTAACATCTGTCCAAGCATTTTTCGTGTTTGAGTATTGCCATTTGCACAATTGAGATTAATTTTTCCATCATCAGAGATCATTGTCAGATCAAAACCACCATCAAATTCATCTGCTGTCACACCAAGTCCTTTGATCGTTCGTGTATCATTTTTGTTTGGTGGTATATCAATATCTGCCTCATCGTTCTCTATTGTTCCATCGTTGATACCAAACAATGCAGTCAAATCTTTCACTTCTTCTGTGGTTCCCCCAAAAAGCCCAATAAACACAGGCAAAAAATCAGAAACTTGTATATCTCCAAATCTTTTTCGGACACTCGGAGCATCTAATTTTTGCTGTATTACCAGTATTAACTCCGACAGATTCATAGCAGAACGAGCTAAATAATGTGCACGCATTGAATCTCTCGTTGTAATAGCAGATTGATAATCTAACCGCGATCGAACTGTAAAATCTTGAACCACAACTGCAAGAAGAACAAGTATTATCGTCACCGATATAATTGCCATACCCTGTTCATTGTTTTTTGTTCTTTGTTTCATATCAATTAAAGAAAACCAGTGTTTCTTCCATGAAAACACGTGTCTCACTCATATAAACAGCATCTTTTTGCAACCATTCCTTGGGAATGATTTTAATACGTACACGTGAAGGCAATCGATCTTTTTCATTTTCAGATTTAGTTGTATCCCATGTTGATTTCCATACATTGTTTTTCCAATCCCAATATTCAAATTTAATTGATTCGATATTAGCAACAATCATGTCAACAAATGCGGGTTCATCTTCCCAATTCTCATTAGTAAGACGTATTGTTTCTTTGCGAAACAAACTATCCTTTCCATCGTTATTTAACGATGGTGCAATATAGTAAGAAACAATTGATTGTTCTGATTCATTGACATTAGCCTGCAAAGGACGATGTGCCAATGTTGAAAAATTAAGCTCTGTTTTGAAACCATCTTTTCCGATAAAAAATGTTCGAGAACGATCAACACTTGCGTTTTGATTTGATGATAAATACGCCAATGAAATATCACGAACCATATATCCCATTGCCACACGGAGTTCATGGTTTCGATTTGTGATGTCTTCAGCAACTCGTTTGTTCCCACTAATTTGTGAAATCACAGACCACCCCATCAAACTCATAAAACCGACCATGGCAGTAGCCATAACCATCTCAATCAACGTAAATCCTGATTGATTGTGAAGCATCGTTTTTGTTCGTTTTTGTTTCATTATTAGTTTCAATATATACAAAAAAATTATTAAGAGGGGTCAAGAAAAAACAATATGTTCAATGCGGCAATATTTTCTGATGCTGTATTCGTAAAATAGCTAACGATTTTCATTTCTTCTTTTTGTTCCCCCACATGCCATGACAATGTGAGTATTACTTTGCGAATTGCTTTTCCCAATGCTTCGCTAATAATAAAAGAGAAATCACTGTTAAGGTTTTTTGTATCACCGAAGTCATCGGCATCCTCAAACTGGGGAATTTCTATTTTTTCAAATGAAACATGCCATTGAAATTTTTCGTATCCGTAAGAAGAAAAATCACCCGAGTCTTCTGTTTCAAAAACATCAAATCCTTCTGTGAGGAATGATTCTTCTATGTGTCCCATTTGAATTCTAGCAAGATTTGTAGCAAGATCTAATTCTTGAGCACGATGTGCTAATCTTATATTGTTTCCCGATGTATTGATAAGAAAAACAACACCTGTTGAAAGAATCCCTAAAGCAATCATTACCTCAAGAATAGTGAATCCTTTTTGATCAAAATGTTTTCTCATAAACATCGATCACCTTCCTGAGAAATAGCCACTTTTCATATAAGCAGAAATCTGATGCGCATCATATTCTTCAATATCAACACGCCCTGTTAGTCGGTGCACAAATAACGCATAAGTGTCATTTTGTTTTGTACTTATTTCTACTACAGAACGCTGTGTGCTACCTAAGGGAAATGAATGAATAGCAATCAACCCATTTTCTTGAACATTTTTATCATAACCAATATATATGCGTTTTAAATAGTTTGTTTCTTTCAGTTTTTGCACAGTGCCACGTGGATCGATATTTCCATCATTATAACTGATTTCTGTGCATCCTTTGATTTTTGTTTGTTCATCTGTTTCTGTTTCTATTTCTATTTCTTCTGAAGGAATGCGTGTTTGTCCGTGACAAGCTTGAATTTGAAATGTGTTATTATCTAAATCAAACAAAACACGATGTTGATTTCCTGTTTGTGAAGATAAATTGTAGGACATTCGTAATGCAGAGGCGATACGTGATGCATCATGTCTAATATCACTGTTTGTGCTTCGTCGAACACCTCCTATTAATACAGTTGAAAGCGTTCCGATTAAAGCCAATACAATCATAAGCTCTAAAATAGAGATGCCTGCTGATTTGTTACGAAGCAACGAATACATACAACAATATTATTCCCAAGTTTTAATATCGTCATCAGTGTCAGGCTGACCATCAGGTCCTACAGACATCAATCCAAAGCGTTTGCCATTAGAAAGAATGCTGGGATCACATACAATACGATAATTTTGTCCCCATGGATCTGTTTCTTCTGGCTGACTACCAGAACTTTTCATGATACTAGTCACAGATTCTGGACAAGTTTTTCGTGTGTTTAAACTCCAAAGCTCGTAAGCACCCATAACTTGATTCATTTGAGTTTTAGCAATTTGGATCTTAGCATTTTCTGAAGATCCAATAAGGCGTGGCACAACAATAACACCCATGATTAGTGCAATAATTCCTAGAACAATCATGAGCTCCATAATTGTAAATCCATTTTCGTATTGTTTTGTTCGTTTTTGTTTGTTCATGACAAATCTCCTTTTAATAAATTGTTCTGATTAAAATGTAATATCACTCATGTCCATAATAGGACCAAGAATCGAAAAGACTGCAAAGGCAACTCCACCACCCATAAATACTAACATCAAAGGTTCTATCAAACTTGTAAGACGATCTAGTTTGGTTTCCACGTTTCTATCATACGTTTTGGCAACTTGTATTAACATATCTTCCAGTTTGCCTGCTTTTTCACCAACAGAAATCATATGAGTTACAATCGGAGGAATCTCACCCGTGTTTTTCAGCGAGGTTGCAATAGATTCACCTTGCGCTGTTTTGTCTCGCATTGTTTCAATGGATTTTTCTAAGACACTATTTCCTAGTGTCTTTTTTGCGATATCGATGGAACGCAACATCGTCACACCGGAATATAGCATCGCGGCTAATGTTCTTGTAAATCGAGCTAAAGCTACTTGTCGAAGAAGCATCCCTATCAAAGGAATTCTTAACAAAAAACGATCCCAAGAAGTTTTGCCAGTTCCTTTGATCCATTTGAAAAACATAACAATAGCCCCTCCAAACAATCCAAACAAAACAAACCAATATGAACGAATTGTTTCCGTCATCCAAACTAACAGTGCGGTATTCCAAGGTAATGCCTTGCTTTGTTGATCAAAAATAGAAATGATTTGAGGCATTACAGCGACCATCAAAATACCCATAATTACAGTACTAACGACAATCATGACAATCG
>JABAAV010000109.1 GCA_014238595.1 Myxococcales bacterium | reverse complement strand
GGTTATACAAAAGAATTCCCTGTTGAACGATTGTACCGAGATGTGCGTGTGATGACTATCTTTGAAGGTAGCAGTGAAATTCAACGTAAAATTATTAGTTCTCATATTAACAAAGAAGCCGAATTATCAATGAGGTGATCAATGATCAAAAAACTTCGTATATTAGTTGCAAAACCTGGATTAGACGGACACGACCGTGGAGCAAAGGTCATAGCACGAGCATTAGCAGATGCTGGCTATGAAATTGTTTATACAGGTCTTCATCAAACACCCGATATGATAGCAACGGCTGCCATGCAAGAAGCTGTCGATGCTATCGGTGTGTCTATTATGTCAGGGGCACATATGACATTGTTTCCAGCGATTATCGATGCACTCAATGACAAAGGCGTTGGAGATGTTGTCGTGTTCGGAGGTGGAATTATTCCTGAAGAAGATGTCATTCAACTCAAAAAAATAGGTGTTGCACAGATTTTCAAACCAGGAACATCAATGAATCAAATTGTTTCTTGGGTTCAAGAGCATATTGAACCGCTCTCTCAATCTTAAAAATGGTGTTGAACGCACAATCGATTGTCAATGCTGTACTTCATGGAAACATGATGGTTGCATCACGTTTGATGCGCGACTTAGATGATCGTGTTGATGCTGCTCAAGCTTTATTTGCAGAAATTTATTCACATACTGGTAATGCCCAAATCATAGGCATTACAGGGAATCCTGGTGCTGGAAAGTCTACATTGGTCGATGTATTGATTACCGCATATCGAAAACAACAATTGAAAGTAGCTGTTGTTGCGATTGATCCATCGTCACCTTATTCAGGAGGAGCTATTTTAGGTGATCGAATTCGTATGCAACGCCATACTTCAGATGATGGTGTTTATATTCGTTCATTGGCAACACGAGGAGCTTTTGGAGGCTTATCACGCTCTACATTAGATGTTGTTTCTGTGTTCGATGCGATGGGCGTTGATCGTATTTTGATTGAAACCGTGGGTGTCGGACAAGATGAAACTGACATCATGAAATTAGCACATACAACCGTTGTGATGACAGTACCTGGATTAGGCGATGATGTTCAAGCCATTAAATCAGGCATTTTAGAAATTGCAAATGTTTTGGTTGTAAACAAATCCGACAGAGATGGTGCAGATACAACAGCACATGAATTATTTCAAATGCTTGATTTACGCAGTGATAACAAAGACGTGGATATTATTCAAACGATTGCCAATGCACCCGACATAAACAAATCAGCAGTGTTCAAATTGATATCATCCATTGACAAACATCAAGCAAGCATTGCACAAGGACAAGCAAGAGATGCTTTATTGCATAAACAAGCAACGATATATTTAAAAGAGCTTGTACGAAGTTTGCTTGCAGATAAGATCACTGATATTGCCATCGAACATGGTGGATTTGAATCGTTAGCAACATCGGTAGCTAAACGAGAAAGCGATCCATATACAGTTGCACATGCAATACTCAAAGACATTCAACAGTAATGTGTTTGAATGTCTGTACAGAACATCGGCAGAGTGATTACTGATGAGAAGGGGTGTATTCCCCCCAAACATCGCGCAGAGCATCTGATAGTTCACCAATAGTCGCATGGGCTTTGACTGCTGCAAGCAGTGGAGGCAACAAATTGTTTGAGCTTTGAGCCACAGAGATAACATCGCGTAGAGCGGCATTGGTTTTGGTTTGGTTACGTTTTGTTTTCATCAATGCAAGACGTTCTTTTTGTTGTTTTTCTAATTCAGAGTTAATTGTTTGAATCTCAATGGGCAGTTCATCGTCTGTTGTAAATTCGTTGAATCCCACAACAATGCGTGTTTTGTCTTCAATGGATTGTTGATGTTCATAGGCACGTCGCTCAATGTTTTTTTGAATAAACCCTGATTCTATACACGCAATAACACCACCTTTGTCTTCTATGGTGTTCAGATACTGTTGAGCTTCTTGTTCAATAGAATCGGTCAAAGATTCTACAACATAGCTTCCTGCTAAAGGATCAACAAAATCAACGACACCTGTTTCATGTGCAATAATTTGTTGTGTGCGTAATGCGATTTGTGCAGCATTTTTTGTGGGGAGTCCTAATGCTTCGTCATGAGAATTGGTATGTAGTGATTGTGTTCCACCTAAAACAGCAGACATGGCTTGTAATGCGACACGTGAGATATTGGTATGAGGTTGTTGCGCGAGCAATGAAACACCAGCTGTCTGTGTATGAAATCGAAGCAGCATTGATTTTGGATTGCACGCATTGAATCGTTTTTTTATAATTGTTGCCCACATTCGTCGTGCAGCACGGAATTTTGCAATTTCTTCTAAAAAATTACTTTGCACATTAAAGAAAAATGCCAGCCTTGGTGCAAAATCATCAACATCCATGCC
This sequence comes from Myxococcales bacterium, assembly GCA_014238595.1. GTDB lineage: Bacteria > Myxococcota_A > Polyangia > Haliangiales > J016 > JABAAV01. Next base: position 1,047 of record JABAAV010000109.1, on the reverse strand, counting down.
TTGTTCGATCGCAGCTTCAACATATGTCATTGCATTGGCCAATGTAAATGCTAACTCTTGGACAGCATCTGCGCCAGCTTCACGGATATGATAGCCACTGATAGAGATTGTATTCCACGAAGGCACATGATCTTTGCAAAAAGTAAAAACATCGGTAATTAATCGCATCGATTGTTTTGGTGGATAGATATATGTCCCACGAGAAATATATTCTTTCAGTATGTCGTTTTGTATGGTTCCACGGAGAAATGTTCTATCAATGCCTTGTTCATCGCCAACTGCAATATACAGTGCTAACAAAATAGGCGCTGTCGCATTGATGGTCATGGATGTTGAAATGGTATCGAGTGGTAACCCTTTGAGAAGCACACGCATATCTTCAATTGAATCAATCGCAACACCAACACGACCAACCTCACCGTTTGAATAGGCATGATCTGAATCACGCCCCATTTGAGTAGGGAGATCAAAAGCAATCGATAACCCTGTTTGGCCTTGGTTCAGTAAATAATGATATCTTTTATTAGATTCTTCTGCTGTACCAAATCCAGCATATTGACGCATGGTCCATGGTTTTCCGCGATACATGTTCTCACGGATTCCTCTCGTATAAGGGAAATGACCAGGTGCTCCTAGTTTCTCGGTGCTGTTCCAGTCGTGCAAAGAATTTTCATCGTAAAGAGAATCAATTGGAATGCCCGAATCTGTTTTGCACTTTGACACATAGGTTTTCTACCACATCTACAAGAAACAATCTAAAAACAATCATGCTGGTAAGAGTGGCAAGATTGAGTGTTCGCTCTGTGAGACGTATCATTCAGGCACGGGCTGAAACTGTGAGTATTGATGTAGATTCTCGGGTCACTCGCAGTAGGTACGGCAATCTCGCTAGTGAACAAATCTGCAACGATTGCAGAAGTATGCAGCGTAGGACGTTGGCAAGATCCCGCGATGGTTCTTCACTATGCACAAAAGGCTACGGAAGCAGACTCACCCATGAAGCACTATCGGTCGTACAGGGGATAGGCGGTGAGCTATGGGCAATAT
>JABAAV010000108.1 GCA_014238595.1 Myxococcales bacterium | reverse complement strand
CATGTGAATTGATCAGGGCAATTCTCATCAGATTTACAGACGCCCGACATACATATTCGAGCTTTTGTTGGAATGTCGTTTTCGTTACATACGGCTCCGTTTAAACCGACCGGACAGACACCATTTCTAGGACATGGTGGGAAGGCATAACAGGTACCTGTTGTTTGATCTTCTTCAACATAGCAGATGGAAAACTCATCACATCCATCTTCTTGGTTAGGCATCCATTGGCATCCATTCGGTTCTGGATTTGGGTCTGGTGTGGCACAAAAACCGCCGCGACACACTTGATTGTCTGAACATTGATTGTTGCTAGTACATACTGGAACAGTCTCGTTGACACAGATTCCTGATCCGATGAATTCATCGATACTGCAATATTGATCACGGGCACAGTCATTGTTGGCTAAACAACCAGGCACGCAGATTCCATTAAAATTCCATTGTCCATCTGGACAACTAATGTTTCTAGGATCAACAGGGTCAGTTGAGTCAGAACATGATCCTAAAAAGACAACAAACAAGGACAGTAAGATAGTTTTTATATTCATAGCGAGCCTTATTGTACAGCCTGATTTGATTGTCAACATTGTTGAACATTAAATGTGATGTCATCCGTCAAGCAGAGACAAGAATTTTTGTGCTATGGTGTCCAAGAGTCTTTGTGCGATTCATTGAAGATGATCGATCAGAGACCTTGTTGATACCATCAAAGCGTCTAAAGTATTGTTTGTGGTATTTTTGGTGCCTATTTTCATTCAATTATTGATAGCGGTGTTTCATTTGACTTTGAATTCTTTTCTGTTGTACCCTTATGGGAACTTACACTTGGAGCAACCGAACATTAAAAAGTAATCAATCGATGTTCATCTTGACAATGCTGGTTATTTCTCACATGCCCTCAATAGATTCTCCCTTACAACATCGCCATGACATTTTGACGACTTCTTCGATGTTGATGGGTGTTACACGATGATGAGGTATTGTGTTGCGATTGTTAGTGCATTGTTTTTATGTGTTGGCTGTGCCCATACGCCACTTCCACCCACAGGCATGCATGGTGAACTTGTTGTGTTTTTGGAACCGCTCGACTGTGACGATTGTACCGAAAAGGCTATTGAATCACTGAAAAAAACAGACGGTGTGCATACTGTTGTTTTTGATGAAGACAATCTTAAAATAGCGATCACCTATGATTCTAATCATGTGAAACCTGATGTTTTGAAAACTATAGTGACTGCAGGGGATTTAAAGATTCAAAGCGTTATTAGTGACGCCTCTAAATCTACAAAGATCAAATTTCCATCAGAGCTTGATGTCAAAACAATTTCTACTCAAGGAGAATATGTCAAACTCCTCGACCATATAGTCCCTGGTAAGGTCACTGTGTTTGATTTTTACGCTGACTGGTGTCTTCCCTGTCAAGACATCGATCGAGCGATGATTCTCATTATGAAGAAAAATCCCGATGTTGCCTTGCGTAAATTAAATATCGTTGACTGGGATACACCGATCGTGAGATATTATTTTCTCAACATACCGACCATACCCTATGTAATCGTCTATGGAAAAAAAGGAAAACTCGTGCAAAAAATTCATGGATTGAAGCTCAATGAACTTCGAGCCGCTATCAAACAAGGACTTTCGCAATGAAACGATTTTCAATTATAGCCAGCGCAAATATTGCCATGCTTTTTATGATCTACGCTTTTCCAGGTGTCGCACTCGGTGGTGCGTGAGGCCGTTGAAGTAATCCAAACCTCCAGGGTGGAGGTCAAAATACAAATTATGAAATTTCTCCTGGGAAGCTTCGAATCGGATTTAATTGGGTAGGAACGATTGCTCAATCTGAACATGATGTCACTTTCGATGAATTTGAACCTGGACTTGCAGCGGACCAACAACCCTCTGTTCATCAGCTTGATTTATTGTTGATGAGAGGGAATGTATCTACTGCATTGGGTTTGACCACTTGGGCTGAAGCAGAGATTAATGTTCCCATACAATTTATCCGGAGGAGGCCTAAATCCCTAGATGCCAATGGTGATGTTTTATCTGACTATATGAGTGTCCATCATAGTGATGAAACAATTTTGCTTCTTGGAGATATATCCTTGATCGGGCGTTTTCGTATCATCAATGCGCGTCTTGTTCCGAATTTGATTGTCGATATTCGTACGGGGGTCGCTTATTCAACGACCAATATTGGACTTAATCCGGCTGATATTGGACAAATAGGACATGTCCATGAGTCTGGTGCATTCTTGGATAATGGAACATTCAACCCCATTGTAGGTCTTGAAACATTTTATAATTTCGATGGATGGTCACTTTATGGATGGGTCTCAACGAAAACAGCCCTCTATGATAACAAAGATGAATACCGTGCACCCAATCAAATCACGAGTGGTTTAGGTGCCGCCTCAGGATTTGGATTAAAACAGTGGGAGTTTCAATTGGGCTCGACAGTGTATTATGAAGCTACGGCGACTTGGTCGGGAAAACCTGCTCAAAACAGTGGTCGTACCAGTATCATTGCAACGGCAAATGTTAGATTTGTGAAAGCAACAACATGGGATGCCAGTTTGTCGCTTCTGGTACCATGGGATGTCCAGGTCGCAGGCGATCAGATTGACACACCATTGTTCTTGGCAATGGATATCAATTATCATCACCTGCTCTGGTAGTCTGTCTGAAAAAATTCACTGATGCTTGTTATGTTCCATCGGGTCATCGTGTTGGAATACGTTAGCTTACTGTCGTGAGCAACTGACTCATGATGTCATCAATTTGATTGTCTTTGCCAGTTATGTTCAATGTCCATTCATTGTAAATGTCATCAGAACGATTGGGTTGAGCCTTCACAATAGCAGTCAACGCCAGTAGTGATAGGCTGTTAACACGCAACGATAGCCACAGGGTAATCGTCATCATTATGCCGAAGCTTCTCCAAGGCAGTGGATGAAATGGATTGCAAATACCCTCCACCGCGTATTGTTCAATGGACAATAGATCTTCTTCGTTGTTGTCGAGCCATGCGCCATGACATCAATCTGGTGGAAGATGGCGTCAAAAGATATCAACGTCGCGGTTGAAGCACATTAATACACCGGTATCATTTTATGTCTTGATGCGCTCATCCATCGTTGTTGGTTGTGCGCAAATACCTACAAAATAACGACGTAAATCATAATGCTATGGCAAGATTTGTTTTAAAATAAATCGTTTATCGTGTCATAATTTCGTAGACACGATTGCTTTCAATATATGGACAATTTTTGACGATAGTCTCGGCAGCATCAAGACTATCAGCCGTGAAGATGCAGTATCCTGTAATGGATTGTGCTCCCAACGGAAGATCTTGAGTGCCCTGTTTTGATATTTCTCGCCCCATAGGAAAATGACCGCCTTCAACAACTCGGTCAGCGATTGATTCAAACCATGTTCCCCATGCCGCCATGATTTCTGGCGTTGGTTTTTCAAATCCGTAAGATAAAAACATAAATTTTTTCATGTTGAACTCCTTTGTTTTGTGAAAGGTCTCAATAGACATTCAT
>JABAAV010000107.1 GCA_014238595.1 Myxococcales bacterium | reverse complement strand
TTGTTAATGTGGGTGAATCAGACACATGTCAAGGTGCTTCCGTCTGTTATAAAAATACCTGTCGTTCTCTCTGCAGTGACGTCAATCCCGTTTGTTCTGATGGAGGAACTTGTGTTTCTTTTGCATTGTACGGAGATGCTTTTCAGGTATGTCTTGCCTCATGTAATCTATTAGAACAAGATTGCGAAGAAGAAGGATTTGCCTGTTATCCAACACCCAATGGCAATCTGTGTGGTTACCCTAGAGTTCCAGAAGGAGAAACTGGTCGAACAGGTACGCCTTGTGAATACATTAACAATTGTGTCGGGGGTTATCTCTGTAGCTCAGCCCCTGGAGCACAAGAGGGTGATCCAGGTGTTTGCACAAAAATTTGCGATGCTTCTCCAACATGTTTCGATGAAGAATCATCTCTACCTATTGCCTGTGGTTGTGGAGATACAAATCCTTGTGGTCCTGCAGAGATTTGTCGTCCTTTTGTTGATGAAGCTGACGCCTCGATCGGTTATGGGAGTTGTGCTGAAGCAGCGTTGTTTGAAGGATGTGATTGCAACTCTGATCCTATTTGTGTTGTTCCAGAGGAAAATGAGTGATCATCAATCGATTTAATGATCGTAGTGATTGAAACAATAATATGACGTTGATCAAATATTGTTTATCAATAGGGTTCATCGTTTTGATCGGATGTAGTGAAGCTACATCCGATCAAAATAGCAATGCGATGACAAACGATCCTAGTTCAGGTGAATCTTCGAGTTTGAAATTACCTGAACTGGATTCCGATAGGCCTTCCACAGGGATCAATTGCGATATTCTTTCACAGCGAGGCTGTAACGTTGGCGAAAAATGCACATACATTACCACAGGATTTGATACTGATAATGTGCTACAGGGATCCATCGGATGTATTGAAGATGGTGTTTCTCTACCAGGAGAAACCTGTCTTACTCCTGATATCGATGATTTTGTAGATAATGACAATCCTAAGGCTGGGACATGTCAAGGACAGTATATCTGCTATGTGAATATTTGCATGGATACCTGTTTAACCAACGTTGGCAATAACACGCCAACGGACATGTCTTGTGATACGTCGAGTTATTGTGCTTCTTTTTCGTATTTGACTGATTGGAGTATAGGGTTATGTCTGCCACGATGTGATCCCTTATCTCAGAACTGCCCCGAAGGATTAGCCTGTTATTTAAGTAGCGGTCCTGTCTGTACACGAACAGTGATCTCCGATGATTCTGATGGGAAACAGAATGCATTCTGTGAATTTACCAATGGTTGTGCTGCGGGATATTTCTGTGCTGCATCAACGGCAACAGGACAGTGTCGCAAAATTTGTGATCGATCCCAATGTGCCAATCTTACAGAAACAGGCTGTGGAGGATGTTCAGATTCGGAAATATGTCAAGAAGTCCCCGGTGATGGGAATGCGTCTTACGGCTATTGTGAATAACTATGACGATCATCGATTGATGGTTGCAGACAATAGATTGATGGTGCATGTCACATCGATATCGCTCATAAATATCACTGAACAATTTGTTTTATCCGTTTTAACCATGTAGAATTACGGGTTCGGAGCATATTTAAAACCAATCAATATTAAAGGAGCTAGCTGTTATGCTAAATAAATATTTTCTCATCATAGTATCGGCTTGTTTGTTTATGATTGCTTGTGATCAGTGCAATCAAATCCCTGGTGATGAGTTATCTGATTTAGCCTGTGATCCAGTACAACAGGAACGATGTGCTGAAGGCGAGAAATGTGCCTTTATTTTAGATGATCCTGAAACAGGTGAAGGACATACCGATTGTACACCTGACGGTGATGTTCCCTTAGGTGAAGCCTGTGTTGCACCAACCATGGCAGGAGACTCTGATAATTGTGCACAAAAAGGGCATTGTTATACCGAGATATGCCGTGAAATTTCCCCCAATGTTATCACTGGAGATGGCAGACATGTTCCAAATGCTTGTGGCGTTGATGGTACAGGGCGGACATTGTCAAATTCTAAATTAGATTTTACCTTGTGCTTACCTACCTGTGATCTGTTGACTCAAGATTGTGCTGACAAAGAAGGTTGTTATCCTATTGTACATGAATACCCTGTATGTATTGAAGAGGGTCAATCGATAGAGAGCTGTAGAGTCTCTTCTGAATGTCAACGCGGTTATATTTGTTACGATAGACAGTGCCGTGCGTTATGTGGTTCAGTGGGCGCTTGTACATCAGACAATGGTCTCCCTAACGCTTGTGGCTGTGGAGACAAGCGTGCATGTCCTGATGATTCTGTATGTATCAGTCCATCTGGGATTCTTAACAATGAAGATGTTGATGTCGGAATATGTCGTGTTGCTAAAGAGATTAGTAACTGTGACTGTGCTGAAACACCCGTTTGTGAGATCAATAACGAATTACCTTCTTTATAAAACGAAAAATATCAATCAAGATTTTATTGATTTTATATGCGGAGCAGTATCTTGTTGACTAAGTTGTCCGAGAATTTGTTGTAGTGCGCTGAGTGATTCGTTTTCTGCACCAACAAGATAGGCGGGCAAAATATCATCAAGTCCCCATTTCTTAACCTGTCCTGTCGTAACAGCAAAAGCACCACCATCAATACGACCAACAATCGCAAAGCCACTTTCCAATCGAATGCTTGAAATGACTTCAACATTGGGTAAATCTGTTAAACTGACTTCAATGATACCTTGTTCGCAGCTTAATGCGATGCGATGATGAAGAATTCGTCGTTCTAGAAAAAGGATATTACCACGATTGCTTGTATAAATTTTATTCCATTGTTGTGGTTCAGCAATATGATTTAATTGATTCCATGGAAGATAATATAAAAAAGGTTCTCCAATACGTCGAGCAATTAATCCCTGAGCAGATACCGTAGGATCAACAATGCCTATTTGATGTAATGTCGTAATTTGATCCAATGGACCAGATGAGCACCACGCACCAGGTTGATGAGGTGTGCACCCTAAAAACAAGTTCGTATCTTTTGTTGTTTTCATCCATTCGGCCAATGTATTTGCAACATCTTGACCACTGCCTGTCTGCATGAGTCTTCGATCACCGGTCCATAGTAATACATCTGAAGGAAGTTTATGAATGGCATCAAAATAGAAAAACTCACCCTTCCAAGGTGGTGATAATGTAAATTTATCACCAACCTTCATGTTTGAGACAGTTTCTTTGTTTTTAGGTGTTGCAATGTAAACAGCACCACGGGCATCTAATGCTAATAAAAGAATGGATCGCGCCGTGAGATTACGTTGCTTGAGTCCTAAATAGAGTGATGTTGCATTACGATAGGTAATAATATCAATAGGGATCATGATTCAGGGTTCTCATTTGAATAATAAAGATAAAATTGTTTTGAAGAAGATACATTGTTATTTTCTCGTGCAATGATTGTGATCAAATTATGTCCTTCCAAGAGATCAATGTTATGTGAAAATTTCATGTGATTTTTGTTTGTATTGGATTGATAAAAAACTTTTCGATTGAATAGTTTTGATTTCCGATTAGACACAAAGATATAGGCATCTTGAATATGGTCATTATCTGTTGCTTGTGCGGAAATGGTATAAGTAGGCTTGTTGGTTTCGTAAT
>JABAAV010000106.1 GCA_014238595.1 Myxococcales bacterium | reverse complement strand
TTGATGTGCTACTTCATAGGTCAATGTTCCTGAGCGTGAAACAATACCTACATGTCCTGGCGTGTGGATATAGCCAGGCATAATGCCTACTTTACATTCTCCGGGTGTAATAATACCAGGACAGTTAGGGCCAATCAAAACAGTATCAGGATACTGTGCTTTCAATTGAGCTTTGACAGTAATCATATCTGACGCTGGAATTCCTTCTGTAATACATACGATGACAGAAATTTCTGCTGCGGCAGCTTCTAAAATAGCATCAGCAGCAAAAGGAGGTGGAACATAAATAACGGTGGCATTGGCTTGAGTGTTTGCGACAGCATCACGACAAGTATTAAAGACAGGAATATGTGATAATCCGTCCAAAGAGGTTCCTGCTTTATTGGGTGTCACACCACCTACGATCGTTGTGCCATAGTCGATCATTTGTTTCGCATGGAAGTTACCTGCGGCACCTGTAATACCTTGGACAATGAGTCGAGTGTTTCTATCGATTAATACGCTCATGTTGTTCGTTTCACAATTTCAGTTGCACCTTCAGTTAAATCAGAAACAACAACTAGATCAAGATTACTGTCACTGAGATATTTTTTCCCAAGATCAACGTTGGTGCCTTCTAAACGAACCACCAATGGAAGATTAAGTCCAATATCGTTCACAGCCGCTACGATACCTTCCGCAATAGTGTCACATTTCATTATGCCACCAAATATGTTTACAAAAATACCTTTTACGGATGGATCTTGTGTGATTATTTTAAATGCTGCGGTTACTTTTTCTTTTGTAGCACTGCCTCCAACATCTAGAAAATTAGCAGGAGAACCACCATGATGTTTAATAATATCCATTGTTGACATAGCAAGTCCTGCACCGTTCACCATACACCCAATAGTTCCTTCAAGTTTTATGTATGATAAATCATATTTCCCAGCTTCAATCTCTGATGCTTCTTCTTCGGCAAGATCACGACAATCAACAACATCTGGATGACGAAAAAGTCCATTGCTATCGAAATTTATTTTACAATCTAGTGCAACTAATGAATCTTGTTTTGTTGATATTAATGGATTTATTTCTAACATAGAACAATCCATATCCATGTAACATAGAACGAGATTATCCATGAAAGGAATGAATGCTTTTTGCAATGATTTAGATAATCCTAATGCAAATGCAATATTACGGCTTTGATATGCAGACCATCCTGTGATTGGAGAAATGTCTTCACGAATTATTTTTTCAGGGGATTGTTCGGCGACTGTTTCAATGTCCATCCCACCTTCAGTAGATGCCATAATAGTGACACAGTTTTTATCTCGATTAAGTGTAAGACTTAAATAATATTCATGATCAATATCAAGACCTTCTTCAATTAAAAGACGTTGAACATGCTTCCCTTGAGGTCCTGTTTGGTGGGTGACCAATGTCATCCCAAAAATATCTTCAATGGATTTCTGTGCTTCCTTTGTTGTTTTGCACACACGAACACCACCACCAAGACCTCGACCTCCTGCATGAATTTGTGCTTTGACTACAACAACAGGGTTGTCTTTTTGTAAACGTTCAACGGCCTTGAATGCTTCTTCTTTTGATAATGCAGGTATGCCCAAAGGCGTTGCAATTTGATAACGAGAAAGTATTTGTTTTGCCTGATATTCATGAATGTTCATGATAATCCCAACTGCGTGACTAACGTACTGACAGCATCAGCGGAATGCTTTAATAATGCTTTTTCTTTGTCGCTCAGTGACATTTCAATAATTTTATCAACGCCATTTTTACCTAACACACAGGGTACGCCGAGGTATAATCCAGTGTGACCATATTCTCCGTTGAGTAATGCAGCACATGGAAGCACACGTTTTTGATCTTTAAGAATTGATTCTACCATTGCTGTGATAGATGCTGCAGGTGCGTAATAGGCACTGCCTGTTTTTAATAGAGTAACAATTTCTGCGCCACCTTTTGCGGTTCGTTCAATGATAGCATCAATACGTGTTTGACTGATCAACTCAATGAGAGGAATACCTCCAACGGATGTATGATTAGGTAGTGGTACCATGGTATCGCCATGACCCCCCAAAACGATGCCATGAACATCTTTGATGGAACATCCAGTTTCCATAGCGACAAATGTTTTGTAGCGCGCGGTATCTAGTACGCCTGCCATTCCTATAACACGGTGTGATTCAAAATTAAGCGTGTTATATGCGACATGACACATGGCATCTAAAGGGTTAGATACCAAAATCACAACGGCATGAGGACAATTTTGTTTAATCTCATTGCACACCGAATTCACAATGGTTTGATTGATGGATAACAGTTCAGCACGATCCATGCCTGGTTTTCTAGAAACTCCACTGGTAACCACAACAATATCTGAATCAGAAATAGGTTTGTAATTATTCGAACCTGTAACTGTACAATCAACTCCATCAATTGATGTGGATTCCATGATGTCGAGCGCTTTACCTTGTGGCATGTCTTCGACAATATCGACCAAAACTACATCCGCTAATCCTTTGCTTACAATGATATGAGCGGTGGTTGCGCCGACATTTCCTGCGCCTACAATAGTAACTTTATTTCGTTTTGGCATAATAGGTTACATATGTTCAATGATTGCTTCGCCAAATTCTGAGGATTTACATAATGTGGCATTATCCATTTGACGATGAAAATCATAAGTTACTTGTTTGTTTTTGATAGCACGAGTCATGCCTTGAATGATGAGTTTGTTAGCTTTGTTCCAACCTAAATGTTCAAGCAACATAGCTGCACTTAAAATTAATGAGCTAGGGTTCACCTTATCTTGTCCTGCATATTTTGGAGCGGTTCCATGGGTTGCTTCAAACACAGCAGCTTTGTCACCAATATTAGCACCGGGTGCAACACCAAGTCCTCCAACCTGTGCAGCACAAGCATCGGATAGATAATCGCCGTTCAAATTGGTCGTTGCAAGAACATCATATTCATCAGGGCGTAATAAAAGTTGTTGAAACATGGCATCAGCAATACGATCCTTAATGATAATTTTACCCGATTTAATGTCATCTTCAAGACAAATCCTATCAGAGAAGATATCATGTGCCATCGCAAAGCCCCAATCACAGAAAGCACCTTCGGTAAATTTCATAATATTGCCTTTGTGGACAAACGTGACTGACTTACGATTATGCGCAATGGCATATTTGATTGCCATACGAATGAGTCGTTCAGAGTGCGGTTTCGAGACAGGTTTGATTCCGATACCTGTGGTCGTGCTGTGAGGCAGCGATTTTCCTTCAGGTGTATTTTGATTGATAAACTCAACTGCTGCAATAGCTTTTTTGCTTCCTGCTTTCCATTCAATACCACAATAGACATCTTCAGTGTTTTCTCGAAAAATGACGACATCAAGTTTTTCAGGGTTTTTCATGGGGGAAGGACAACCAGGAAAATAACGAACGGGTCTGATACACGCATAGAGGTTAAGTTTTTGTCGGATGGCGACATTCAACGAACGGATGCCTTCACCAATGGGTGTGGTGAGTGGTCCTTTAATGGCAATCACATAATCACTAATGGCTTCTAATGTTTCATTAGGCAGCCATTGATTGTCTCCATAATGAGTAATGGCTTTTTCTCCCGCAAATATTTCGAGCCAGTGAATTTTTCGTTCATCGCCATATGCTTTGGCAATGGCACTATCAACCACATGTTGCGTTGGTGCCCAGATATCAGAACCAATACCATCTCCTTCGATAAATGGAATGATCGGTTGATTGGGAAC
>JABAAV010000105.1:2017-3798 GCA_014238595.1 Myxococcales bacterium | reverse complement strand
TTCAGGAAAATAAAACTGTCACAGGTGTTCCCTGACATTCGATCCTTGACATTCAATCAATGACGCTAAGTATTAAAAATCAACACCCTGCACGGTGTGACAGTATCCATGTCACAGATTAGATGCGTTCTTCTCGAATTCGAGGTAAAAGTTCAGCAAAATTACAAGGGCGATGCGTAATATCTAATTGAGGCAAAATTATTTTTTCCATCCCCAATCGAACAGCACCTGTTGATCCCGGTAACAAAAAGACAAAGGTAGCTTTACACAAGGCCGCCGTGGCATTGCTTTGTATCGTCGATGTTCCAATGTCTTCATAACTAAGCCAACGAAACAATTCACCAAAACCAACAATGTCTTTTGTGATCAATGGTGCTAATGCATCCAGAGTCACATCGCGCGGTGTAACACCTGTGCCACCGGTCACTAAAATGACATCAACATCACCCTGATGTATCCATGTTTTCAATTGATCATGAATTTTAGATTGATTATCAGGAAGAATCTCATACGTTGATAGAGTATGTCCGCCTTGTGCAACATACTCTATCAACGCTTTCCCTGATGTATCAGTCTCTTTAGTTCTGCTATCGGAAACAGTAAGTACGGCAATGTTAATCTTCGACAATGACTGAATCCTTTTCTTCCGTGTACATACTGTCAATTTCTTTTTGAAAATGAGCAACCACGTTGTTACGTTTTATTTTCAAAGTAGGTGTAAGCTCGCCATCTTCTACAGTAAAATTTCGTGGCAATACAGTGAAATATTGTATTTGTTGATACGATGATATGGATTTGTTCATCGTATCTAGAAATTGATCCAATGTGGATTTAACCTTGTTTGGATCTTCCTTTAATCCATTAGGTGTCAAAGTAATTAAAGCTGTTAAATATTTTCTTTGATCACCAATCACAACTGCATTTTCAATCCAAGGATGTTCTTTTATTTGGGATTCAAGAGGCGCAGGGGCAATGTTTTTTCCTCCAGAAGTCACCAAAATATCTTTTTTACGACCTGTAATGGACAATTGTCCTTTTTCATTGATTGAACCTAAATCACCTGTATGCAGCCATCCATCAATCAGTGTTTTTTGTGTTGCAGTCTCATCTTTGTAATATCCAGAAAAAATATGTCCGCCAGAAATTAAGATTTCACCATCGTCAGAAATGCGAAGCTCTGTCCCTGGAAGGGGAATACCTACGGTACCAAATTTCCCCCGACCAATTTTGTTCCATGTCGCGGGTCCTGCATTTTCAGTTTGACCATAAACTTCTTGAAGAAGAATATCTAATCTTGAAAAAAACTCCAACACCTCCATGGAAATAGGTGCAGCGCCTGTAAGAAACATACGTGTTTGTGAAAAACCAAGAGCATCTTTAATTTTGCTAAAGATAAGTTTGTTTGCTAAGATATATTGTAGCGTCAACAATAAACTCGGTGTTTTATTCTCTAATCGTTTTTGTGACATCTGTTCTCCAATAGGCCTTGCCCATGCAAGTAGTTTTGCTTTAATACCTGTTGCACTCGACATTTTTTGGGAAAGTCCTTCATGGAATTTTTCCCAAATTCTTGGAACACCAAAAATAAGTGTTGGCTGAACTGTTTTAAAATCATCGGCAACTGTTTCTAATGAATCAGCATAATATACGGCAGACCCTGTATAAATCGGCATGAGCAATGTCAGGAGTTGTTCGGCAATATGCGATAATGGCAAATACGAAAGCATGCGATCGGATGAACAACCTTCAACAAGCTCTACGGTATGATTGGCTATCCATGT
>JABAAV010000105.1:1329-2008 GCA_014238595.1 Myxococcales bacterium | reverse complement strand
ATGCGATCGGATGAACAACCTTCAACAAGCTCTACGGTATGATTGGCTATCCATGTCAAATTCTGATGCGTTAGCTTGACGCCTTTAGGTGTTCCTGTTGTTCCTGAAGTGTAAATAAGCGTCGCAGTGTGATCGGATTCAAACGATTGAATCATCGCAGCATGATCAAAGGATGTCTCATTCTTTCCTTGCTCCAATAACGTATTCCATGACAATACACGTTCATCGACGATTGATGAATCTAAATCCATGACAACAATGGCAACCAATGATGGTATCTTATCAAACAAGGTCATCTGAGAGGCCTTCATCGTATCGACGATCAATACTTTGCATTCTGCATGCGTCAATATTTGTTCATATTCGTCTCGAATACTTGTTGCATAAATACCAAATGGAATAGCACCTGCGGTCATTGCACCAAAATGGGCAATACCCCATTCGGGACGATTCGGACTAAAGACACCAACAGTATCCCATCGTTTTACACCAAGAGAAACAAACGCCTGTGTCGCCGCATGAATTTGGTCAACATACGTTGACCATGATGTTGCCACCCATTGCTTATCAACGTTAGTATGATATGCAGGTGCGTTACCGCGTCTTGAAGCTTGCTCGATTAATCGTGAAGGTATTGTATCTATAGTCATTTATATCTCCTCATTGATTTTTGAGTTTT
>JABAAV010000105.1:0-850 GCA_014238595.1 Myxococcales bacterium | reverse complement strand
CTGTGATTCCGTTACGGCGACAAATTGGCTATGTCGTACAAAGTACAGGATTATTCCCTCACATGACCGTTGAACAAAACATTGGACTTTTAGCAAAAATGTCCCGATGGAACCCTGACAAAATCAAAGAACGTGTCGAGATCTTGCTGGATCTAATCGATCTTAAGGGCTATCAAACGCGTTATCCCAAAGAATTATCTGGGGGACAACAACAACGTGTCGGTGTTGCTCGTGCATTAATGCTTGATCCCGATATCGTTTTAATGGATGAACCCTTCGGGGCTTTAGATCCTATTACAAAAAAACAACTTCACAGCGAATTCTTACAACTCATGCGTCAAGTCAAAAAAACAATCATCATGGTAACTCATGATATTAACGAAGCGTTTTTATTAGGGAACCGTATTGCACTCATGGATAAAGGTAAAGTAATCCAAGTCGATGATAAAGATGGTTTTTATCATCGACCTGCAAATGATTTTGTCTCTCAATTTATCAACACGAATCTCACAAAATAATATGAAGTCTATCCAAACATTATTGTTGTTCATCATCGTTGCTATCGTCACATCGACAGCTCATGCAAACAATCCAAAACAAATTACAATCGGAAGCAAAGCTTTTACCGAAAATAGACTCTTGGCCGAAATGATGGCTCAATTGATTGAGTCAAAAACAGATATTGAGGTTATTCGAAAAACGAATCTCGGTGGAACAACTTTGGTATTTACCGCATTACAATCAGGAGATATCGATCTGTATCCTGAATATACGGGAACGGGGTGGAACGTACAGTTAGCCTACAAATCCAAACCATTATCTTCATTGCAAACTTACATTGTCGTCAAAA
>JABAAV010000104.1 GCA_014238595.1 Myxococcales bacterium | reverse complement strand
CATGCTTTTTCTAAATCGTTTTCATGGTGAACGATTTTCATTCCACGTCCACCACCACCCATAGCTGCTTTAATGATCACAGGAAAACCTATTTCATTGGCTTTATTTTTTACTGTTTTTATATCCGTTAACAATCCACTTCCAGGCAAAAGAGGAACACCTGCTTTAGTCATGGCTTGTCTTGCGGCGATTTTGTCTCCCATGATTCGCATAACCTCAGGATTAGGCCCAATCCATTTGATGTTGCATTTTTTACATACTTCTGCAAACTCTACGTTTTCAGCTAAAAAGCCATAACCAGGATGAATCGCTTCAGCACTGGTAACTTCTGCAGCACTGAGCAAGGCTGGAATGCTAAGATAGCTGTCTTTTGAAGCAGCAGGTCCGATGCATACGGCTTCATCTGCAAATTTGACATGAAGCGCATTGGCATCTACTTCGGAATAAACAGCGACCGACCGGATATCAAGTTCTCGAAGAGTCCGGATGATGCGCAGTGCAATTTCGCCACGATTTGCGATTAAAACTTTTTTAAACACGACTCTGTTTTAATTGATTTGAATTTTAAACAACGGTTGCCCATATTCTACAGATTGTTGATTTTCTGCCAAAATAGCGACCAGTGTCCCTGTGACATCACTTTCAATTTCATTCATTAGCTTCATGGCTTCAACGATACACAACGATTGTCCTTCTGAAATCACTGATCCAACTTTGACAAACGGTTCTGCATCAGGACTTGGTGCTGTGTAAAATGTTCCAATAAAAGGGGAGGTTTGGATGTAACAATTGTCATCATCGGTTGATGATGATTTGTCAGCTTCTGTGGAAATAGTTGCTGCAGGAGCAGATACGGGTTGAGTAAAGGTTCCAATGGTTTCGTGCTTTGATCGAAGAACAATTGATGAATCTTTTTCGGCCAGTTTTATTTCTGTAAGATCGTGCTTTTTTAAGAGTTCGGCGAGTTTTCGCACCATCAAAATCTTAGAAGATTGTTCGGTACTCAATGTTGGTGTGGGTGTCTTTTTAGAGGGCATAAGTTTTAAGAGCCTCCAGCGGAATTGACCAATTCTTTCACATGGGCATGGGCAGCGTCTAGTCCTAGAAGGTAGCTATTTTTTCCGAAACCCATGATTTGTCCGATACATGCTGGCGCTGTTTTGGAGTCATTTCGGTTACGATGAGACAGATGAGTAAGATGAATCTCTACAGCAGGCACACCACAAGCAATTAATGCGTCATAAATAGCAATACTTGTATGTGTATAGCCCGCAGGATTTAACAAAATAGCATCATAGGTTCCGGTGGTTTGCTGAATATAAGTAACGAGTTCACCTTCGATGTTTGTTTGTTTGATGTCTAGAGTGATCGCATTTTTGGCTGCTTTGTTCAGCAATAAGGTGTTGATTTCGTCTAATGAACAGTGACCATATAAAGATGGTTGGCGTGTTCCTAACAGATTTAAATTGGGACCGTGAAGAACAAGCATCCGTAGGGCATTCGAAGAAATCATAATATGGAATGTTACTAAAAATAGTATGGAAACACGATGGTGTGTCGATCATCTTTTTATAAAGAGGTGTTTTTTGATCGTTTTGAGAGGAATGTTAGTCACGACAGGTGTTCCAATATTTTTTAAGGCGACAAAACGCAGTGATTTGTTGATTCTCTTTTTATCATGACAAAGAAATGACCACATAGATTCTGTCAAATATTTGTCGAGATGATGAGGCATATCAGCAGAAGCAAGGAGTGCAGAAATCGAGGTTTCAATGTTTGTGTCGCATATACCTAAACGAAATGAAATTCGTGCAGCGGCTAAAAGACCTAGCCCGACAGCGATACCATGAGGCATGTCTTTATATTGATGCTCTGCTTCTAAAGCATGACCAATGGTATGACCTAAATTTAAAACACATCGATCATGGTGTGTATCATGTTCATCAATGGAGACAATCGATGTTTTCATTGCAACAGCGTGTTGTATTGCATTTGTCAAATCAGTAGGTACCACAGTTTTGTTTGCTATCATGGGTGCTAACCTGTGTAGTTGCACAAAAAATGATTCACTATCGATCAATGCATATTTGATCAATTCTCCGAATCCTGATTGATAATCTTGTCTCGACAAGGTTGTTAATAATTGTTGATCAACAATGACAAGAGAGGGTTGCGTTATTGTTCCCACTATATTTTTCCCCCAGGATGTATTAACACCATTTTTGCCTCCAATGGAGGCATCGATCATAGCAAGTAACGATGTTGGTATTTGAAGAAAAGGAAGACCACGAAATAAAATAGAAGAAACAAACCCTCCTAAATCACCGACCAGACCACCACCCATGATGATAATCATGGAATTGCGATCAATGCCTTGTTCTATCAACAATGATGCGACTTGCATGGCTGTTTCAATAGTTTTATGAGACTCCCCCGTTGGAACAGTGGCTGTCACTGATGTTGCACCTGTTTGTTCTATATGGTCACGAAGACGTTTCCCGTAAATAGTATCACAACAAGAATCGGAAATGATGCCAATTTTACTGAACTGATTGAGTGTTATTTGTGTTGAAAGCGATGAAACTTCATCGAAGATTACAGGGTATGTTTTTCGAGTTGTTGAAACAATCTGACTGGTGACATGAGAAGTCATGGTGTTCCATGTGACAAGTAGATGTTGAATCATTGCAATGATTTGTTCGATGGTTTTGTTGTCGGTTGCAATGGTGCTATGGGCTTGTCGATAGATCGGATGACGTTTGTTATACATTGTTTGTAGATCGTTGATGTTCTGTGGAAACAAAGGTCGTTGTATTGTTGATGTTTGATATCGTTTGTTGAGATAATTGCAGGAGGCTTGTAAATAAATAACAAGACCATGGTGGCGCATGATATTCATATGATGAAGATTTGCAGGCAATCCTCCGCCTGTGGCAATAATGCGTGGTGTAGAATCCAGACAAAGCATGGATAATATTGTTGTTTCTTCATGACGAAAAAAGGATTCTTTATCTTCTAAAAGCCATTGAGCAGGTGTTTTGCCTGTGTGTTGTTCCAGAATGTCATCGGTATCGACAAATGGAAGCAGCAATGTTTTTGCCAGCGTTGCACCCAGTGTGGTTTTTCCACATGCCATAAATCCAACGAGAAATAGAGGGGATGTAAGCATAGTGGCTATCTTGGCTCTGATTGGCACAATATAGCAAGATGAAGGTAGGATTTGCGTCACATCAGAGATCCAATATTTAGAATACGCTTCATTGTGATTTTTGAGTTGTTGCTTGGGGACAATTTGATCTATAATCGCCTTTTCTTAAAACAAAAAAGGATTTGATTATGGTTAAAAACGGGAAACGATATCGTCATTATTTTGTAATTTTAACCGCGTGCATGATGATTATTGCATGTACACGACAGTTATCGGAAATTACGCCTAATCAAAACTCTCAATTACGTCGGATTATTGATGTTGGTGGAAATCGTGATGTTGATATCTTGTTTGTGATTGACAACTCGGGTTCTATGGGAGCAGAGCAGCAGGCCTTGGTAGATAAATTTGGATCCTTCATCACGCAGTTAGAAGCGTTAGAAGGAGGATTGCCCAATGTGCAGATCGGTGTCATTTCTACCGATGTTGGTGTCGGAGGCGTCTCTATTGTGGGCTGTGAAGGCAACGGCGATGATGGTGTGTTACAAGCTGGAGTACAAGCGGCGGGCTGTTCGGGGCCACAAGGTGCGCGCTATATTCAAAACTTTGCCACTGAGAATGCTACCCGTCAAATTAACTATCCCGCGAATCAAACATTAAAAGAAACGTTTTCTTGTATA
>JABAAV010000103.1 GCA_014238595.1 Myxococcales bacterium | reverse complement strand
CAACTACAATCAATTGTTGGTGGGAGTGTTGGTATAAGCAACAACAACAATCTAACGAGTATCTCCTTGCCACAATTACAATCAATCAATAACTCTTTTATTATATTTGACAACGACAACCTAACAAGCATCGCTTTTCCACAATTACAAACAGTTGGTGATTATGTTCATATCTTCAAAAACCCCAATCTAACGAGCATGGATGTATCACAACTACAATCGGCTGGTGGAGAGGTTTATATGTTCGACAACGACAACTTAACAAGCCTCAATTTGTCAAAACTACAATCTGTCGATGGGTATCTTTTTATATACAACAACGACAATCTAACGAGCATCGACTTGTCACAACTACAATCAATCGATGGACCGATTGACATGTCCGGAAACAACAGCTTAACAAGCATCGCCTTTCCTCAACTACAAACTGTCGATGAATCGTTTGACATGTCCGAAAACGACAGCTTAACAAGCATCGCCTGTTCACAATTACAAACCGTCGATGGATCGTTTGACATATCCGAAAATCCATCCCTCACGAATTGCAACTTAGGCAACTATACAAATCTATGCCCGTAGATCACTGTCAAGCAACGAACTCTTATACCTATCGTGCTTAATCGGTGATTCAGATTCAGAGGCTTTGTGTGAAAAGGATCAATCTAAATTAGTGGTTAATATGTCCTGTTTCTCATGGGATCCACAGGATGCAACAAAAGGTAAAAAGCTAACGAGCACAGACAAGCACACGGTCAGACATGGTGTGCATAGGATAGCATGTCTTAAAAAATAACGTTTCAATCGAGTCTGAACTACGTAACTTTGTAGATAGGCGTACCAGTTAACTTAATGGGATAGGTTTTCGTAACGAGCTATTGTGAGCTATATTGTAGTAGCCTAGTCCTCTTCATTATTATAAGTGTTGTGCTTGGTACACAATCTTCAATCGATGATGATGGGCTTTATTTAAGGATTGTCTTCATTGTTCGATCCCTTTTCATTATTATTTATGTTAACAGCTAATAAACAACCAATTTATCTATGTTTCTTTTTGTCTTTGAGTTTGTGTCTCTGATACTACACAAATCAATGTCGACCAGATTCTAAAACAATTATTACCCAAGACTGAAGTCAAGTCGATCTAGGAGAGCTATTGTGGAAGGTGCGTTAAATAAAATCACTATTAAAGGTTTCAGGTCAATTAAGAACGTTGATGAATTTCATCTTAATAATTTGAACATTTTTATTGGTGCAAACGGATCTGGAAAAAGTAATTTCGTCCTAATATTCCGCATGTTAATGGCCATGAGTAATACAAACTTACATCGATTTATATTTGAACGTGGTGGATCTGATAAGTTTTTATTTAACGGCATCCAAGTTACTAAAAAAATAAAGATTGAGGTTGATTTTGAGTCGTTCAGTCGTACGAAACAAGCTTCTAATTTGTATCGCTGCATTCTTACTCCAACTGCAGATGAACGCTTCTTCATCAGCGAAGATCGTAAATTTGTAACAAAAGATCAAAATACACCAATGGATTGGCGTCCTTATAAGTCTGATAGCAACCACAGCAGAATCGAAAGTCAGCTTTACAATGAAAGAAATGAGAAAGCACAGAATGGACAAAACAATGGGGTTGGCTACTTTGTTTATAAATCTATATCAAATTGGATGGTGTATCATTTTCACGATACCAGTACATCTGCACCGATGCGGCGGTCTGAAATAATTGAAGATAATCAAAAATTAAGAGGTAATGCTTCTAATATATCCCCGTTCTTACTTAATCTAAGAAAGAACTCCCCACGAAGCTATAAAGCTATTATTAATTCTATTCATCGCGTGATGCCATTTTTTGATGATTTACTGTTAGACGTTCAGAAATTAGGTGAAGAAAGCAAAGTAAGACTGAGTTGGACACAAAAAGGTTCAGATTACCCTATGCAGCCTTATCATCTATCAGATGGCTCCATACGCTTTATCTGTCTTGCGACGGCTCTATTACAACCAAACCCACCCTCAGCCATTATTATTGATGAGCCAGAACTGGGCTTGCACCCTGCGGCCATTGTTATTTTAGCCGAATTGATTCAGCAAGCTGCCCAGCGCACTCAAGTGATTGTAGCTACCCAATCGCCCGCACTGATCGATCAATTTGCTGTTGATGACATTGTTGTGGTGAACCGTAAAGAAGGCGCTTCAACATTTCAGAGACTCAATGAAGAAGATTTTTCTGAATGGTTGGAAGATTATTCTATTGGCGAACTTTGGACGAAGAATGTTATTGCGGGGGGACCAGTATATGAGTAATTTTACTGAAGTTTTTGCTATTGTTGAAGGAGCAACGGAACAGCTGTTTATACAACAAATCCTTGCGCCTTATCTTGCAGAAAAAAATATAGACATGAAAGCCACACAAGTAAAAACCCTAAACAAAAACAGAAAACCAAAGAAAAAAGGTGGTGATGTTAGATTTGCACGCGTGAAAAAAGACATTGGCAATCATTTAAAACAGCGTACTGAAACCTACGTGACCACCTTTGTCGATTATTACGGCATCAAAGAATGGCCTGGCATAGATTCCGTTCCCGAAAATTCAAAACCTGATCACATTGCTAAACACATTAACAAAGAGACTAAGAAAGAAATTAATAAGCAATTTTCAAAACAAGAATCTAATCGACGATTTATACCCTATATGTCAATCCATGAATTTGAAGCCTTATTATTCAGTGATAGTGCATTGCTGGCTTCTGAGCTGGGTATTAATGAAACAGAAATATCTGATGTCCTCACCACCCACGGTGAGCCCGAAGCCATTAATAATAGTCCCCAAACAGCACCTTCGAAGCGACTTGAGGCTTGGTCTCAACGGGTTTCTAAGACAAAGTTTGCTAAAACATCGACAGGCATCACCCTTGCTAAGGATATCGGCATTTCTAAAATGAGAGAAAAATGCCCTGTATTTAATGCTTGGATTGATCAATTAGAAACCATAGTAGAAGCGCAATCATGACGTTTAATTTTTAAAAACAATCATATCAAAGCCATACCGTTGAATCTGTGATTGATTGTTTTGGGTTCACCTATTACCCAACTAACCCTAGCATCTGTATTGGATTATAGCGGGTCTATGAATACAAGGGTTGAACATATGTCACCAGCATTGATGCCCGATTAGGTTGGTAGGAATCTAATCAGTGGAGTGCGTTTGCGGTGTTATAAATTGGCTAGAATGGTCATAAAAACGTCTTAGAATCGATTTTCTACACTTCCACCTATTAAAGTGACATCATCATTACGCATCTACAAAAGTGACACATGTTGTCAATTCTAGTATGCCTAATACTTAACAAAGTGACATCATCATTACGCATCTACAATATCATTGCAGATCTACAAAAGATGAAAGTAACGTATTTCGTTGTTTTAAAGGAGGAACAAATGGATACACTCGAAGGAAAGCTAACCGATAGTCAAATTCATGAAATAAAACGTCTACAAAAAAAATCAGACGAAATAGAATCACGTCTTGGCTCAGAGCTTGCAGAGGTCGAGACTGAATTACACAAAAAAGCTAAAAAGTGGGGCGTTTCGGATTTGATATAGTGTATCGGATTATACATTGTGTACAAAGTAGAAAGAACAACCAAGGCTAATAGACATATTAAGAAACTAGATAGTGGTGCTAGAAAAGATATTGAAAGCATCATTGAAGACCTACAACACAATCCAAGACCTGTCCTCATTTCTAAAAACTCACGAATCAAAATACTTACGCCATAAGATATCGTGTTAAAGAGGTCAATCAGAGAATTTTTTATAAAATCGATGATGAGACAAAAATCGTCTATGTCACTGCAGTGATGAAGCGAGATGATACTACTCACAAAAAAATGAAGCATGTAACGATAGGAACAGCGTTTCAATGGAGTCTGAACTATGTAACTTTGTATACTAGTGTACTTGTGTACTACTGTACTATCGAGGTAACACATGCCAAACACGTACAGGTACACGTAAAAACAACAGT
>JABAAV010000102.1 GCA_014238595.1 Myxococcales bacterium | reverse complement strand
ACAAAGATAAAAGTGATTTACAGTTTTCCATCAAACACCATGTTGATTTTATCGGATTATCGTTTGTGCGTACTGCTGAAGACATTAGACAAACTAAAAAACTTGCCATGATTGGAAACATCGCAATCCCTGTTATTGCTAAAATAGAATTACCCGAAGCGTTGACTAATTTAGATGAAATTATCAAAGAAAGTGACGGCGTGATGGTGGCACGCGGGGATCTAGGCGTCGAATTTGGTGCCGAAAAAGTACCCCTATTTCAGAAAAAGATTATCAAAATGGCTAATAAACTTGGAAAGCTTGTGATCACAGCAACACAAATGCTGGAATCCATGATGACCAATTCACGACCAACCCGTGCTGAAGTTTCTGACGTTGCTAATGCTGTCTTAGATGGCACTGATGCTGTCATGCTTTCCGGAGAAACGGCTGCAGGGAAATATCCATTCAAGGCGTTACAAATTATGAATAAAATTATCTGTGAAATCGAACAAAGTGAGCATTATCAACACGAAATTGGAGAACCCATATTAGACATTCCAATATTTACTAATGCCATTGCTCACGCCACTGCCGTTGCAGTAAAACGAATGCATTTGCCCATTATTGTAACCATCAGTGAATCTGGCGGCTCTCCAAGACTCCTCAGCAAATACAGACCTGAAGTCCCTATCATCGCACTGACATCCAATCCTGTTATATACACAAGACTAGCCTCTTATTGGGGTGTGACTCCTTTTGTTATCCCACCGATTTCTTCTACAAAACAAGCCATCGCATGTGTAAGAAATATCTTACACACAAACAATCTCATTACAAACAATGACTATTTTGCGTTGACGTTAACCTCTCCAATGCAATCAGGACGTTCAATCAACACCTTGAAAATTCTTAAAGGTGATGCTAATGACAACCAATAACTCTTTCAGGAAAAATTTCTCCCACAATCGTTTTTGTGCTGTTTTTGTGCTGTTAATGATTCATCAAATGCTTCAGAAAATTCTCATCCCATTGATCGTACTCATGGGAATACTGAATGTTTCATTAGTCTATGCTGTTGATCTTCAAGGCGCATCTTTCGAACTTCGTTTGAAAAAACAGGCATCGGATCAAAGCTATACAGATATGGATGAGACAGAACAAATACAGTTTTTCAATGAAGCCAATTGTGTCTGTGACACAACCTTTGGCGTACAAATCACACTCCGAGATTTTGGTGGAAATCTTTTAGACAGCAAACCTGTTGAGGTATGGACTGGAACTCATTGCGATGACACAACCAACATTGAAACGCGGAATTCTCGATGTGAATTAATTGAGACTATTACAGATATTAACAGTCTGAAAACATCAACTGTTATTCCTATAACAACGAAACAATTGATGAATCCGAATGAAGACACATGCAATACAACAGAATCGACACGAAGCATTTATCTTCTTGTCGATGACGATGCTGATGCTATTTATGAAAACATCATAGCCTTAGATATTACAACTGATAGCGAACCACCACCGTTGCCAACAAATATTAATATCAATTCAGGAGAGCAAGGTTTGTTCGTCACATGGACTTTATCTGAAACCAATTTAGATGATGTCGATGCTATTCAACTATTATGTGTCCGTGCTGATGACAGCAATCACCCTAGGGATAATTTTCCTAGATCGGACAACGCATACCAATCCCCTAATGATCTTTGTGGAAAAGCATTGCAACGAGATACAGCGGTTCCTTCAAATGTTTTTGCATGTACAGAAAAACTCGGAAGCACTGAAACATCGTTTCGGATCAATGAGTTGGAAAATCATGTCCCTTATCGTGTCATGTTAGCTACGATCGATGCGCGCAAAAACGCTTCGGTATTCGATATTGGTATAAACACACCACGACCATCGATAGATTTTTGGGAAGAATATAACGATCAAGGTGGCCAACTATCAGGCCTATGTGGTGAAGATCCACGATGTGATACAGATTCAGATGGAACATGTGACTGTGAATTTTGTTTTATTGCGACTGCCAGTTTTGGAAATTACAATCATCCATTTGTCCGTGTTTTTCGTCGTTTTCGTGACAATACTTTAGCCACCTCTGACTGGGGGAAAAAGTTTGTTCAATTTTATTATACACATAGCCCTTCTGCAGCGTTGTTCATCCAAGAGCATAGCTTAGCAAGAGTTGCTGCAATTATCTTACTCACACCCTTAATGATACTCGTTGCTATCTGGGAATATGTCCCTATATTTTTTGTGTTTTTATGTTTAGCGTTACTGATTCTTAGAAATTGCTTAATCGAAGAAAAATAAATAAGTCATTGTTATTGGCGAGTTGTTGCTTGATGATAACTTCTTTTTCAGCATCAGCTCATGCTGAATCAATCAATCAGACCTTGAATTCTACACTCATTCAAGACCCATCAGATGAAACGATAATAACATGGCAGCTTGATATTAAATTTGGACCATATCTTCCTGGGATTGATCGCGAATTTGATCATGACAATGGTCCTTATGAGATCGTATTTGGAACAGGAAGATCATTGCTCACTCAATTCGAACTCGATGCTTTTCTTTCTTATTCTTGGGGTCAATTAGGTCTTGGAGCAGAGGTTGGATGGTTTCGAAATTCTGCAAAAGCACTCCTTGATTTTAGTAAGGCAACCGATAGCATCGAACGTTCAGAGACAGACACAACATCCCTGAGTATCGTTCCCGTTTCAGCAAAATTGATTTATCGTGTCACAGCATTGAATGATTATTGGAATATTCCATTCATTCCTTATGGCAAAGTTGGCCTAATCTTTGGGCTATGGTGGGTTACCGATCCTAATGGCAATATCGCTTCAATCACAGACGACAACGATATGATACAGCCAATGATGGATTCTAACGGCAATATCACTGCAGTGACAGATTCAGAGATCAATACAGAGCATAATCGAGGCATCGGTGCTTCATTAGGCTGGCAGTACACCATAGGGATATCCTTTCAGGCATCACGCCTCGATCCTTGGGCAGAACGTTCATTGCAACGCGATCTAGGTATTCATAATGCTGGTTTTTTTGCAGAGTTAACGACCATTGATATGGATGTTTTTAATAGAACACAACTTCGTCTAGGCGATACTCTGTGGCTTGCTGGCATTAACTTTGAATTCTAATCCACCCAAGAAACGCAATATACAGCTTGTCATTGAATACGATGGAACAACCCTATCCGGTTGGCAACGTCAAGAAAATGCACCTTCGATTCAATCGCACATAGAAGAAGCGCTCTCTTCTATACTCAATCAACCCATAGAAATTATTGGAGCATCTCGTACAGATGCCGGTGTTCACGCACATGGACAAGTTGCACATTTTATAACGCATTCATCAATGAGCCTTGATAATTTTCGTCGCGGTATCAACACAGCGTTGATGAAAAACATTGTTATTCGTGATGTCCATGAAATGCCTTTAGATTTTCATTCCAGATTTGATTCACTTGGAAAACACTATCAATATAGATTGTGGATCAAACGGGATCGTTCTCCGTTTGCAGAAAACATCGCATGGCATCGAAAAAAACCTCTCGATTTAGCGCTCATGCGTCAAGAAACCCAAGCATTGATTGGAGAACATGATTTTACTGCATTTCAAGCTTCAGGTGATACAGCACAAACAACGATACGACATATTACGTCAATTGATATTATTCAACAAGATAAGCATTGGGTATATATCGATATCAAAGGCAATGCGTTTTTACGTAAAATGGTTCGTATTATTGTAGGAACGTTAGTGAATCTCTCTGAAAAAAAACTTGATCAATCATCCATGAAATCTATTTTAGAATCGTGCAATCGGACAAACGCAGGTGTCACAGCACCACCACAAGGATTGCATTTGATGAACGTGTATTATCCCAAGAAATTATCTGGCACACAAGATCAAGGCACTATCTAACGCACAAGATCAAGGCACTATCTAGCGCGCTAGATCAAGGCACTATCTAACGCGCTAGATCAAGGCACTATCTAACGCGCTAGATCAA
>JABAAV010000101.1 GCA_014238595.1 Myxococcales bacterium | reverse complement strand
TGGGTAGGTCTTTTTTGTTACAGTATCTTGAACATTGATTTGATGTTGGTTGATGACAATCAGATTATTGTTGACAATGAGCTCTGTTGATGGAAACGAAATCAGAGCATTGTTATCTGATCCATGTGCAGCAATGTTTTTAAACGAGGATTTTCCATTCCAGATTATATTGTTTTTATTGCCTGTGATCGAAAAATCAAAACCGATATTGCCTTCAAGTTTTGAAAAAAAACGGTCTGTTAAAGGCAGCAATTCATTTAAATCAATATCTCCTTGAAGTGTTAATCCTACTTGTTCACCCCAAAAACCAGCGATTGACAATTGTCCTGTAGTACTTGTTAGACGAATAGGTTCAACAATGTTGGCTTGACCATTCTTAAAAACAACAAGGATTTCTTTATCATTTTTAAGATGAAGCGGGTTGGAGAGTTCAAAATCTTTTTTAATATTCAAATCAGAAATACGTAGCGTGAACGAAAAAGCATCGTGAGATGATAAAATGAGGTGTTCTATTTTGCCTGAAAACGTTCCTTTAACATTGTATTCGTTGGACCAATCAGGCCATATTTTTTCTAGAGGGATATCTTCAAATGTGATGCTGTTGTTCGAATGAAACTTTGGGTTGAATTCAAATATGCTTTCGAAAAATATTTGTTTGTCTAATAGGTTCCCTTGGATACTCAAAATGTCTTTTTCAATTTCGTTCAAAACAAAATTCATTGGGATGGTGTTTTTTTGAGATTTTGATTGAATAGACGATTGAGGTGTGTCACCTAAATCGAATTGACTTACAATTTCCAATGATTCATTGTTGTTTGTATTTGCAGAAGCTTTTAGATTGATGCTTCTATCTTTTTTAGCACCTGTCAGTGTGAGATTTCTGTAGGTTTCCCCCCAAAAAGACATCTCTGGTACATAGGCGGTTGCAGATGCTTCAATAGAGTTATGTTCATTGTTAGTTAACGTTACGGTGAAATTTCCGATGCCATGAAGAAAGTTTCCGATGCCTGGAATTTTTGATAGCTCGAGATCAAGACCATCGCTTTGGATGTTGAGTATTGATGCCTTTTTATTGAGTTGAATAGATCCTTCGGTTTGAATTAATCCATGTAATGGCTTAGAAATAGCCTCAACAATCGTAACAATTTTATTTCGATACAACAATGTTGCATGTGTTTGTCCTAAAAAAGGAACATCATTGAAAACAACATTTGTTTTCACGATTGGTTTTTTGAGAGTGCCGTTAATATAAACTTTCCCTTGGGCTCTTTCTGAAATCGTAGGCACATTATATTGAGCAAGCCATTTATTTAATTTATTAGACCAAATCGATAACGAGAGATTTAATGGACAATCAAGGATGCCTTCTTGGGTGAAAGACGTGAGATCGACATAGTTCAATTTGTTTATTGTTCGAACACGCGTATTGTTTTGTTTTGCAGATAAATTGTGTGGATAAATTTTATGATTTGAATAAGACAGGCCACCATTAAACATCGTTTGTCCTAATTGAAGATTTAAATTCTTTATGTTGAATTTGTTTTCAAAATCTAATGTGAATGAACCTGTGAGTGTGTTGCCGCCGAAGATTTCAGTGATGGTATCATTTAACAACAAAGACACATTGATCGGATGAAGAATTGTAAAATTTGTCTGCAGATTATTGTTCCAATCATATTTTAATCCAACAATTTCTTTATTGGACAGATGTCCTTCAAGTTCACCTGATTTTGTTTCTGAATTTAAACTTAATTCTGCTGAATCAAAAACGAATGTTTTCTTATTGTGAGTTGATAAACTGACGATGGCGTTTTTCAATGAAAAATTATAAAGAGGTGTGACTTTATTCGCTGTTATTTTGATCGTGAGGTCAAGCTTATCGCCATTGATGACATTGTTAGTTATTTTCTCTGTAATAGGGCTGGCATTTTGAATATCAAAAACGGTGTTATAATATCCACCATTAGGATTTGTCCAATAATCAAAAAGCCCCCCTTTTAATTGTATGAGAGGGCCCCATGATGTTTGAATATTTCCATCCCATGTTAAGTTGTGTGCAACCTGTTCCGTGTAATCATCGGATTGGTCTGATTCTTGTTTGAAATACTGAATTGTGGTGACATCCAAAGGAATGGTTGGAAGATCAAACAATGTAAAACTTCCAGAGGAAGACACACCATCTTCTAAAACAAAAGCAAACAGGTCATCTTTGTGTCTGCCATCGTAATAAAGCCAGCCATGACTACTGGTATGATTGAATATTAAATGAGAATTTTCATCTTTAATGTCAACGGTCACACCTTCTGCTGACATTTTTTTAAGCTCAAAAATAGGAGGACCTGTCTCTGTTTCAGCATGATGCAATATTTTTTTAAATGAAGGTTTTGTTGAGAATGTAGACACGATGGTTGCATCTGTTGTTGGTTCCGTACATGTTTCGCATGTCCAATCTTTATAACGTATTTTAACCCAACCCCCTGTGACATGAACATCGCTGAAAACAAACGCCCAATACCCTGTGATGATATGATAAGGAGCAATACGTGCAACAACCAAGGGTGCATCAATGATTTGTTCGTTGTCAGGATCGAAAACAGTGACATTGCGTAATGTAATATCTACATCGCCACCTAAAAGCCCTTTGACAAGTTGATGTGCAGGCCATTGTACGGATTCAACAGATATCGTTCCACGAATATTGTTGTTAATAGCATTGGCGATATGTTGAGCTAATCTAGAACCGTTAAGGAATGTTTGGAGTATGATTGTTGTGATCAGAATGCAAAATGCCGAAATAAGCACAAAACGTATCATCCATCGATATCTTTGAAAGATAAGCAAAGAGAGTCGAGTCACGTCTTACATCCTCTTTAGCATGAATTATAGAGACTAAAAATCGTTTTGTGGTAACAAGATTGATAATCCGATGCCAGCAAATAGATGATGATAATATTGATTATCTTCAGCCGTAATAGAAAGATCATTGTTCAAATCAAAGCCTGTAGGATTGTCTTCAAAAATGTAATTACGTAGAAATAAATCAAGTGCTATATTTTTAGTTAAAAAGATTTGAAGACCTGCTCCAACATACAGACCTAATCTAACACCTGCACTCGCAAGAGCTGTAATATTGTCATTTTCAGTTACATTAGTAGGAATATCATCGTAGGGATTGTTGTTGTCTGTCCCTTGACAGGAAAGGCAGACATTGGACAATTGTGCAATAGAAAGACCTGCAGATAAATAGGCATTAATGTAACTGATACTGTAATCATCCCATGACATTTTTCCATACAGTGGTCGTACGGAAGCATAAATAGCACCATGAATGGGCATTGTATTGGTGAAATCACTCAGTGATGATCCGCTGTTGCGTACTGATCGAACATCTGATGGTGAAGCAGAAGGCGCAGCATTGATTTCTTGAACAACTCCATTACCAAGACTAAATCCACCTAAACCTAATGCCCCTATAGAAAGCCATTCGTAGAGTCCGTAGTCAAATTTCAACCCTCCAGAAAGTGTATAATAATAAATAGGATCGATGCTCATTTCAAACAAAGGTGTGATTTCAAATCGTCCTTCATATAATAGGGGTTTGCTTTTGACCATGGGACCATCTATGTAGGGTCTTTCTGCAAAAGCAGGGGTTGTTAACAGGATGATAAAGGTAAGAATTGCGAATGCAAATTTCAGCCAACGATCAGACATTGATTAGTTTCCTCCGAATCGAAAAGTCAGTCCTGTATGGAGTACGAGATTTTCTGTGAAAAAAGATGTGCTTTGAGAATCTGCTGCTGTTTTTGCATCAATTGCTTCGCGATCTTTTGCTTCAAACGTATCAAAAATAAGGTTGTGTCGTAGGCCTGTGGATAGAGAAAACCAATCTGTAACAGCGAGTTGAAATGAAAGTGCGACACTCGATCCCAAGGATATATTGTTAAATGGTTCGTGATGATATTCAAGACGGGGAATTGTTTCAGACATCACTGCAGCAACACCAACTGAAATTGTAGTGTTCCAATATAAAATCGCAGTGTTAAAGAAAGAGAATTTTCCTGAAAATGGTGTGAGATGAACATGCGCCATGCCACCATAGTTGTACTTGTTGACGGCAGCTACAAGATCAACA
>JABAAV010000100.1 GCA_014238595.1 Myxococcales bacterium | reverse complement strand
CCCTCCTAGAATCCATTTCGTTGCGGCGTACAATCCATCAAAATCGACATGCGTTACAATGGTGTCTATTTTACCGATTGATTTTACCATCACAGCATTAATCATTTCAGGACAAGCACCATGTTCTTGTTTTGTTGCCAAACAAAATCGCGGATCTTTTTTGTATTCAGCGTGCATTTCATGATCGTGATGATCAATCCACAAAGCAAGTCGATCGCCTAATCCATTGATAAAAGGAAATGTCGTATGTTCAAAAGAAACATCTCCAATCGATGCTGCAAAAGCAATGTCTAAGACAACCACCCGCCCTGACAAAACAGAAGGTTGAGGCAGTCGCCTTGGCGATGCAAAATATAAACGTGGGATATACAAATTATTAATGATATAGCACTAAATAAGATAATATGATAAAAATGTGCGTCTATGCCATGGAACAAAACTCGTACAATCGTATTAGGAATATTGATTGTTTGTTTATTGTCCTGTATCAATGATCCAAATGATCCATCAGATATCACATCTACAAGCAATGACCCTAGCAGTGATCCCGAATGCATCGATGCCATAGCAGAAGAAAATTTTGGCAACTTCGAATGGATTCAACAACGTATCTTTACACCAAGTTGTGCAACATCAGGCAGTTGTCATACCAATGTTCAAAATATGGACCTGCGCGAAGGAATTGCATTTGATGAAATGATTAATGTTCCAACCACATCAATAAACAATGCAATTCGAGTTATTCCAGGTGATCCTAGGAACAGCTCACTATTAATTACAATCGATCACGATTCACAAAATGGACGTTTTTCAGGAGATTTACCTCTCATTGGAACAATGCCTCCCAACCAAGATTTACTGTGCTTGGAAAAACGACAAACTATTGAACAATGGATTAAATTGCTCAATGAGTAGTTATGCTCTATTGAAATATTCTCGATAAAAAGTAAACTCTCATCATGCCACAATGCTTGTTTCATCAAATCATTAAAAAGGAATAAAAACGATGAATAAATCATATCTGTCTATCTTTCTTCTTTTGGCTATCATTTATTCAGCTTGTGGTGATGAAACTCCAGATACTCCAGATACTCCAGATACTCCGATAATCGACTGTGCTGACGCCATTGCAGAAGAAAATTTTGGCAACTTCGATTGGATTCAAAAACATATCTTTACACCAAGCTGTGCCGCATCAGAAAGCTGTCACGTTAACACTCAAAACATGGATCTTCGCAAAGGTATGGCATTCGATGAATTGGTCGATGTTGCACCAACAAGCAATTCAATTCGATATACTTTTAAAACGATGGCGGATAATTTGCAAAACCAAGATCCCAATCATGAACCTCCACGAGGCGATGTACTTCGAGTCACTCCAGGCAATCCGGAAAAAAGTTTGCTCATGATCATTGTCGATCACGAATCACAAGGTGGACGTTTTTCAGGAGATTTGCCTCTCATTGGAACAATGCCGATTGATGAAGATATTCTTTGTTTGGAAAAACGACAAACCATTGAGCAATGGATTAAATTGCTCGATTCTCACACTGATTAATTAAAAAATGATCAAAACCAGTCAACACTAGGAGCTCATCAATAATGAACAATTCATACCCTTTTATATTAATCCTTTCATTTCTATTTTTTTCCGCCTGTGATCATGACACATCAAGCCCTGACTCAAACTCTGACTGTGCTGATGCCATTGCAGAAGATAATTTCGGCAACTTCGAATGGATTCAACAACATATTTTCACACCAAGTTGTGCCGCAGCAGCGAGCTGTCATGTCAACACTCAAACAATGGATCTACGCGAAGGCATGGCGTTCGATGAACTCGTCAATGTTTCAGCAAAAAACAATGCAATTCGGGTCGTTCCAGGAGATCCTGAAAAAAGTTTGCTCATGGTAACCATCGATCACGATTCACAAGGCGGACGTTTTTCAGGAGATTTGCCTCTCATTGGAACAATGCCTCTTGGTGGTGACATTCTTTGCTTGGAAAAACGACAAACCATTGAAGAATGGATAAGGTCACTCAACTAAATCACATCACAATCAGTGTTTCATTCTACAACAAACAAAAATCTCATTCACTGGATCGAAGAATGTGCTACACTATGTGTTCCTCAAAATATCGTCTGGTGTGACGGCTCAGAAGAAGAACAAAATGTACTGATTAAATCTATGACTGACCAGGGTGAGCTGATCTCACTCAATCCAGATCATTTTCCGTCATCCTATCTATACCGTAGCCACCCGAATGATGTCGCACGGGATGAAAGCAAAACATTCATCTGTTGTGAACATAAATCAGATTCAGGTCCCACAAACAATTGGATGTCTCCGCAACAAGCCGAACAATCAATCAAACCGCTGTTTCAAAACTGTATGAAACAGCGAACAATGTATATCATTCCTTATGTTATGGGACCCATAGATTCACCGTTCTCTAAAGTAGGTATTCAAATCACCGATTCACCCTATATCGTCATTAATATGAATATCATGGCACGCGTTGGCAACGATGCACTCAAGAAACTCGGTAACAGCCATGACTATGTAAAAGGAATGCATGGACTTGGAACGTTGGATCCCAACCAACGATTCATTGCCCATTTTACCGAATCCAACACAATTTGGAGCATTAATTCTGGATATGGTGGTAATGCACTTTTAAGCAAAAAATGTTTTGCCTTAAGATTAGCAAGTGTTATGGGAAAAAACGAAGGATGGCTTGCCGAACACATGTTAATTCTTGGGATTCGCACACCAGAAAACAAACAACATTATGTTGTCGCAGCGCTTCCTTCATCTTGTGGCAAAACAAATCTCGCCATGTTGCAACCACCTTACTCCATTAAAGGGTATGAAATTACAACAGTCGGTGATGATATTGCTTGGCTACGATTTGATGATCAGGGTGTCCTGCGTGCCATCAATCCTGAAGCAGGTTTTTTTGGTGTCGCACCTGGAACCAATACAACAACAAACCCCAACGCCATGAACATGATCCATCGCAACACTATTTTCACCAATGTTGGACTCACTGACAATAGATGTCCATGGTGGGAAGGAATGTCAGAACCTCCTGAAACGGCCATTGATTGGCAAGGAACAACATGGACACCTAATAACAACACATGTGCAGCACATCCTAACTCTCGCTATACAACACCGCTTACCGAATGTCCTACACTGGCAACAACATGGGATGACCCTCAAGGTGTTCCCATTTCTGCCATTATATTCGGTGGTCGCCGCGCTAAGCTAACACCATTGATTTATCAAGCATACAGTTGGAATCATGGTGTTTTTATTGGTGCAACAATGGCATCAGAAACCACTGCTGCCGCAACCACGCCTGTGGGAACAATAAGAAGAGATCCAATGGCAATGCGTCCATTTTGTGGATATCATATTGGAGATTATTTCAATCACTGGCTCGACTTTGGAAAAAACAACCAATCACCGCCTGTTTTCGCAGTCAATTGGTTTCGAACCAATGATAACGGTCAGTTTTTATGGCCTGGATTTGGTGAGAACTTTCGTGTTTTACAATGGATCATAGAACGCTGTGAAGGTATTGCAGAAGCCCAAGAAACACCCATTGGTATGATACCTTATGCATCTGATATCTTTGCTGAAGACTTAAACGTTCCACACAGTATTCAACAAGAGCTTTTATCTGTTACACCAACACATTGGTTGAATGAATGTGAAGATATTGACATATTCTTTCAAACTGTCGGATCTTCTCTACCCTCTGCTTTAATTCAAGAACATCAATCTCTCAAAGGAAGACTCAAAAACGCACTTCTTTAAAATCAACTCATGCATCGATTATTATTCATAACCACGTTTGGATTGTTATTACAATTTTTTTGTGCCGACACCGCATTAGCTAAAAAACCTGCCTGCGGTTTAACTTATATGCCGTTTGTTGAAGGCTATGAATGGACATACAGTCCTATTGAATCTTTAACAGAAAACATTACGACAATAACGATTAAAGTAGTTTCAGTAAAAACGAAAAAAGGTACAACAACCATCCTCATGGAAGAAACATATGGAGACACTACAATCAATACAACGGCAACATGTACAAGACGACGAGGACTTCGTGTTTCACCGGAAAGTTTTTTGTTTTCGGCAGAACCTGCAACCATCCATTATTTGACCA